>NZ_KZ627117.1:0-59789 GCF_001811075.1 Rothia sp. HMSC069C03
GCGTTCACTGTATGGTTTTTGGATAACAATCCAATAGGCAATAAAAAGAGCCCGCTTGCGCGGGCTCTTTTGTTTTAACAGCTAAAGCTGGAAAGGGGCAGACCCATGCGGGTCTGCCCCTTTTTTGTGCCCTCAGACCCTTGTCTATGGCTCTGTCTACAAGGAAGAATGCTCTTCACAGACACACTGGGATAGAGTAGAACCATGCACTACCCCATGTTTTCCCACGCCCCAGAGCCAGTCGATCAGCATCACCAACACAACGGTGAAGAACGAACGGTAGCACTCTACGTAGAGAGCATACTGGAGCCTCACGAAACCTGGGCGGCACTGACCGAATACATTCACCTCTGGTGGCCCAGGCAGCTCCTACAGAGCGAGGAAAGCCATATCGACCTCTCCACCGAGCTACTGCTCGAAGAGACCGCAGACGGGGATATTATTCCTGTCGCACGCATTATCCAGTGCGAGAACGAAGACGTCCTCACCATCGCACCCTACCCGGGTACACGTCTGGGGCGGCTCATGGGCGTAGCTGAAGAATCAGAAGAAAGCCTGAGCTTCATCCTGGATGCTCTAGCCCCGGAGACTGCAGAAGGACCGTTATCCCTGCTCGAAATCAGTAGCGGTACCTACACGGGTCGTGAGGACGAGGAGCTAGGCATCTACGAGGAACAGGAAGAAGCAGCTGCCCTCCTCATGGGCGCCTACAGCCGCTTTATCGGAGCTGAACTCCAGCGAGAAGAACTATAGGGGCCTTCGGATAAAAGAGGTTCTCAACCCCTGTAGAGTGGTATGTCATGAGCGCACAGGACCAGAACACCCCGCAGCAGAAGGACGCACGCCCATCTGGGCGCGGCTGCGTGCTAAAGCCACTGCAGAAGCGGTGCAACCTCAGCATTACACCACTCAGCACTACAGCAAGGCTGACATGCTAAAGCAGAGCAATATCTGGTTCCGTAAACAGGGCGTGCCCCTCATCATTCCTGCACGTCAACGTGCTCTCGATGCGTTCCCACGCTCTGTACCGTGGATCCTGTGGGCTGGCATCATGCATATCTGCTATATCTTCCTGCGCGACCTTCTCCTCTTCGTCGTAGAGGACGTGAAAGGCTCCCTACCGGACTACATCAAAACTCTCACACGCGATAGTACCCTCAGCAACGAAGTGCTCCCAGTGCTCGTACTCGGTGGGATTTTCCTCATTATGCCGATCATCTCCGGTGTGTTCATTGCTCTTGCCCACGTGCTGATGGTCCGCTCCCCGCGGTGGGTTCAAATCACCACGGGTATTCTTACCGTACTTTCTGCTGGAATGCTCTTTACCGCCGGTGTCTTTGCATCCAACACCCTCGACGGCCTCGACTTCGTCTACGACGGCGGCCAAGTATTCCCGCTCATCGTTATCGGAATCTACCTCGCCATCTTCCTGGGCGTAGATACCGTACTCGGCTGGTCCCTTAAGCACGCCATCCACCAGCTTGCATCCCTGCCGCCCATGATCGCGAAAGTACTACCCGTACTCATGGTGTCCGTACTCTTTATCTTCGTGAACGCAGACCTCTGGAAGCTTGCCAACGGACTCAGCTTCCCGCGCACCTGGGCGGTTCTGGGCCTCATGGGGCTACTCGCCGTGTTCGTGGTCGTCACAACCTCCCTGGAACGCACAGCGCGCCTGCTGGGGCGCTCGAGAGGCGACGACATCGCACGCTTTAGCGACAACGACTACGAGCATGCCGCAGCCCTCGAAGGCGGAATCTGGAACACCGCCCAAGACTGGGTCGAAGAGAAGAAAATCCTCGAACACCGACCCCTCAAAATCGCTCCCTGGAGTAACCTCATCATCATCCCCATGATCGGGCAGATTATTCAGGCGACCTTCTTCATGCTGCTCGTCTTCGGATTCTTCATGGGTTTCTCGTCCATCGCCATTAGCGACACCACCATCGAATCCTGAATGAGCATCAAACCCGAACACCTCAAAATCCTCGGCGTAGACACCAACATCAACGCCGTCGTCATCAAGGTGTCCATGATCGTTGCCGTGTTCTCCGGGCTCAGCTTCGTTGCAACCACCAGTAGCGACGAAAAATACGCCCGAAGCTTCCTCAAGCCCATGATTGAGCGGATCAAGCACATCCTGATCATTCGCGATATCTACTTGGGTCTACTTACCTTGCCCAAAAATGAAGTGCTCATACCCCTCGAAGAGGAGAAGAGCACTGAAAAAGAGACTGACAAAGCATAAAGAGCCAAGTCAGGGGGTAAAAGTTAATGGGTCGACAGGTTCATCGTCAGCAGGTTGAACACCAGGTACGCCATCAGAAGAGCCGTCGCACCATCCAAAACGCGCCACGCTGAAGGGCGCGCAAAGAGCGGACGCAACAGGCGCGAACCATAGCCCAGCATCAAAAACCAGATCAGGCTACCGCAGCAGCAACCCAGGTAGTACCACCAACGGCCAGGATCGCCCTGGGCGTTTGCCAGCGAACCTAAAAGAATAGTCGTATCTAACCATGCCAGCGGATTCAAATACGTCACCGCCGCCGTGGTCAGCAGAGCCGCCTTCAACGACTGAGAATCGCCCTCCGCATCATCAACCACGATGGAGTGCGTAGTAAACACGCGGCGGCCAGCCTCAAAACCAAACCACGCCAAAAACGCCGCACCCACATAACGGAACACCTCAATAAACCACGGCGCCGCATCCAACAGGGCACCCAGACCCACAACGCCCAAGCCAATCATCAGAGCATCCGACAGAATGCAGAAAATAATAATCGGGGTAATGTGCCGACCCAAAATACCCTGACGCAGCACAAAAGTTCCCTGGGCGCCAATAGCCGCCACCAAAGAAATCGTGGTGGTAGCGCCCAGAAACAGCAGGGAGAGGGATGCGGACATCGTGAAACTTTCTATGTTGATCAAACGGGGTATGAACCCGCGTACGTAGTGGCGGGTAGCGGCTCTCTTACTACCAGCTTGCCAGGCAAAAGCTCGTGATGCAGGGATAAAGCCTGCGTTAGCGGAAGTGTGAAGTGCCAGAGACGAGAATACGGGAAAAAGGACCCTAAATCTATCTAAATATTTTCACACTGCGTAAGATATTCTTATGACACGTTTCAGTACCGACCAGCTCACCACTTTCGCCACCGTCATTGAATACGGCACCTTCGACGCGGCAGCAGATATCCTGCGAGTGAGCCCCTCCGCCATCTCCCAGCGCATCAAAGCCATGGAACAGATCGCCGGAAAGGTCCTGGTACGCCGAAGCAACCCCGTCACCCCCACCGACGCCGGACAAAGCGTACTGCGCATCGCCCGACAAAGCGAATTCCTGCAGCAAGAAATGGAACGCGAACTCATGGGTGCCGGCGGCTTCCAGAGCATCTCCGTTGCCGTCAATGCCGACTCACTCGCCACCTGGTTCATCGACGCCGTAGGAACCCTCAGCCGCGAAGACAGCATCTTCTGCGACCTGCGACGAGAAGGTGAATTCCACTCCTCCGCCATGCTCCGATCCGGAGAAGTCATGGCAGTCATCACCTCCAAACCCGAAAAAATCCCCGGCTGCTCCGTCGAAACCCTCGGCGTGGCACGCTACTGGTGCGTTGCCACCCCTGACTACGTACAGCGGTACCTACCCGGCTGGCCCAAGACCACGAGCCACGAAGAGCTCAATCATGCCCCCGTTGTCGAATACGACCGTAAAGATTTTGTGCAGGATATAGCACGAGCCCTCATTGAAAAAGAGGTAGGTCTAGAGGCTGAAGAAACCTTTATCCAAAGCCCCACCATCTACATTCCCTCATCTCCGGACTATGCGCGAGCCGTCAGCTCCGGTATTGCCTGGGGCCTCATTCCTGAGGCACAATGCGCCGAAGAACTCGAAAGCGGGCACCTCGTGAAGCTCGCCGCAACCCCCGTAGAATTCCCCCTCTACTGGCAGCGGTGGAATATCAACTCGCCCGTCATGGAGCCCGTAACCCGCCGCGTCCACGAAGCGGCGCGAGGCGACCTGATCTACTAGAAGAGGATGACTTTGGTGAGCTTTATGGAACGTCACCAGGTGGCCCTCTACCTTGGCTCCATGATCGTGGGAGCTGCCTGCGCGGGTTTGAACGGGTGGAGTCACGCTTCTGAACAGCTCGTGCCTTATGCGCTTGGCGCGCTACTGTGGAGTAACTTCGCTCTCATGCCCCTGGCCGGCATGAATGTTGGTCAGCATAAGATGCTTGTGCGCACGGTCGTGCTGGCGGCTACCCTTGGAACCCCGATTCTAGTTGCGCCTCTGGTCTCCCTCTTTATCCCTGAGGGAGGCCCCGTTGCTCTAGCTACAGTGATTGTTTTGCTGGCTCCATGCGTGGATTACGTGGTGGTTTTTACGTGTATTGCCGGAGGGGAATACCGAGGTTTGCTAGCGGCAACACCCTACCTGCTCGGCGCCCAGCTTATATTTATTCCTATCTGGACTAGTATATATTCTTATATAGGAATAATAGATATGAGGGTGGCGGGAGAAATTTTCCCCCTCCCCGCTGAAAGCTACCTCAGCCTCACACCGCTCATCGCACCTCTAGTAGCCGCCTACCTCGCGCAACGCTGGTTAACCCGCTCACCGCAGCGCCAACAAACCTACGAACGCCTACGTAGTATGAGCGATACCGCGATGATTCCCCTCATGTGCCTACTTCTTGCCCTCATGTGCTCCGCCTACACCCCGGCGGTACTGAACGAAACGCAGCTCATTCCCCGACTCGCCGGACTCTACCTTACCTACGCTATCCTCGCAGGAGTCGCTGCATGGCTCCTTAGCAGAATGATGAGCCGACCGGAACGTATCGCCGTAACCTTCAGCGCCGTCACCCGCAACGCCCTCATCATCTACCCCGTCGTAGCGCTCTGTGCACAACGCCTGGCGCACAGCGGGAACCCCGAAGCAAAGCTCATGAGCGCTACCGTACTCACCCAAACCCTCACCGAACTGCTCAGCATGGTCGCCATGACCGCGATCTTCCGGACAGCGCTTCAGAACAGAAAAAGCGCCGCAGAGGCTCCCTAACCCCCTAGCTCCAAACGTAGAGAGGCGGCCGCCCCACACGGGACGGCCGCCTCTCTATAAGCTCTAACGTCTAAACTCTAGCGCCAACGAGTCATCATCAGCATGCTCACCATCATGGCGCCCACACCAACACTCACATTCCACATACCCAAATCAGGAATCGGGAACAGGCCCTGCGTAATGTAGAAAATAATAATCCACAGAATGCCCACCGCCAACAGCGAGAACATAATCACGCGGTACCACAACGGAGTCTGCTCCTTCAGCTGCGTGCCGCTCTCCATCTCACGAGCAATCTCACGCAGACGCAGCTCGCTCGCATCCTCCACCTCAGACTTAGCAGACTTCTGAGACTTCTTCTTGGACGATGCCTTAGCCGAGTTGGTCGACATACTTCCTCCGCTTATTGTTGTATGGGTAACCTAAAAATATATGTTCACACCTATCTTTGCAGACTTACGGGATGATTTCACCTTCTCCGTGCGTTGAAAGATAAGGAACGCCACCCGGCGCCCAAGAACATACACAACCCAAAGGACAAAGGAGAACGCATGAGCCAAGGAACGGCACCCACCGCAGAGCGCCGCCCCCGTACCGTGCTGCACTGGATTATCCAGATTACAGGCGAACTCCTTATTACCGTCGGCCTGCTGCTACTGCTCTTCGTCGCATGGCAGCTCTGGTGGACCAACATCGACGCCGACCGCACCCAATCCCAAGCCGTCAGCACCCTCGTCCAGGAATTCGACTCCAACCCCGCCGAACCCCTCCCCAACTGGGATCCCAACACCCCTCCCGCAGGTCTGAGCGAACCCGGCCACGGCGAAGTCTTCGGCGTCGTCTACATCCCCAAGTTCGGATCCGACTACCAGCGCCCCGCCACCCAGGGCACCAGCTCCGACGTGCTCGACTCCCTCGGACTCGGCCACTACGAAGGAAGCGCCATGCCCGGACAGGTGGGCAACTTCTCCCTTGCCGGCCACCGCCAAACCCGCGGTAAAGTCCTCAACGACATCGACCTGCTCACCGAAGGCGACCACATCTACGTGCGCACCAAAGACGGCTACTACACCTACACTGTCTACAGCCACGAAATCGTGCAGCCCGACCAAGTAGAAGTCATCGAACCCGTCCCCGGACAGCCCGGCGTAGCACCCACCGAGCGCCTCCTGACGCTCACCACCTGCCACCCGCGCTACGGCGACACCGAACGATACATTGTCCACGCCCGCCTCGAATCCTGGCGGCCCGCCGCAGCCGGAGCGCCCGCAGAGATTGCCGCCTCCGTAGCAGGATCCTAAACTCAGAGAGGAAAAGCAAGATGTACGCATGGATTTTCCGCCACCTTCCCGGCCCCCTGTGGGTTCGCATCATCATCGCCATCGCGCTGATACTCGCCGTAGTCTACCTGCTCATGGAATTCGTCTTCCCCCACTTCGCAGAGTACGGCCCCTTTAACCTGAACGTCACCATCAACCATTAGCGCTAAGGACGTGCCATGACCCGCATCCTTGTCATCGACAACTACGACAGCTTCGTCTTCACCCTCGTCGGCTACATCCAGCAGCTCGGCGCTGAAACCACCGTCATCCGTAACGACGAATACGAACTCGACGCCGTTATCAAGCTCGCCGAAGAACACGACGGCGTGCTCGTCTCCCCGGGCCCCGGCGCCCCCGCAGAAGCAGGCGTCATTATTGACACCATCCGCTGGGCAGCCGAAGCGAAGAAGCCTCTGCTGGGCGTATGCCTCGGCCACCAGGCCATCGCGGAGGCATTCGGCGGCACCGTCACCCACGCCCCCGAACTCATGCACGGCAAGACCTCCCGCCTCGTGCACGAGAACGTCTCCGTATTCAAGGACGTGCCCAACCCCTTCACCGCGACCCGCTACCACTCCCTGGCAGTCGTACCCGAAACCATGCCCGAGGTCCTGGAAACCACCTCCACCACCGATAACGGCATCATCATGGGTCTGCGCCACCGTGAAGCCCCCATGCACGGCGTGCAGTTCCACCCCGAGTCGGTCCTGACCGAAAGCGGATACCTCATGCTCGGTAACTGGCTCGAAGAAACCGGTCTGCAGGGAGCCGCAGAGCGCTCTAAGAGCCTCTCACCCCTCATGGCTTAGTAACTTTAGCTTGGATTGCCATCAATGGCTTATATCGCCTCCAGAAGCCCCGTAGCAGGCATGCTACAGGGAAACTGGAGGCGATAACTCTACTCCCTCGCACACTTCCTACCCCGAACCCAGGTACACAAAAAGGGGCGGCACCCCACACCCAACGGTGTGGAGCGCCGCCCCTTTTGCTAACCGCTAGAACCCCTTAGCGGGCGTTAGCGTTTGTGTTGTTCGCATTGGTATTCGCGTTAGTACCCTGAATCGTACGGGTACCCGCAGCAGTGGACGCAGCCGGTGCCGGAGTAGCCGTAGCGGTAGAACGCTGCTGGTTCTGGTTACCGGTCGCCGCCGCAGGCTGAGTAGCCTGCTGGTTAGCCGCGGTAGAACGCTGCTGGTTCTGGTTACCAGTAGTAGCGTTCTGGTTACCGGTCGCCGCCGCAGGCTGAGTAGCCGCAGTAGTCGGAGCGGTCGTCTGAGTCGGAGTAGCAGCTACACGGATCGTCACAGTGCTGTTCTGAGCCACCAGAGTACCCGCCGCAGAGCTCTGCGAAAGCACAGTGCCCGCAGGACGCTCGTTAGTCTGAACAGTCTCAATGTTGGTGTTCAGCAGAACATCCTGAGCGGTCAGAGCAGCAATCGCCTGATCCTTGGTCAGACCCACCAGCGAGGGGACCTTCACCTTACCGGAAGACAGGACAATGTTCACGGTGCTACCAGCCTCAACGGTCTGAGCCCCCTTATCATCGGTCGAGTCCTTCTCAGGGGACAGCTCCACAACCATACCCGCAGGAACGGAAGCGCTCTCCACAGTGGAGACGCGGCCATCCACCAGACCCAGGTCCTTCAGAGCGTTACGGACATACGCCTCACTCTGACCCTGCAGGTTATCCGGCAACTTGACCTTCTCCGGACCGCTCGAAACAGTCACAACCACGGTCGAGCCCTTATTAACCGTAGAACCGACACCCGGCTCAACGTTGATAACGTCGCCCTTCTTGATGTTGTCCGAGTAGCCCTGACGGTACTCCACCACGAAGCCTCGGTTACGCAGCTGGTTATCGGCATCATCGCGGGAAACATTCACCACAGCCGGAACCTGAACCTGCGGAACCTCATTGAGCTTGTTCTGGTAGTACAGAACCGAGCCGACACTGAAAACCAGCAGAGCTACAATCAGAGTACCCACAAGGAAACGAACCCACGCACGCTTACGCGGCGAAGACTCATCGTACTCTGCGTACTCTTCCTCGTCATACAGTTCCTCATCGTCTTCATACTCGAAGAAGCCGTTGAGGCCGCCGTCTTCCACCGAAGCCTCAGTAATCGAGGTGGTGTACGGGGCGTAATCCTCACCCAGGGAAGCAGTAGTCGCCGAAGGAACAAAAGCAGTAGTCATCGCTGCATCCTGAACCACGGTCTCTTCACCCGGGCGAACAACCGACGCCAGAGCCTGAGCGAACTCAGCAGCACTCTGATAACGCTCATCCGGGTTCTTCGCCAGACCCTTCAGAATCACAGCATCCAGACCAGCAGGAACCTCAAGCGGGGTGAACTTGCTCGGAGGCTCAGGGGCATCCGAAAGATGCTTAGCCGCCAGATCAACATTCGACTCAGCGTCAAACGGAGAACGACCAGCAATCATCTCGTAAATCACGCAAGCAGCAGAGTACAGATCGCTACGGGCGTCAACATCCTTGCCGCTCACCTGCTCAGGGGACATGTAGCGTGCGCTACCCATCACCACATTAGCCTTGGTCAGCGCCTCGCCAGCTTCCTCAATGGCACGGGAAATACCGAAATCCATGACCTTAATCTGGCCCGGCTGACCCTTAGCGATATCCTCGCTGGTACGCTCCAGCACCATAATATTCGCCGGCTTAATATCGCGGTGAATGATGCCCATCGAGTGGCTGTATTGCAAAGCACCCAGCAGCTGCTCGGAATAACCCAAAGCATCACGGACCGGCAGATGACCGCCACGGGATAGGATGGAACGCAGAGTATGACCCTCCACGTACTCCATCACGATATAAGGAATAGCGGTGCCCTCTTCCGAAGAAGCAGACTCCCCACCATCCTGCGAAGGGTTATACGAACCGGTGTCATAGACAGCAACAATCGCAGGATTGTTCAGAGACGCCACAGCCTCCGCCTCACGCTTAAAGCGTGCGCGGAACGTATCGTCCTGGGCCTGCTCCGGGCGCAGAATCTTAAGCGCAACCTTGCGGCCGAGGCGAGTATCCTCGGCAGCATAAACGGTTGCCATCGCACCGGTACCGATTACCTCGAGTACCTTGTAACGGTTATCAACCGTGTCGGGAACCGACAGGTCCATAAGTTCTCCTGGATCACTAAAACTAAATCAAAATGTAGGGGCTAACGCGCCGACGCGGAAGCGGAAGCAGAAGCCGACGCAGACGGTGCAGCAGAAGCGCTCGCACTCGAACCCCTACCCGAACTGGAAGAGGCCACATACATGTCTACATTACTACCAACCGTGACCTTGGTGCCAGATGAGGGGGTAGTACGAAGCACCGTACCGGGGGCCGCCGTGTCCGAATTCTCATAATGCAGAGAAACATTCACACCCAGAGCGGCAACAGCCTTCGACGCCTCATCAACGTTCTTACCCTCAAGGTTCGACGGCAGAGTCACCGACTTCGGACCGGTTGAATAGCGAACAGTCACGCTATTACCCTGCTCCAAAGTACCCGTCGGAGAAACCGAAATCACCGTGTTCTCCGGCTGAGTAGACTCAACACCCTCAGTCTTGGGGGACAGACCAAGGTTCTTCAGCTCGTTCACTGCATCCTGCAGCTCGCGACCCTCATAGTTAATCGCGTTGATGGTCACCTTCTGCTTTGCGGCACGGGCAGAAGCAGACTCAGTCGGCTCCACCGTCGAAACGGTACCCGTGTTCGTCGGAACAACAGACGAAGAAGCGCTCGGAACCGAATCAGTCGAACCGCCACCATTATTGGAGGAGAGGACCGTCCAAATACCACCAGCAATCAGCACAATCGCCAACAGCAGCGCAACCCACATCCACACGTTCGGTCCACGCTTAGCCGGAGGAGCAACAGCAGCCTTCACACGACCCGAAGCCGGACGTATGGTCTGCTCACTCGTACGAGGAATAGGTGCCGTCGTCGGCTCCGGCGAAAAACGACCACCAGAACCAAAACGCGGAGTAGCAGAAGCGCTAATCGGCTCCGCCGCCACATCCATCGCAGTCATAGCGACAGTAGAGTCGTCAGCATTCTCCTCAGCCAAGAACTGCGCCAGCGGAGGAACAGCCTTCACCGCTGCCTTCAGATCGCGGCGACGAATCGCATCCACCGCAGACGCCAGAGCGGTCGCATCCTTAGGACGCTGAGCCGGGTCCTTTGCCAACAAGCACATGATGAGCGCACGAGCAGCAGCCGGAATAGTTTCCGGAAGCGGTGGCGGCGGATCATTCACCTGAGCCAAAGCAATCGCAATCTGCGACTCACCCGTAAACGGACGACGACCCACCAGGCACTCATAACCAATAATGCCTAAAGAGTACATATCCGAAGATGCGGTAGCAGCCTGACCGGTTGCCTGCTCCGGCGCCAAATACTGGGCGGTGCCCATCACCTGGCCGGTAGCCGTCAACGGCACCTGATTAGCCAGACGAGCAATACCGAAATCAGTCACCTTCACGCGATCATCCGGGGTGATGATAAGGTTACCCGGCTTCACGTCACGGTGCACCAGACCCTGCGAATGAGCCGCAGCCAACGCGCGAGCAGTCTGAGCAATGAAGTTCAGAACACGGTCCGGCGGCAGGGTAGTCTCGTGCTCAATGATGCTAGAGAGTGGATTACCCGGGACCAGCTCCATGACCAGATACGCGGAGTTGTCCTCCTCGCCGTAGTCGAAAACATTCGCCACGCCGGGGTGGTTCAACAGCGCCGTATTGCGGGCCTCAGCGCGGAAACGCTCCAAGAAACCCGGGTCACCGGTGTACTCCTCCTTGAGGATCTTGACCGCAACGATGCGTCCAAGCACCTTATCGCGAGCTTTCCACACCTCGCCCATACCGCCAATCGCGATACGTTCGGTTAGGGTGTAGCGCCCGCCCAAAGTGATATCAGCCGCAGGCCTCACTTGTTCAACACCGCCTCAAAGAGTTGCTTACTAGTACTGGTTGCCAACTGGGCACCGGTTGCCACGTCAATATCCTCATAAACCACAGCAATCGCAATCTGAGGATCATCAGCCGGAGCAAAACCGGTAAACCAAGAATTATTCAAACCTGCCGTCGTCTCCGCGGTACCGGTCTTACCCGCCACCTTCACACCGGGGACACCAGCGTTGCGTGCAATACCATTATCAACCGAATTGACCATCCACTGCTTGACCTGGTTAGCAATTTCAGGACTAGTGGACGTACGCAGCTTCTCAGGAGAGAACTCCTGCAAAGTGCTCAGGTTGCTGGTCTTCACCGAACGAATCAGATTCGGCTTCATCTGCACACCGCCATTCGCAATCGCCGCAGACATCATAGCCACCTGCAGCGGAGTGGTCTTCACGTCATACTGACCAATCGCCGACTGGGCCAACTGGCTCTGCGTCAGATTTGACGGGAAAGAAGACTTAGAAACCCTCAACGGAATCTTCAAATCCTGGCCGTAACCAAAATTCTCTGCAGTTTTCGCGATACGCTCCTGACCCAAATCCATCGCAATCTGCGCAAAAGGCGTATTACAGGACTGAGCCAAAGCCCACTCAATCGTCGCCTGAGTGCGGGTTCCACACTGACCGCCCGTATAGTTCGGCAGGCTAATGTTCGTGCCCGGCAGCGGCAACTGTGCGGGGTTCGCAATGACCGAAGATGCGTTGTACTTGCCGGACTCCAGCGCCGCCACCGCATCAATAATCTTGAACGTCGAACCCGGCGAATAGGTGTTACCCGCAATCGCACGGTTGAACAGGGGGCTGTCCTCATCAGAAGTCAGCGCCTGATAATTCGCCAAAACCGAAGAGCTCGTATGAGCCGACAGAAGATTCGGATCATAGGACGGCGAAGAAGCCATCGCCAGAATCTCACCGGTCTTCGGGTTCATCGCCACCATAGCGCCCTTACGGCCCCGCAGAGCGCTATACGCAATATCCTGAAGCTTCGAATTAATCGTTAGATCCACGCTAGCGCCCTGCGCAGAAGAACCACTGAACAGCTGCGCCACACGGTCGTAGAACTGGCTATCACTCGTGCCGGCAAGCTCCTTATCCATAGCAGCTTCCAAACCGGTCGCACCATAAATCGTGGAGAAGTAACCCGTCAGAGCCGCGTACTTGAGCGGGTGGTTATACACACGCTGGTAGTTGTACTCATCATCAGACTTCACCGACGAAGCGATCTCCGTACCGTCAACCACGATTGAGCCACGTGCCGAACCGTAATTATCGTAGAGAGCTCGGGAATTCCACTGATTATTCATCAGAGTCTTCGAATCGAAGAACTGAATATAGCTGAGGGTGCCCATCAGCAGGACAAACACGCACGCGGCAGACATCCACATGCGGCGAATAGCCCTATCCATTCTTCTCACCTCCAGAATCCTTAGCCGTAATACGCGCCAGAACGCTAGTAGCACCCTCCGGCTCGTAGCTAGTGTCCGCATGGTCAATACCCTGAGGAGCATCATAACCAGCCACCAGGTGAGGTGCGCGGGCACTATGAGAAATAGACAACCACAGCGCCACAATAATCCAGTTAGCCACCAACGAGGAGCCACCGGCAGACATGAAAGGAGTCGTCAGACCAGTCAGCGGAATCAGGCGAGTCACACCGCCAATCACCACGAACAGCTGCAGAACCATGACCGTAGACAGACCGGCAGCCAACAGCTTGCCGAAACCATCACGAGTACCCAACGCCGCACGGTAACCGCGCGAAACCAGGAGCATGAACATCATCAGGATGGCACCCAGACCCACCAGGCCCAGCTCCTCACCCAGGGAGGAAATGATCATATCCGAGTTAGCGTACGGGACGAGGTTTGCGCGGCCCTGACCCCAACCGCGGCCAAAAAGACCGCCGTAAGCCAGACCAAAAACGCCCTGCAGAATCTGACCCGAACCACCAGGAGACGCCTGGTAAACCTCAGGTTCAAATGCATGCACCCACGCATAAATACGGGCGTGCACGTGCGAGACATAGTGGTACGCAAAATAGCCACCCACAGCTATTCCGACACCCGCAACTACCAGCCAAGAAACCCTGCCTGTCGAAAGGTACAGCATCGCCATGAACAGGCCAAAGAACATAATTGCTGAACCAAGGTCCTTCTGGAACACCAGAACACCCAGGCTCACAATCCACGCCAAGAACACCGGCGCCAAATCACGCAGACGCGGCAGGTTGATAGGACCGATGCGGCGGCCAGCCACCAGAATCAGGTCACGGTGCGTCGCCAAATAGCCGGCGAAGAAGATCGCCAAAGTAATCTTCGCGACCTCACCCGGCTGGAATGTGCGGTTACCGATATGAATCCAAATACGAGCACCATTGAGCTCCATACCCAGACCCGGAACCAGCGGCATGATGAGCAGAATCATCGACAGCACCAGGGAGGTGTACGTGACCTTACGCAGCAGACGGTAATCCCTGAGCACAAACACGATAATCGCGCACAGCACCATAGACACGCCGGTCCACATCAGTTGACCATCACCCACCGGAGCCGCAATTTGCGGATCCAGACGATAAATCATGGTCAAACCAATACCGTTCAGAGCCACCACCAGCGGCAGAATAAACGGATCAGCGTAACGGGCGCGGAACTGCATGACCAGGTGAATCAGAAGAGCACCGGCACCCAGCACCACCGTGCACGGTAGCCACTGGCTCTTCGACGTATCAAAAGCGTGCTCCGGATTAATCAAGTACATGCCGAAGGAACTGATACCCACCGCCAAAACCAGCAGGAAAAGCTCCGTAAAACGGCGTGCACGAGGCGCATCCGACTCACGGCGGAACGAGAAGAACTTAGCCATTGTTCTCACCGCTCTCTGCAATAGGCGCGGAGGAAACCGTAGCCAGCTCAGGAGCCGGGGACGCCGAATCAGAGCCCGGTGCCCCAGAGTTCGGAGCCTCACTGGGCGTCTCAGAGCTCGGGGAAGCAGAAGCCGAGGCAGACGCGGAAGCAGACGCAGCGGCCTGCTCCGCCTTCTCACGAGACTGATCCGCCTGAGTCTTCAAACGAGACACAATCTGATGCGCGTCCTCTAGGTCCTTCGCCGTAATCGCATTACGCAACAAAGAACGAGTATGATCGCTCAGCTCACTCGTCTGAATATCGGTATTCTCCACCACGTAAGAAAGGCGAATCGGACCCAACGCATGCGGAATACCGTTGTACACTGCAACCGTGCCGTCACTCTCACCCACATAGTAGCTACGCTCCACATAGCGCAGACCAGTCCACGCAACCAGCGTCAAAATAGCCGCAACCAGCAGAGTAATGAACAGGCGAATCGACCACGACCGCGGGCGCGAACGCTCAACAGTATCCTCAGCGATCAGCTCCTCCAGCTCAGCCGGCAGGGTCGCCTCATCAGACTCCACCTTCAAAGGCACACGCTGAGCCACCGTCGCACGATGCTCTAGGGTACGAGAAGTAACCGCCGGAATCATGCCGGTCTCAGTAGCCACCGAAGCGGCACCAACCAGCTGATGCGGGCGGGAACCCAATTCGCTACGCAAAATCGCAGCATTCGTAAGAGCCGCATCCACGGCGTTATCGTACGTACCGATATGGTGACGCACCGCCCCAGAACCACTGTGCAACAGGGTTCCAGAGAAGTCACGAGCACGACGGAAACGGCGCAACGACCGACGATAACGCTCCTCAGAATCCTCATCATGGTGCGCGCCCAAAATAGCCTCAGCAGCCTCAGCGGTGGCAGCAACCTCGGGAAGCTTCTGAGTGTTCGTGCTGACCTCCTGCTCCGCCACAATCGAATCAGGTAGGGCAGACTCAGGCAGGCTCGAAGGACCCACCGGCTCATCCACCGGCAGAACCTCACGGTCAATCACCTGCAAGGACACAACCGTCACGTTATCCGGCGCGCCGCGCTCCAAGGTCATCGCAATCAGAGTGTCAGCGATCTCAGACAGGTCATCGGTAGAACGCATCACCTGCTCAATCTCCGACAGGGACACCACAGCATCCAAACCGTCCGAAGAGAGCACCCAGCGCTCGCCGGGAACAGCGTCCAGAGTCTTCAACTCCAGCTCGGGGGAGGCATCAACATCACCCAGAACGCGCATAATCACGTTCTTATGCGGGTGGTTCTCTGCCTCCTGCGGGGTAATACGACCCTCATTGAGCAAGCGCTGCACAAACGTATGGTCAGTAGAAATCTGCTCAAACTCACCATCAGCGCCCGGACGCAGACGATATGCCCGTGAATCACCAATATGGGCGAACTCAATGCAATCACCATCAATCAGCAAGGCAGTACAGGTCGTACCCATACCCGCCAGCTGAGGGTCATTAGCGGCCAGCTCATTAATGATCAGGTTCGCGCTCTGAATCTCATCAGCCAGATAAACGCTACCGGTACCATCCTCAAAGTCAGGGTGGTCAAGCGGGGTCAAATTCAAAACCGTCGTAGCCGACGCAACATCGCCGCCCACGTGACCGCCCATGCCATCAGCAACGACAGCAAGGAAACGACCACCGTAGCCGGAGTCATCATTCTTCGAGCGTTTCAGACCCGTATCAGAGCGGGCCTCAAAACGAAAAGCGATCTTCATACACTAGCCCCTCAACTGCATGGTGGTACCGCCAACGCGGAAATCATCACCGGGCTCAATCGGGGTCGCACGAGTCAGACGCTCGCCATTGACGAACGTGCCATTAGTAGAATTCAAATCCTCCAGGAACCAGCGGGAACCCTGAGGGAACAGACGCGCATGGCGGCCCGAGGCGTAATCATCCTGCAGGGACACCTCAATGTCATTAGCGCGGCCAATAGTAATCGGGTGGTCCCCCAACTGCATCATCGCGCCAGCCTGCGCCCCCGCAGTAATCACAAGCTGTGAAGGACGAGTCGGCGGAGGCGCAATATGGGTAGCCTCCGGAACCGCATCAACCGGTGCCGCACGATAGTTCTTACCCAAACCAAGGTCACGGCGAGCCGCCGAAACCACCAGGAAAACAAAGAACCAAATCAGAGCCAGAAAAGCGTAACGAAGGATAGTAACGGTCAATTCAGACGCCATTAACGGACACCTCCGGTCGAACTATGGAAGATGATGCGGGTATTACCCATGCGAAGCAGAGAACCGTTCGCCAGCACCACCGGCGCACGCAGAGGCGCACCATTAATCAACGTGCCGTTGGTAGAACCCATATCGGAGGCGACCACCGCACCACCCTGCATCGAAAGCTGCAGGTGACGGCGAGAAACACCCTTATCGTCCAGACGAAAATCAGCATCAGAACCGCGGCCCAGCACAAACGGCAGGTGGTTCACCGGGTGCATGCGACCCTCAATCTCCAAGAAGAAACGGGGAGCACCCGCCGCAGGAGGCGGTACTGGCATGCCCGGGCGACCCACAGGAGCCTGCTGAGGCGCAGGGCTGGGTGCAGGCTGAGCCGGCTGGGCAGGCGGCTTCGTAATGCGGGTCGGCAAAGAAGACTCACGCGGCGGACGCACCGGCGCGTAGTTAGCAGCGCCGCGCAGAGACGAGGACGCGGGAGCCTCCGGCACAGAGAACGGCTCGAAGGTTGCAACAACCTCAAACTCGCCCTCAGAGAGAGAATCAAGAACGTTGAACGTCACGCGAACCGCACCAATCAGGGTGTAACCCTGCGCGCGGGCGTGCGAAATCGCCAAATCGCACAGCTCAACAGCGAACGGGTTGCCCCACTCGCGCACGCGAGGGAAATCAACCGGTGCGAAACGGAGAGTATAGACATTAGGAGCCATAGTGCGGCCACTGCCGTCCACATAGGACTCGTCATCCATCATGATGCGGACGCGGTTAGCAACATCCGCCTTCGCAAAGGTGCCGAAGCCCTTGGAAAGGCCGACAGTGCGACCGATGCCTTGCTCCAGCTTGCCCAGCTTGTCGAAAAACTTCATGCCGCCTCCTTCTCAACGACCATTCCGAGCAACAGACCGCACAAACGGTCTTTATCCGAAAGGCTCAGTTTAACGAGCGTGTCTGTGCGTTAGCTGTGTGCCCTGTGAATGAACACACCCGATTCTATTTTAGGTGATGCACTTGCCCATCGCTCTGGAACCCCGTCATTTAGCGGGGAATTGGTTATGGATATGAAAAAATCCCCGGTTCTTTCGAACCGGGGATCGTTGGTGCGCGAGGGGGGAGTTGAACCCCCACGCCCTCACGGGCACACGGACCTGAACCGTGCGCGTCTGCCTATTCCGCCACTCGCGCATGTGTCTTACGATGTGTCACCGCAGGCAACACATAAAACTATACGGACTGCGCGCGGTGCTGTCCAATTGGGAGAGTGTGACCTTCGTTACTTAGTGGTGGTAGGGGTGTCAGAAAGAGACTCCGAAGCACTATCGGAGGTGCTATCGGGGGCACTATCAGACGCTCCACCGGAAGCAGCCGCATCGGAAGCAGCCGCGGAACCCCGCGCCATACGCTCCTGTTCAGCACGCTCCCGGTCAATACGCTCCAAACGCGCACGCAACAACCATGTCACCGGACCCACATACGGCAGGCACAACACCAGCAGAAGCCACTTCAGCTTCTGCACCTCCGAAAAATGCGGGTTCCGATGAATCGTCACCAAGCACAATAGCGCCAACGCAATACCAGCCAGAAACACGACCGTGACCACCAGCTCCAGTACGGCACGCCAATCCATAAACCCTCCTAATATCCTTCCTAAGCATACAGACCCATTAGGAGCCCGCATTAGGAGCTTGCAGACCCTCAGAATAGTCCGAGGAGGCGTTCAGAGCCTACTACCGTAGCAAGGACACCCTCCACCATTCACCTCAGGTACGCAAAAATGGCCCGCCCCGCGCACAGCAGGACGGACCCTCCACAAAGCCTTACGCAGAAACCTGCGTGTAGCTCACAAACTAGCGGCTAGCCTTCTTCGCAGCACGACGCTCAGCAGCCTTTGCATCATACTCAGCCCAGAACTCACGGGTAGTCACCTCATCAGTGCCATCCCATGCCGCAAGATTCTTCAACTCAGGCATATCCGAAGCCTTGAAAATCGGCTCCAAACCAGCCTTACGCTGAGCCTCATAGTTCTTCAACACCGCAACAACCTGCGGAGTCATCAATAGAACCGCCGTCAAGTTCACAATCACCATGCCGGCATTCAACATATCCGCAGTAGTCCACACCAGATCCAGCGAGGAAATCGCACCGAAGAACACGAATACCAGAACCAATGCACGGAAAATATTCATCGGCAGCTTACGCTCAGTCACGAAACGCATATTCGACTCGCCGTAGTAGTAGTTACCAATCACAGTCGAGAACGCAAACATGAAAATCGCTATAGTCAGGAAGTGAACCGCCCAATCGCCCAGCTGCATAGCCAACGCCGACTGAGTCAGCGACGCACCACGAGAACGATCACCATAAGTCGGGTTCGACAGCAGAACAATAAACGCAGTCACAGTACACGCCATCATGGTGTCAAAGTAAACACCCAAAGTCTGCACGTAACCCTGCTTAGCCGGGTGAGAAATAGTAGCGGTCGCACCAGCGTTCGGAGCAGTACCCATACCCGCCTCATTAGTCAGCAGGCCACGCTTCATACCCCAAATCACGGCACCCATGGTACCGCCGGTCACAAACTCCTTGATGCCAAAAGCACCCTGGAAAATCATCAGCAGCATATTCGGAACCTCGGTAATGTTCAGCAGAACAACCAGCAGGCCCAACAGTAGATACAGCACCGCCATAATCGGAACCAGCCACTCAGTCACCGAAGAAATCGCGCGAATACCACCGAAAATAATAGCCGCAGTCAGCGCCACCATAATCAGACCAATAGTGATGCGGAAACCCATAGAGTTAGTACCCGAAACATCAATATTGAACGAGTTCGCCGCAGCATCCACCACGGCATTCGTCTGAACCGCCACAAACACAAACGCGTAAGTGATCACAATGAACGCCACGAAGATGTAACCCATCCACGGAGCATTCAGGCCGCGCTTCATGTAGTACGCCGGCCCACCAATATAGGAATCCTTACCGCGCTCCTTATACAGCTGACCCAGAAGGGACTCTGCAAAAGCAGAAGCCGCACCAACAGCGGCAATAACCCACATCCAGAACACAGCCCCCGGGCCGCCCATAGCAATAGCCAAAGCAACACCCGCAACAGTACCGGTACCCACACGAGAAGCCGCCGAAACAGTAAACGCACGGAACGAAGAAATGCTCTTCTTACCGTCAGCCTCACGAGCAACCGGGTCACCCAGGACACGGACCATTTCCTTAATGGAACGCCACTGCACACCGCGAGTACGGATCGTAATGTACAAACCAGCCGCAATCAGAGCGTAGTAGAGGAAATTACTCCACATCCAGTTCTGCACGGCATCCACGGAGGAAGTCAGTTCCGCAGTCTGCGTATTAATGTCCCCGATGATATTCAGAAGAAAATCCACTCGGCACTCCAATCTTGAAAGCAAAAAGCCCGCACGCTCAAATCCGAAAGACGGACAACGTGTGGGCTACATTGCTGGGTGGCGCGGACTCAAAGCCGCGTAACGGAGGCACATACGCTCCGCATGATTAGTCACCTCATTGTGTCGGCTACGCCACCCGCTCGGCAACTTAAAAAAGGGGCCCAAGCCAAAATGTAACGAATACTTAATATATGGGCAGAGTAAATATAGACTCCGTGGAGGTGTTGACGGCACCGGTAGGGCGGGCACAAAAAGCCCGGCACAAGGCACAAAACCTCGCACCGGGCATAACGAAGAAGCGGGGGTATCAGTCGGGCTACGAACGCTCAGGCTTCACAAACGGGAACGACAACACCCCACGAATCTGAGTCTGAGCCAACAGCATCACCAGACGATCCACACCCAGGCCCAAACCACCCGTCGGCGGCATACCCGTCTCCAAGGCGTAGAGGAAATCCTCATCCACCTCCATCGCCTCCAGATCACCCGAAGCCGCCTTCAACGACTGCTCCGTCAGACGCTCACGCTGCACCAGCGGGTCCGCCAGCTCAGAATAAGCACAGCCAATCTCCATGCCGTTAATCACCAAATCCCAACGCTCCGCCAAACCCGGAACACTACGATGCGGCGCCGCAAGCGGACTCGTCTCGGCAGGGAAATCCGTATAGAACGTCGGCTCCACCGTATGCGCCTCAACCAGCTCACCATACAGCTCCTCAACGACGGCACCCGGACCCATACCCTCATGAACACGCACACCGTGCTGCTGCGCCAAAGCCAGCAACTCCTCAAAATCCGTCTGCACATCCACGCGGCGACCCAGCGCCTCCGACAGGGCATCACACACCGACACCACACGCCACGGATCCGACACATCAGATACCGTGCGCTCGCTCGAAGCCTTATGACCCAACGGCAAAGACACTGAACCAAACACCGACTGTGCGGCATCCTTAATCAGACGCTCCGTCAACTCACGCATCTGCACATAATCCGCATACGGACGATACGCCTCAAGCACCGTAAACTCCGGATTATGGGTCGCATCAGCACCCTCATTACGGAAATCACGACCCAGCTCATACACCGGACCGCTACCGCCCACCACCAGACGCTTCAGGTACAGCTCCGGCGCAATACGCAGAGTCAAATCCTCACCGTACGCATTGATATACGTGCGGAACGGGCGCGCGCTCGCACCACCGTGCACCGTATGCAGAATCGGGGTCTCCACCTCAAGGAAACCCTCCGCATCCAGCCGGGCACGCAGCGCCTTAATGACCGCGGTACGCAGACGCAGATTCTGCATCTGATCCGGATGCACCAACAGGTCCGTGGAACGGCGACGCAGACGCGCCTCCGGATCAGTAAAGGAGTCGAAGGGGATGGGGTGCAGGCTCTTCGACGCCATGTGCCAGGAGGCGGTAATCAGCGATTGGGTGCCGTTACGGCTCACCCCGTAGGTGCCCTGCACGGTGATGATGTCACCGGTATCCAGGTTGCGGGAGGCAAGGCTCAGTGGGCGCTCGCCCACCAGGCTGCGTTCCATGACAACCTGCAGGGTCTTACCCTCTTCAATGAGGGTCACAAAGAGGACTCCACCGTGCTTGCGAAGCGCGCGAATACGCCCCGAAACCATGAATTCCGAATCTGGAATATTTTCAGAAGAGAATATACGCAGGGCATCCTTCACGCCCAGTACAAGAGCACTGGTACTGCCCAAAGAACCACCCAGCGGATACGGCTCCATGCCCGCCACACGCAGCGCCTCCAAATGGCGCAGACGGTGCTGAGTCTGATCGCTACGCGACACCTCAGGAAGCTCTTCCACAGTAGCGAGCTGCATCTGGTGAAGAGCCTCCAGCTCATCTGCAGAAAGAACCTGCTCCTGATCCTGCAAACGGCGCGCCGACAGATTCGGCAAAAACCCCTCCGCCATACCCGCCGCAACCAAAACATTCGCCATCGCCAACGTCGGCTCCGTCGCCAAAAAACGAGGAACCCACAGCGGGGCAAACTTCAGATTGAAACGATACAGGCGGCGCAACTGCAGAAAACGATCCAGCACACCCAAAGAGCGGGAAGCAAAACGGTTCCACGCCGACGCACCCACCTGATCAGCAGCCTCAAAAATATGGCCAAACATCGCAAAATTCAGCGACACCCGCCGCACACCCAAAGACGCCGCCTGCTCCATCAGCGACGCCACCATAAACTCCACCACACCATTAGGCGCCTCAGGGGAGCGGCGCATAACATCCAGCGATAGCCCCGTAGGACCCCACGGGACGAAAGACAGCAGAGCCACCATCTGACCAGCCTCATCATGAGCCGACACCAGAACAGACGAAGAATCCGCCGAATCATTCACACGATTCAGCGCCATCGAGAAGCCGCGCTCCACACGCCCATGACGCCACGCCGAAATATTCTCCGCAACCTGCTGACACTGCTGCTCATCCAGCTCCGCAAAGCGACGCATCTGCGCCGTGTACCCGCCGCGACGCACACGCTGAACCGCCTGACGCACCGGTAGCATCGACGTGTCATTGAGCGTGAAACGGTCCGCCTCAAGGACTGCCTCCTCACCCATCTGAATAATCGACAGGCCCGCACGGTTATAGGCGCGCGCACCCGCCTCACTCACGCTCAGCGCCGCAGGAACCCAACCATAGCTACGCGCCTGCAGCATCCACTGCTCAATCGCGGCATCCCACGAATCAGGGTCACCCACCGGGTCGCTCGACGCCAAACACACCGAACCCACCGAACGGTACGTAATCGCCGCCCTCTGATCCGGAGAGAAAATCACCTGCTTATCGCGGCGCGTCGCAAAATAGGATAGCGAGTCATTGGCACCGTACTGCTGCAGCAGGGCGCGGATCTTTAGCTCCTTCTCGCCGGTCCATGCATCCGGGGCACGGTAACCGCGCGCCAATAGGTACAGTGCCGCAACCAGCGAGGCACCGTAACCAAAAGACGCCAAGAAAGCCATCACATCAGCAGACCAAACACCAGGATGGGTACGTTCAATACCCATGCCGTGCATCAGCAACTCCCACGGGGTCACCGAACGCAACGGCTCCCACACACCAATACGGCAGAGATACCAGAGCACCAAAGTGGTCAGCAGAATACCGCCAGCTGCCGTAGCAGCCGCACCCGCCCACGAGAGGCGACCAATGCGTGCTGGGAACGCCGAACGAATCGAGAAAAGGAAAGGCACTAGCGCGCACGCAAACACAATGGAGAGCGTATCGACCGTCGAGGAGAAAATACGGTCTTTCGGCATAATCCCCGCGGGGAACACCAGCGTGAAGGCGCTATGGGTCGCAATCAGCGCGCCAAGCACCTGAAAAACGATGGCTGCAATGAGGGCGGCACGCTTGCGCACAATCAGCCCGGACACAAGCACAATCATCGTAATGGCGCTGGGTAGCGTGTGCGTGGAGGGAATATTCAGCAGGTCAGCGGTGACTTTCCACCAAGTGAAGCCGCGACCGTGCCGCAGAGGAGAGATAATCCACGCGAACGTGGTCAGTAGCGCGGCAAAAGAATACACCCCAATCACCACGCGTGCTGATATCTCTGCATACATTGAGGGAGGCGCGGGCGCCTGCCCTGCTCGTGCTGTATGGCGACGTGAGGTAGTGCGGTGAGACATCATTATCAGCGGGGATTGGGGTGTAGGGAAGGTGCTAGACCTTAGAAGTTCTTACTAGGCTTCGGTCTTCGGGTCACGGTAGGTGCCCTCGAAGATGTCGGGGATGCCGTTGTCGTCAGCGTCCACGCTTTCCTTCTCAGCCAGGGCACGGTAGTGCTTGTTACGGCGAGACAGGATAGCCGCGCCCACAATGGCAGCCAGAACAGAGCCGACGAGAATCGCAATCTTTGCGTCCTCAGTGTGCGGAGAGCCGTGCGGGAAGGACAACTCAGCCACCAGCAGGGACACGGTGAAACCGATACCACCGGTTGCAGCCAGACCGACCACGTCAATCCATGCAACGTCCGGATCGAGGTTAGCGTTCTTGAAGCGAGTCACAAGCCAGGTGGTGCCGAAAATACCAAAGGTCTTACCGGCAACCAGTGCGACCATAATGCCGACCGCCACCGAGTCGGTGAGGGCGCGTCCGAGGCCTTCAAAGCCGCCCACAGCCACACCCGCGCTGAAGAACGCGAAGATTGGCACGCAGATGCCGGTAGAGAGGGGACGGAAGCGGTGCTCCAGCACCTCCGCAAGACCGTGTTCAGCCTGCGCCGCCTCAGAGCGAGCGGACATCTTCACGGGCACCAGGAAGCCCAGAACCACACCAGAAATGGTTGCGTGAATACCGGACTCAAGGAAGAGCGCCCAGGTGATAATACCCAGAGGCAGCAGCAGAATCCATGCGGCGAGAGGCTTCAGATGCAGCATGGTCTCACCGCGGTAGGCAATGAACGCGAAAAGAGCGAGGGGAATGAGCGCGAAGAGCAGGTACTCGCCGTGGAAGTTATTGGTGTAGAAAATCGCGATAATGCAGATCGCAATCAGGTCATCGACCACTGCCAGGGTCAGCAGGAAGACACGCATCGCCGAGGGGAGGAAAGTACCCACGGCGGCGAGAACAGACACCGCGAACGCAATATCGGTTGCGGTAGGGATTGCCCAGCCGTGCAGAGCGGTGGGGCTGGTGAAGTTCAGCGCCGTGTAGATAATCGCGGGCACCGCCACGCCACCGAAAGCGGCCGCAATCGGCACAATCGCGGTGGAGGGCGACTTGAGGTCACCAATCACGAATTCCTTCTTCAGCTCCAGGCCGGTGAGGAAGAAGAAAACGACGAGCAGACCGTCTGCTGCCCAGGTTCCGATGCTCATCTGCAGGTGGTTGAAGCCGGGGATGACCGGGCCGACCACGGTGTCTCGCAGACCAAAGTAGAAGGTGGAGGCGGGGGTGTTGGCGAGTACTACTGCCAGTACCGTCGCAATCAGAAGTACGGTACCGCCGACTGATTCTGCACGCAGAATGTCGGCTACGCGGCGTGAGTTGCTATATGAGCCGCGGCTGAGGGTATCTGGGTTGGTGTGAGTCATTCTCTCCTCTTTCTGCCGTGATATTATGCGGCATCTAAGGCTTTTAAGTTTACTCTGCACTGTATGAGTATTCGAGTACCCGCTGGCGGCTTTTAGCTCCTGGACGGTGCACCGCGGTGTGCTTTCATGGCGTATATACATAAACGTTCCGCCCTCCCCACTGCACGTGGGGAGGGCGGAACGTTTAATATTTTGCAGATATTCTGCGTGTTCGACTAGTGCTCTAGTCGTGCGAACGCAAGATTAGGAACCAGCGATTGCGGGTGCGCCGGACTCCTGGCCGTGGTCGTGTGCCAGCTCGCGTGCAACGTAGTTCTCCAGGTCGAAGAGGTTGCCGTTTGCGCGCTTCACGATGGTCACCAGGGTCTCCATGGTGGCAACTTCCTCAACCTGTTCCTTCAGGAACCAGAGGATGAACTGCTCGCCCAGTGCGTAGTTCTCAGCGCGTGCTGCGGAGAACAGGGCCTCGATCTGACCGGTGACAGCCTTCTCCTGTGCCAGGGACATGTCAACGATTTCCTGAACGTTCTCGAAGTCGTTCTTGACAGCGGGAACAGAGGGGATCTCGACCTTGTGGCCGCGGTCCAGCTTGTACTGAACCATCATGAGTGCGTGCTCGCGCTCTTCGAGGGACTGCTGGTAGAAGAACTTAGCCAGCTGGGGCAGGTCCTCACCGTCGAGCCAGATAGCCATGGACAGGTACTGGTGGGATGCGGCGAACTCGTGGCCGATCTGCTCGTTCAGAAGGTCGTAGAAAGACTTAGACATATGGTTTCTCCTTATATGGTGGTTGCTTTTGGGCGCCGGGATGGCGCGGTGCAACCTGTTGATATTTATCGTAAGGGGTGGGGTGCGTCATGTACAGAGAGAAAAGGCTAATCGGTGAATCAGATAAGGTACCCCTGACATATTGTCACCACAACCCTTAGTGTGGATGTCCTGAATACTTTCTTTGGGTTGTGTGGTATTGGGTGTGTTTCCTTGAGATTTCGCGGTTTAATAGGGACAGACAGCGGGTTTAAAAACCACAAACCTACGGCTCAAAGTAAACATAGAGATGCCATGTTGGGTGCCTGCGCACGGGGCTAGAGGGCGCAAAAAAATCTTAAAAATCTCTCGAAAATGCGGCGAAACTGATGTGGCCAGAACCCCGATACGCCCCCAACCGCCTCCGTAAAGGTTGTTCTGCGCGCGCCCTAAAATCTGCGCGTGCCCTTAAAGAGATAAGGCACGTTCCCGGTGGGGAATGTGCCTTATCTCTGGTTCTCTCAACTCTCATCCCTCTGTGGGATGGAGGAGGTTAGTGTGCGGGGTATTCCCCACGCTGCAGTGCATCAATCGAGATGACGTTTGAAGGAGTATCACCCAGAACAGCCTTACCGATCTCGGCAAGCTGCTCAACCTGTTCGGGGGTGAGGTGATCGAAAATCTGGCGGCGTACTTCGCCAACGTGGCTGGGGGCGACTTCATGGATCTTCTGCTCGCCTGCCGGGAGCAGGTGGCAGATGCTCACACGTCGGTCTTCAGCACTGAGGGAGCGGCGGACGTATCCATCCTTCTCCAGGCGCGCTACAACTCGTGAGAGGCGTGCAGGAAGAGTGTTCGTAGTGATTGCCAGCTCGGTCATGGTGAGGGAATGATCCTTGGACTCGGAAAGCATTGCGAGCACCATGTATTCAACGAAGCTGATGCCAGCCTCGGTCTGTAGCTGGTTTTCCATCTTGCGGGTGAGGCTGAAGATGATGGAGCTAATAAAGAGCCACCCTTCTCGCTCTTGCTGGGAGAGCCACTGGATGGATTCGTTGTGTGCGGTATTGTCAGACCGCTGCGCAGACGTGGTTGGTATGGGCACGGGATTGGTTCCTCTTTTATCGGATATGGAGCTCCCTTATTAAGGGGAGGTGTGGTGTGTTGGCACCCATTGTAGCGAAAGGTCTTGCCCGGTAACCCTAAATTGGTACGGTCAAGTAATGCTTGACACTTTGGTGCTAATTTTTTGAGGGGTGCCAGGGGTATCTTTTTGTACGCAGTGACTGCAAATACCCGGGGTAAGCAAGTAAAATGCGACATATTCAAAAAGATTTCCAGTACAAGTATAGACAAGACCGTACCAAGAAGCACTTCCGTGCATAATGCTAACTTCCGCGGAATATCAAGGTTTTTTGGGTGATGGAAGAAAATTCTTGGGTTGGCAAAGAGTGTTCCAAGGTCGAAAAATAACGAAACGATAACAAAAATTTTAAAAAAATCTCGGTTTTGGCTTTGCAACCGTAATGAAACCGTGTACACTAATTATATAACGGGGTCGAAGGAAGCCTCCGAGGCGAGACCGGAAGCTCGCTTCGATAGGTTCGACTCTCTATTTATCGGTGATTGTCGTCGGTGTACGAGTAACTCGTATTTCTACCGACGGATGTGCGGTGCGGGTGCAGTTCGTGGTTGGGCTGCATTCCGTACCGTATCTTTTTAACTCAAATTTCTATCAACTCACTCTAAGAGCATCCAATGGTCGGGTGCTCTTTTTTCTTTGCCTTCATAGGGATTAGTAAGAGCACCCCTATGGACTAGGGGAGAAGCATGAGTTGAGGGGTCTGCGTACCTGCACTGCGCACCTTGCAGCTGTGGTGTTACTGTGCCGTATCGCGCCAGGGATGTTACCCACAGGGGTTATCCACAATGGTTATCCACAGTGTGGAGAACTTACACGCATGTGATTTGGCGAAGCTGGCGATGGTGGCAATGCGAGACAAAAAGAGGGGTTCAGTCAAAAAATTCTTGTAATTACAGGCTTTCACAGTCATTAAAACCGAGGGTAAGTTCTTAAACAGAAGACCTTTTCACCTTTAAACCCGCGGAACCCGAAAATTTCCACACCTGTGGATAACCCTGTGCACTTAATCCACCGCCTCCGGCATAAAGAGGTATGGAAGACCGATCAACGCACCTTTCAGTGTTCAATATTTTGGCTAGTAGAAGGAAAAACGCCCCGAATGAGGGTGAAAATTCTGCATTTTATCCCCCGCGCATCCCCAAAAAGAGCTGTTATCCACAGTAGTTATCCACAGTGTGGAGAACTTACAGCACTGTTATTCACATGAGTGCATACCCCGGTATTTCAAGGCAGAATAGGGTGCCGGCTCTGAAAAGCCTGTTGATATACAGGGTTATCCACAGGTGTGGGGAAAAGTCTCCGCCTAAAATCCACAGGCTCGAGCGAGGTCTTACATACATGTGACGCTCCCCAATTCGTGAAAAGTAAAGTAAACGCTACGCTGGTAATCTTTAATACGAGCCAAGTTTTCTAATGAAAGGCATCATCATGGCTGAAAAGTACACTCTCCCCGAGCTTCCCTACGACTACGCGGCGCTCGAGCCCCACATCTCCGCAAAGATCATGGAGCTGCACCACGACAAGCACCACGCAGCATACGTTGCAGGTGCTAACGCAGCTCTTGAGCAGCTCGAAGAGGCACGCGAGAACGGTGCGTACGGCAACGTCTCCAAGCTCTCCAAGGACCTGGCGTTCAACCTGGGTGGCCACACCAACCACTCGATTTTCTGGAACAACCTGTCCCCCGAGGGTGGCGACAAGCCCACCGGCGAGCTGGCAGCAGCAATCGACGAGTTCTTCGGCTCCTTCGACAAGTTCCGCGAGCACTTCACCAACGTTGCACTGACCATTCAGGGCTCCGGCTGGGCAATCCTCGCGTGGGACACCGTTGGCAAGCGCCTCATCATCGAGCAGCTTTACGATCAGCAGGGCAACATCTCCGTTGCACTGATCCCCGTTCTGCAGCTGGACATGTGGGAGCACGCATTCTACCTGGACTACCAGAACGTTAAGGGCGACTACGTCAAGGCATTCTGGAACATTGTGAACTGGGCTGACGTTCAGGCTCGCTTCGAGCGCGCAGTGTCCCAGACCAAGGGCCTGGTCCTCTAATCTAAGTTTTCGTCAGCGCGGTGAAGTAGCCGCGGTGAGATAACTGAAACGGGTGCCCGGCGCCTCCATATTCGGAGGTGCCGGGCACTCGTTTGTTGTATTCAGATGTTGCTCCGGGGGTGGAACCCTAGAGCGCCAGCGTGCGGTCAATGCGGATGCGGCGGCAGAAATCCTCATCATGGCTCACCACGATGAGCGCACCGGTGTAGGCTTCGAGTGCCTGCACCAACCAATCCACCGAAGAAATATCGAGGTTGTTCGTCGGCTCATCCAGCATGAGTAGCTGCGGTACCGGATCAGCCAGAAGCACCTGCGCCACCGCTGCGCGGAAACGCTCACCGCCGGAGAGCTCACCGGTCTTATGGTGCACGCTCTCGCGACGGAAAAGTAACCGCGCCAGCTGATCACGAAGGTGCTGTTCGCTCACCCCGGGGTTTGCCCGCTGCACGCTCTGCAGGAGAGTCAGCTGTGGATCCAAGCTAATGCGCTGCGGAATATACGCCCCCTCGATGCAATAGTCGACGCGATAGGCGGGCTGTACGGGGGAGAGGTAGTCCGCCTCGCCGGCGTGGGCAATTGCCTCAAGGAGGGTGGTTTTGCCACTACCGTTTGCACCGGTGATGCGCAGGTGCTCGGGGCCGCTGAGAATCAGGTGCTCGGGGTGCTCTGCTGGGGTTCCCTGTTGGCTCTCGCTATCAGCCTCTGCGGGCGAAAAATGCAGAGAATCAACCTTGGTGGGTTGCTGAACGGCAAATGTTTCACGTGAAACTGGGTGGCTATCAACCCTGCTCAGCTCCAGCACCTTACGTCCCGCGGGCAGGGGCTGCTGGCTCAGCTCTGCATAGATTTTCTCCTGTGCCCGCACCTGCTCCTGAGCCTTCTGATACGCCTCCTGAGCCTGCTCCTGCTTGCCGATGCGCAGACCGCGAAGCTTCACCGCCGCCTGCCGTGAGGCGTCCTTGGTGAGGGCAAGAATCGTATCCGGCTGGTCATCTTTCCACACCTGCGCCATGTTCTTCGAGATAATCTCCTGCGCATGCACCCACTCACGGTGCGCAGAACGCACCCGGTTCTTCGCCTCGGTGACGCGACGCTGAGCCGCCTGCTGCTCGGTGTCCAGCGCCTGCCGGTAGGTGCTGTAGTTACCCTCGAAAAGGCGCAGATGCGCCACCCCCTGGCGGTCGGCGTGAAGCTCGGCAATCACGTTTACGCGCTCCAGTAGATCGCGGTCGTGGCTGATAATGAGCGCCGGGCAGGGCAGCGCCTCCAGTGCGGTGAAGAGCTGGGCTTTCGCCGCGGAGTCTAGGTTGTTCGTCGGCTCATCGAGCAGAATGAACTCGGGGTCAGAAATCATCAGCGAGGCAAGCGCGGCAATGACCGCCTCACCACCGGAGAAACTGCGCATGCTACGGGCAAAGAGTGCGCGAACCGCCTGCGGGTCGTCACGGTTAACCAGGGCCGCCGGGGTGAATCCGTAGGTCGCAAGAGTCGCGAGGGTGCGCTCATCAACGTCCCAGCTATCCCCGATGATCTCATAGAGTTCGGGGGAGTACTCGCCGGATTCCAAGGCCTGCAGCGCCCGCAGAATCTCGGAGATTCCGCAGAGCTCGGCGAGGGTTTGATTCCGATTCAGACCCATATCCTGAGGTAGATACGCCATGTGTTCCGGCGCCGCCAAAGAACCGGAATCCGGGGTCAAATCACCCAAAATCAACCTCATAAGGGTTGTTTTTCCGGCGCCGTTATCGCCGATAAGTCCGGTGAGTGGCGCAGAAAATACCGCGGAAAGGTCGGTGAAAAGTGGGGGCTCACCCGGATGTGCGTACGAAATATGGTCGAGTGTAATGTGACGTGACATGGGCCGAGTTCCTTCGAGTAGGTGCTCGGACTCCTGCCAGCGCACATGAAGGCATGAAGGCATGAAAAAACCCGAGCGTAACGGTGGATGTACCTGTGCCCGGTGCGTGCGCGCTGATGGAGACACGCAGAAAAATGGAAGTGCGCAGAGAGAATGTGTCTGCGCAAAAAGCTGCGTGAGCGCACGAAAAATTCTTCTGAGTCCGGGCTTATGCTCGGTGGGTCATTTCTTTGATGCCTCCTAGATTCCGAAGGGCACCCCGGTCGTGCCTTGGGTGGCTTCGGTCAAACGATACGTTCAGTCCCTTAGGCTACCCCCCCCCACGGTGGGGTAGCGCGGATAGAGAGCTGATGGCTCAAGCATAGAAACTGTGTGGGTGCTGAGTCAAACACCCTCCCGCAAAACCGCCTGACAAGTGCCGATACCCCTTAGAGAACGCAAAAGGAGGGGCGACACCATTCGGTGCCGTCCCTCCTTTTAGGCATTAGATCTTAGGCATTAAATCTGCGCGCGTACAACGCGCGAAATGCTATTACGCCTCGTGGCGCTCGCGGTACATGCCCAGCGGGCCCGCATCCGCGTACGCCTGAGCGTCGTTGTAACGGTACAGGCGCGGCGGGCGGTGACGGGTGCCCTCGACGCGGCGGCCGGTGTCAATAATCGACTTCGACGCCGCAATCTGGCGGCGGAAGTTCGCCGGATCCAGGGTGCGACCCAGAATCGCCTCGTACACCTCACGTAGCTGCGCCAGGGTGAACTCCTCACCCAAGAAAGAGTGCGCAATACGCGAGTACTCGACCTTGTTCTGCAGGCGGTAGAGCGCATACTCAATGATTTCGTTGTGGTCGAAGGCGAGCTCGGGCAGTTCATCCACCGGGAACCAGCGGATGTTCTCGTGCACGCGAGTGTTCGCGACCTCAGTGGCGGGAATCGACGCCCAGTACACCACGGACACCACGCGCTCGTGATCAGTGCCGGGTGCCGGTTCGGGCTCACCCACAACGCGGGCGGCACGCGCCTCGGGGGTGCGCAGAACGTCGCCGAATGCGTAGAGCTGCTCCAGGTAACCGGGCTGCAGATTGGTTGCGCGCTTCAGGGTAGAAGCCGCTGCCTCTTCGAGGGAAAGGTTCGGGTTGAGCGGACCGCCAGGAAGCGCCCACTGACCCTTATAGGGCTCGCGGAGGCGGCGAACGAGCGGCAGCCACAGGGTCGGGTGGGTTTCGTTTTCCTTGGGGCGCAGTGCCAGAATAACGGTCGAGACGGCGAGGGATACAGAGGTGTGGTCCACGTCGTTGTGCTCTTCGACGGCGACTGCGCCGGGAAGAGGCTGGGATGCGATGCTCATTCAGACCTCCTGTGCGAATGGGTATCGATAGGTGTGCATACTCTACCCATTTTAAGGGGTTAATAGGGTAAAAATGCACGCAAGGCACCCGCTGAGTCGAAAACCGGTACCATCCGCGTCGTGTCAAGGGGAAAAGTTCAGGTACCGGACACACCAAAGCGCCTCTCCTGCCTGTCCAATAGGACAGAGAGGAGAGGCGCTCCAGCGTCTACTTATGCAACGTCTAACTATGCAGTTTTAGGTGCATATCAGGGGTGCAGACTAGTCAATCTGCAGCTCGCCCATTGCTTCCCAGTCGTCGCCGTCGATCAGGCGAGAAATAATCTTCGGGGTTGCAGTCAGCAGCGGACGCATGTCCTTCATAGCCTGCTGGAAGTGGTCAGAGTTCACGTGCGGGCCAGCTGCGTCGTCGTTGAAAGCCTCGAGCAGAACGAACTCGTTCGGGTCCTCAACGCTGCGGGACCACTCGAAGAACTTGTTGCCTTCCTCGGCGCGGGTTGCCTCGGTGAAAGCGCGGGTCTTCTCAATCCACTGGTCAGCGTATTCGGGCTTGACGGGGAACTTTACAGCAATGAAAATCATCGGAACTCCTTGGTTGAAGAGTAGATATGTACCTTTCCAGTTTAAGCCCCGGGTGCTCGCCGGCGCTGAAGAATAGGGTTTGAGGTAGCGGTTTTAGCTTGTGGCTTTAACCGCTGTGTCGAGTGGCTTTTGTGGTTTAACGAGCCGCCGCCTTGAGAACCTGCAGGGCGCGTTCGAGTGCCGCACGGTCTGCCGCGATGGCTGCGGCCCTCTGCGGGCTGGCGGAGTCGCCTCCGAACGCCGCGTTGTAGTACATGCCGTCACCCAAAAGCAGCACGGTGCGGGCAATCTGCTCATCACCCAGCTCAGCGAGGACGAGCGCATGCCAGCCATCCTGTACGCGGCTCATGGTCTGCTGGGCAAGCTCGTTATTGCTCTGTGCCAGGCGGCTGAGAGCAATGAGGGCGCGGTCGAAGGGGGAGTTATCTGGCGTGGAGGAATTGATGTAGTAGGCGCTTGCCCCCTCAGGTGCCTGCTCCATCGCCGCGAAGTCCTCTTTAGCCAGGGTGAGGGTGTGTTCTGCGAGCGCCTCAAGTAGCGCCTTCTTGGAGGCGAAGTGGTAGAGTAGCCCGCCCTTGGAGACCTTGGCGGCGGTGGCGACGGCGTCGAGGGTTGCGGCGCGTTCTCCCGAGCGAATCAGCAGGTCGACGTAGGTGTCGAGGATGTGTTCGCGGGAGTTGTTGGCGCGCTGTTTGCGGTGGTTGGGTGTGGTCATGGGTACCAGTCTAACCGCTTGAAACTATACCGTCCAGTTGGTATAGTTAATCTTCGTTTGTGGACCCGCCCGGCACCCTAAAACCTCCGGGTAAGCCCCGAAACCTCACTAAAAGCCCTAGTCCAAAAGATAGGCCGGGCCGATGCCGCCGCGTCCGCCGCATCAGCCGAAATCCCATAGACGCAGGAAAACAACCCATGACGAATCACAATCCGCACACCACGGCTCTGCCCATTCACGCCCCCGACCAGAAGACCAAGCGCTGGGCGGCACTCGGCGTGCTCATGCTCCCGGTGCTCCTGGTCTCCATCGACAACACGGTGCTCGCCTTCGCGGTGCCCGCAATCGCTAAGGCGCTGAGCCCCTCCTCCGCGGAGCAGCTGTGGATCGTTGATGCCTACTCGCTGGTGCTCTCCGCCCTGCTCGTGCCCATGGGCGCTATCGGTGACCGCATCGGCCGCCGTAAGCTGCTGCTCATCGGTTCGACCGGCTTCGCTGCGATTTCTGCGCTCGCGGCGTTCGCACCCTCCGCACTGATGCTCGTGATTGCCCGTGCCCTGCTCGGTATTTTCGGTGCGATGCTCATGCCGGCGACCCTGTCGATTATCCGCAATATCTTTGTGGATGCGACCGAGCGCCGCATCGCTATTGCCGTGTGGGCTTCGGGCTTCTCCGCCGGTGCGGCGCTGGGCCCGATCGTGGGTGGCTTCCTGCTGGAGCACTTCGACTGGGGTTCGGTGTTCCTGCTTGCTGTGCCGATTCTGATTCCTCTGCTGATTCTTGCCCCGATCATGGTGCCCGAGTCTAAGGATCCGAATCCCAGCCCGGTGGATCCGCTGAGCATCCTGCTGATTATGACCGGCATGACCGGCATTACCTTCGGCCTGACTCACACCTCCGAAACCGGTTTCGATGCAGTGGCTATTAGCACCATCCTGGCTGGCCTGTGCTTCATCGTTCTGTTTGTGCTGCGTCAGCTCAACCGCGAGAAGAACGATATTCAGCCCATGCTGGATGTGCGCCTCTTCCGCAACACCGTGTTCACCGGTGCGATTACCGCAAACCTCATCTCGATGATGGTGTACGTTGGCTCCATCTACTTCGCCTCCCAGCACCTGCAGCTGGTCTCCGGCCTGCCGCCCATGTACGCCGGTATGCTGCTGATCCCCGGCACCCTGGCGGCCATTATCGCCGGTCTGGTGATTGCGCGCGTGGCAGTGTACTTCCACCCGGCGCAGGTGGTGTCCTTTGGCCTGGCGCTCAACGCTGCCGCGTTCGCGGTGCTCGCCTTCCTGGGTGCGCACAACGACTTGGTGATTATCCTGATCTTCATTGTGCTCGGTACCGGCATCGGTATTGCGCAGACCATTTCGAACGACCTGATGCTCTCCAGCGTGCCGCCGCGTAAGGCTGGTGCGGCATCCGCGATCTCGGAGACCTCCTACGAGACAGGTGCGGTGCTCGGCACCGTCATCATTGGTGGCATGCTCACCGCCGTCTACCGCGCAAATGTGGTTGTACCCGACGGCCTGGATGAGACTCTCGCCGACCACGCCCACGAAACCCTCGGCGGTGCCGTGACGGTCGCAAGCCAGGTGGGTGGCGAGCAGGCGAACCAGCTGCTCTCCTCCGCATTCGCTGCCTTCGACTCCGGCGTGGTGCTGAGCTCCGCATTCAGCGCCGTGCTCATGGGTGTTATGGCCGTCATTAGCTACTTCATGATCCGCAAGGCACCGCGCGAAATGAAGCCCGCTGACCACTAATTCCGCGCACTAACTCTGCGCGCTAACCCAGCGAGAACACTAATTCGGAATACATGAGCCCCGCCTCCTGACGCTACCGCAGCATCGGGAGGCGGGGCTATTTTTACGCACCCACCTGCGCATTTAAAGGTTCAGCACAGGTGCCGGTGGTACGGTAAACACAGTGGGCTCGCGCCCGCAAAGGACGCCCCAAAAAGACATCCTGAAAAGACGCGCTGAAAAGACCGAGGAACCAGCGGCTCCACACAATCAAGGAGGAACGCCACCATGGGACTCAAAGACTGGATAGCACCCTTCATCACGCTACTGATTGGTGCCAGCACCATCTTCATCTCCTACAAGAACTACCAGGCGCAGGCGGCGGCAAAACCCTCCGAACTGGCGCGCTTAGAGTTGTGGAGCAAGCTACTGACCGAAGCTGGCATGGACATCAGCGCGCTACCCGACCCGGAGAGCCTCACCTCCGACCAGCGCGTCGTCCTCGAAAACTACCGGGTCTTCCTCAAACGTGCCTCCCTCGAATCGAAGCTGCGTAAAGTCGGCATCGACAGCAACCGCGTGTTCAGCCTGCTCATGAAGCGTGCGCACTCCTCCGTGAAGCCCACGCCCATCGCCATTGGGGACTCGGTACGCTACTACCGCCTGATTCTGCGCGGCCTGCTGTACATTTGGACGCCCCTCGCCGCGGTGTTCATTGGTGTGCCGATTATCGTGGCAACCATTGCCTACCTGGTGCGTATCTTCACCGGCCAGCCGGTGGACTGGACCAGCTACAGCCTGCCGCCCATCGCAGTGGTTCTGCTGTTGGTGGGTGCCGGTGCGGTGGGTGCCCTCGTGTACCTGCAGGACCGCATTATCTACGCGATTATCGCGAAAAACGTGTACTTCTACTTCTGGGATATTTACGGCTCTAAGAAGGGCACCCGCGATTCGAAGGACGCTTACAGCGAGCGCCTGGCGGCTAAAACCTACGCCGACCAGCTGTTCTTGGGTCAGCAGGAGTTCGCCCAGCAGTTCCGCGAAAATATGTACATGGCGGGTATTCAGGAGATTGACGAGTACCCGCGTGTGCTCAGTGATAGCGTGATGCTGCCGCGTAACTACCGGGTTGTGGAAACTACCGAGGGTGAGGACCGCATTGACCGGATGGTGAACTGGGTGCGCTCCAAGATCGGTTTTGAGCGTCTGGAACCGCGCATCATCTACACGCTCGAACATAAGGACGCGCACAAGGATGCACAGAAGGGTTCCGCGCACGGTGAGCCGGTAGCTACTGAGCAGGGTGTTTCTGGGCAGCCCGTAGAGACTCCGGCTAAGGATAAGCAGGAGGATGCGCAGAAGGCTCCGGAGGCGCCCGCCTCGGAAGAACCCATCGTTGCGGAGGTGCCCGTTGAAGCGCCTGCCGATAATCCTACTGACGTGCTTGCCGGGGATCTAGCAGATGCACCCACCGAGCCCGTCACCGGAGGCGCCACCGAACCTTCCGCTGTAGCCGAGGTATCCGTCGCAGCTGGGGCAGATGACCCCACGGAGGCGTTCAACCCCATTACGCAGAACGCCGCTATCGGCGAGAAAGCTGACGGTGAGAAGCCCAAAAACTAAATAGCCGCCCTAGAATCCATCGGGCATGAGAAAAGGGTCGCAGCCTACGAATCGCCATTGAATCGTAAGCGTGCGACCCTTTTCCTTTCCCTTCAAGGAGGAGCAGAATCGGAGGTACCGCCCGACCAAGAAGAGCCAAATGATGCGCCCCTCCACCAGTAGAGGTTGCCTGGCAGAAGAACCCGCAAGAGCGGGTCGGCAGAGCGCCTGGCGGAGGGTGCATCATGCTTGAGGAACCGCCCCTCAACCCACCAAAAAACAGGTTGAGCCCGCCAAAGAACGGGTTGCCCAAAGAATGGGTTGAGGGAACAGAAAACCCCGAGCTGGCGTATCTCTTGAATTTTCAGACAATCTTGTCTCTATAGAAAATAACTACATCTCGGGGTAGGGGAAGGCGATTCGCGCTCCGGGTGGGACCTACCCTCTCCCACCCGGAGGCGAATCGTGGGGATGTTCGCAGTGTAATGAAGACATCCCACCGAAATCCCTAACAAAAGTTCGGGGTTTCAGTATGAGCGGTATATGAGCCTACCGCAGTCTATGCCGCAACCTCGGGGTTACGGGAGATAACAACCTTCACCACGTTGTGCTCAGCAGCGTGGGAGAACAGGTCGTATGCCTCCTCGAACTGGTCGAAAGTGAAGCGGTGGGTTGCCATAGCCTTAGCGTTCAGACGACCGGAGCGGACCATGTTCAGCAGGTTGCCGACGGTGTTGCAGTTGACCAGACCCATGTTGATGCGGACGTTAGAAATCCACATGGTGTTCAGGGGCAGCTCAACGGGCTTGCCGTGCACGCCGGCGTTAGCGATATTGCCGTAGGGGCGAACAATTTTGGTGCAGGTCTCGAAGGTCTGTGGAACACCCACAGCCTCAATTGCCACGTCCACACCCAGGCCGTCGGGGGAGAGAGCCTTAATCTTCTCGATGAAGTCCGGGTCGCCCGCGTTGACCTTATCGGTTGCGCCCAGCTCCAGTGCCTTGTTCATGCGGTTCTCGTCGAAGTCGACGGTGATGACGCGGCCGGCACCGCAGAGGTTAGCGGTCATGATTGCGCCCAGACCCACGGGGCCTGCGCCCACGACAGCGACGGTGTCGCCGGGCTTGGTGTTGCCGTTCAGAATACCGATCTCGAAGCCGGTGGGCAGTGCGTCGGTGAGGAAGAGGACGTCCTCATCGGTCAGGCCCTCCGGAACCAGGTGGACCGAGGTCTCTGCGTAGGGAACACGCACGTACTCAGCCTGGGTGCCGTCAATCATGTAACCGAAAATCCAGCCGACACCACCAACGGTCTGGCAGTGCGAAGGCTGGTTCGCCTTACAGTAGGAGCACTTACCGCAGCTGGTCACGGCGGGGATGATGATGCGGTCGCCGACCTTCAGGTCAGTCACCGCGGAGCCAACCTCGGTAATGGTACCGACAGCCTCGTGGCCAAGGATGCGTCCGTGGTCCACCTCGGGGCAGTCGCCCTTCAGGATGTGCAGGTCAGTACCGCAAATGGTGGTGGTGTCGACACGGGCGATAACGTCCGTGGGCTCAAGAATGGTGGGGTTCGGGACTTCCTCCCAGGCGCCCTTCTGGTCGGGGCCGTGGTATACATATGCCTTCATGATCACTCCTTCTTTGAAGCTCTAATGAGGGTGCAGTGACTGTTTTATCACTACATGTATCAACCCATAAGAAATATTTGATAGGTTGTATTTTTATTAAACCCGACATGTTGAATTATGCGCTTTTATTACGCGGAGTGTATCTTTTGGTTCTTTAAACATGAACATGATTCACTTTGGGTATTTAAGACCTGTAAAAAACGCACGAGGCGCACCCCTCAAACAGGGATGCGCCTCGTGCGTTTAATCGAGAAAAGTTGGATTGAGTCGAGGTTGAGCTGGGTTTAATTCTTCAGCTGGGCACGCGCTCGTGAACGAACCGCCGTCACCGCCCATACCAGCACAAAAGCCGCCACCATCGACAGCACAATCGTGCCACCGGTCGGTAGGTTAAACGCCCACGACAGGTACAGGCCAACAATCGAACAGATACCGCCAAACACCGGCGAGAACACCATCATCGATCCCAGTCGGCGGCACGCCAGGCGGGCTGCCGACGCCGGAATCACCAGAAGCGCCAACACCAGCACATTACCGAGTGTCTGCAGACCCAGCACCACAGAAATGGTCACCAGAACGTACAGCACAATATCCAGGGCAAGCACCGGCAGACCCATCGCCCGGGCACTCTCACGGTCCAGGCTGACCGTCACAATCTGGCGGTGGAACAGCCACAACACCAGCAGAATAACGGCACCCATAATCGCAGCCTGGGTAATGTCCTCATTCGAAACACCCACAATCGAGCCGAACAAGAAATCCTGCACCGACCCCGAATAGCCCGGCGCCAACGAAATAATCACAATACCCAACGCAAAGGAAGCCGCGAAGAAAATACCAATCACGGAATCCTCGCGCAGCCGCTGATTCTGACTAAAAATAGCCACCAGAATAGCTGTCACCACGCCCGCGGTCAGACCGCCCATCACCAGGTTGCCACCCAGCACGAACGCCACCGCAAGACCCGGGAACACCGAGTGCGCTACCGCATCGCCAATGAAGACCATGCCGCGCATCAGCACGTGGCAGCCCACCACACCGGTAACCACCGATGCGAGCAGCACCGCCGCCAGGGCGCGCGGAAGGAACGCCAGAGACGGGTTGAACAGGTCGGCAAGAAAATCGATAGGAGTAATCAACGGGCACCCCCGGTAGAAGCAGTATGGGCGGGGGAGAGGGAATGATCAGAAGCGCAGGAATCAGGCAGCTCGTGGCCGTACTCATCCAACGCACCACCGGCACAGGTGAAGCCCGTGCGGGCGTGACCCTGCGCCTCCTCAATATCGTGACCGTGCAACCACGTATGCAGCTGCTCCAGGCTAAAGGAGTCCGCCGGACCATCCAGGTGAATATTGCCGCGCACACCGCACAGACGCGAGCAGGACTCACGCGCCGCCAGCATGTCATGCGTAGACATCAGAATCGTGATGCCCTCAGATGCCAACTCACGGTACAGGCGAGTCAGAGTGGTCTGAGTCGGCGCGTCCACGCCCGTAAACGGCTCATCCAGCAGCAACAGGGAGGGGTTCGCCGCCAAAGCGCGCGCCAAAAGAACCCTCTGACGCTGACCACCGGAAAGCTCCGCAATGGAAGCGTCCTGCAGGTGCAGAACATCGGTGCGTTCCATCGCCGAAAAAACCTGCACCCAATCCTTCTTCGCCGGGCGGCGGAAGAACCCAATCTCACGCACGCGACCGGTCATCACCGTGTCCTTAACGGTCAGCGGAAAATCCCACTGGAACTGGTGCTTCTGCGGCACATAACCAATATGCGCACGCGCCACACGCGGCGACTCACCCAGCACCCGAACCTGACCGGACGCCGGGCGAATCAGACCCAAAATGGTGCGCAGCAGCGTGGTCTTACCGGCACCATTAGCGCCAATCAGACCCGCAAACTCGCCGCGCTCCAGGGTCAGGGACAGATCCTTGAGGATGGAACGGCGCGCGTAGCCGGCGTACAGGTTTGAAATCTCAAGAACGGGCTCAGTACCCGCTGTTACCGACGCGCTCACGAACGGTCACCGCGCACTTCATCCAGCGCCTCACGCTGCGCGGAGGAGCGGCGACGGAACGAAAGGAACGCACCCACGGCAATCACAGCTGCCACGCCTGCGGCAATAGCACCCCAGGGGATAGTGAACTCTGCCTTGTAACCGCTCTGGTCGCTCGCTGCGGCGGCAGACGAAGAACCGGATGCCTGAGAAGCAGAAGAAGCCGACCCCGAGGACGCAGAACCCGAGGAACCGCGCGCCTGCGCCTCCATCGCGTACAGGGCATCAGCGCTCGCAGAATCACCCACCGCAAACTTCAGGTAGCGGGTATCGGACACGGTCGAACCGTCAGACAGCTCAGCGCTCGCGGTAACCTTCAGCAGGTACTCGCCGGGGGCGGTGAACACCCAGTTTGCGTGGGTGTGAGTGTTCTTCTCCACCCACAGCTTCTGCGGCTCACTCTTGGTCGAGGACCACAGCACCTGCGGTGCCGAGAAGTTACCGTTCTCCAGGTACAGGCTGAACGTGCCGGGGCCGCTCACCTGCTCCAGGGTCAGGTTCACGCCGCGGTTCAGCTTGGACACCAGCTGCGGATCCTGAGTGTTCCAACCCGGCCAGATAACGCCCTTAGTTTCGGTCTGCGGAATTACGTACACCTTAGAGCCGGCGGGCGCACCCACGAAGGAGTAGCGCGGGTCGTTCGGCACCTCAAGGATCGCCTGGTCGCTACCGCGGTAGATGACCTCGTCCAGGCTGCGCCAGACCGGGGTTTCACCGTGGTCGTCGTGGAGCATGAGCTCAAACTTACCGTTGTTGAAACGAGGACCCATATCCACGTGACCGGCAGAAATTTCGGTGCGGCCGGATGCGACCGGCTGCTCCGCCGACAGGGTCTGGGTGAGGGCGCGCTCGCCGTGGCTGAGGTTGCTGTCGCTCGGCTGAGCCGAGGCGCTCTCGGTGGTTGCCTCAGCGGTTGCCGGGGTGGTCTCCGCGTGTGCGACACCCAGGGGTGCGAGCATGAGACTGGCGCCCAGAGCCAGGGTGGGCAGGCTACGGGAGAGGCGGGTGGTTGAGTTCATCATGAGGACTTCCTTGAATCATGACCGAAACGGTGTGTGAAAGATTATCTATATGCTGATACTGGTATATGAGCTTGTGGGGAGCTTAAAAACCGGGTTATGAAGTGCTCGTCTCCGAGCAGCTAGCGCCCGAAGAACTATCGCCAGAATCGCCGTTAGAGCTGTGCCCAGAGCCATTCCCTGAGCACAGCGCAATCGTGTGAGCATTCGCCAACATCATCTGCGCGTAGTGAGGAGCCTGCGCATCCAGAGTGTCCGAATAGAGCACCCCGGTACGAACCTCAGCCTCCCGAGCCAGCTCCGTGAGAACCGGTGAACGCATCGCCGTGGACTTATCCAGATAAATCGCTGGAACCTTCAAATCCTCGACCGTGCGACGCAGGCGCTGACGCTGCTGAATACTCGGCTCGCCGCTGGCGCTGGCACTCACGAAACCGGCAATGTGCAACCCGTAGGTGCTCGCCAGGTAGCGGTAGCCGTCGTGCGTGGTGACCAGGTTGCGTGCCGACTCCGGCAGGGATCCGTACACCTGACGCAGCTGAGCGTCCAGGGCATCAAGATCCTTCATCACCTGCTCGGTGTGGGCCGCATACTCGCTCGAACCCGCCGGATCGGCGGAGATGAGCGCGTCACGAATGACCTGCACGCTTGCTTTCGTGTTCGGCACCGAATGCCAAATGTGCGGGTCGATTTCGCCGTGCACGTGCTTGCCCAGAACGGCCTGCGCCAGCAGATACACCTGACCGCGATGCTCCGAAGCACCCGAACGCAGGAAACGGTAGCTACCGCCGGCGGGCACCTCCTGCAGGGTGCGGGAGGGGACCGCCACCACGGTGCGTTTCAGCTCGTACTCTACGGCACCCTGGGAGGAATCCGCGCGAAGCACGAGCCTACCGTCGCCGGTGCGTGCCGTAATATCGGCGTGACCTGCCGAAAGAACCTTGATGTCCGAGGCGGAAACGTTCTGTTCCTTCGCCAGACGGTCCACCAGCTCCTGCGGGTCACGACCGACCGCGCAGTATAGGGTGCCGCGCGAAGAACGCACCGACTCCGGCGCATTGACCGCGGTGGCACTCAGCTCAATCGCGTACTCGCCGGCATCACTAAACGCCCACGACAGGTGCGTATGCGCCTGCAACGGAAGCTCCAGCGAACCCATATCGCCGGTACGGATCGCGGTGTCCCCCTCACGGGTGAGGTTCACACCGCGCGCATGCGAATCGCACAGCATCTCCACCGCACCGAAGGTCTGCGTAATGAACGCCGCCAACTGCGCATTCGACGAATCGGTAGAGGTGCGCGCCCGCACGCTGTGCACCTCAAAGCGCATGCCCGCATCCGAAGAATCGGCGGGGGCAGATTCGTTCTGCCCGCCCTCTTCAACGCGCAAGCCCAGCCAGATGGAGTCCAGGGAGGCATCCTCAACAATGGCTTCCAGCTTGCCGCCGTACTGCTCAATCTTCTCCGCAACTGCCACGGACACAACGCCTGCGGGCAGGTTCGCCTCAACCATTTTGCTGAGCTTACGCTGCTCCAGCAGCAGACCGTTCGTCAGGGCGCAGCGGGCGTAGGCGACATCGCGGATATCGCGCAGGCTCGGCTCATACGAGTGCGGGTCAGCACCGGCGGGCACCAGGGAGTGCACGCTGGCGCGCTCGCCTGCAATCTGCTGCGCCAAATCCGCCAGGATCGGGGTCGTGGCGACCACGCGCATCCGGTCGGAGGAAGCGTTCACGGTGCTGGCGCATCCGCTCAATGCGAAGGCACCAGCCCCCACCCCCGCACCCACCGCAATACGGGAGGCGAGGGTGAGGGCGGTACGCCGACTATAGGTGTGCGCGCCGGTATGCCCGCTATGCGGTGTCACCGCTGCGGCCCTTTCGGCGTGCCGAACGCAGAATCATGGCACCGAGTGCCAGCGCCAGAATGGAGGTGCTGACCATGAACGGATCGATGACCACACCGGTGTTCGGCAGCTTACCTGCCGCGGCTGCCTTCTGGGCGTTCGCGAGTTCCTGGCTGGTCAGGGCGCAATCCTCACCGGAGGCGGTCTTACCGACGATGCGCACCTTGGATCCGTCGGGCTTGGTGACGACGCCGGTGGCTTCGTCGACGGTGCCGTTGACGGGGTTCTTTGCGGTGCTCTTCTCGCCGCCGTTGTTGGCGCCGTTAGCGCTGTTAGCGTTGCCGCCGTCCTTCTTGGTTTCTGCCGCACCCTGCGCGTTGTTGCTTGCCGGGGCGTTATCGGGGTTGCCGACGGTGAAGTGCAGAACCGATTCGCTGCTGACCTGCTGACCGTTCTTCAGGCGTGCAGTCCAGCCGATGGTCACGGTGTAGCGACCCTCAGCGGTGAACACCCAGTTGCTGTGCTGGTGAGTGTTTGCGGGCACCTGGAAGGAGCCGCCGCTACGCGAATCGAAGACCTGCTGACCGGCGGAACCGAAGTTGCCGGAGAGGAAGGTGGACATGGTGCCGGGGCCCTCAAAACCGTTGAGGCTCATGGTGACGGGGCCGTCGAGCTGCTTGAGTAGTTCGGGGTCCTGGGTGCTCCAGCCGAGCCAGGGCACGCCCTGCTGCTGGGTTGCACCGATCATGTGCACGGGGGTGCCCGCTGGGGCGATGTTCTCCATGCCTGCGGGCAGGTTGATCTTCGCGGCGTCATTGAGTACGAACTCGAGGGCGCCGGGGGAGACGTGGCGGGCAGGGCTGGTGCGGTCGTCCTTCACGCTGCTGGTGAGGTTGCCGCCGTTGAGGATCGGGCCTACGTCGAAGTGGCCGTGGGTGACTTCTTCACGGCCGCTGTGCTCGGCAGTGTTGACTACAGCGAGTGTGGGGATGCTGGTCGGTGCCTGGGCTGCCTGGTTGCTCTGCTTGTTGTTCTTCTGAGCGTCCTTGGAGTCCTTAGCATCTTCGGCGGGAACCTCGGTGGCGATGCACTGCTGGTTCAGGCTGCCGGGCAGACCGGAGGACAGCACACCGTTACCGGTAATGCCGCCGCCGTTGCTGGGCGCGCTAATGTTCTGGGCGTTGGAGCCCTTCACACTGGAGCCCTTCACACTGGTGGCGTTGCCGTCTTTGTTTTCAACCTTGTCAGAGCCGTTATTGGTGTTGTCGGTGCCGCTGATAGCGGTTACACCGGATCCACCCTGGGATGCCTGCTCACCATTTGCTGCTGCCTTCGCGCCGTTCGGGTTGGTCACCTGCGCGGCGTTCTGACCGTTCACGGATCCATCCACGCGGCGAATACCGGTGGATGCGCTCGCCTCAGCAGATGCACTCGCCTCAGCACTTGCGGAGGTAGAAGCAGAAGCGGATGCACTGGGGCTGTTGGTGGCGCTCTCGGTAGCGGTGGAGGTCGCCTCGGGGGTAGTGGTCGCCTCGCTCGTGGCGTCCTTGGTTGCTTCCTTTGCGGCGTTCTGCGCGTTCAGGAGCTTGAAGCCTTCCTCAGTGTTAGTGCCCACGGCGATGGTGTAGGTCGCCTCGGAGCTGACCGGGGTGCCGTCGGTAAGGATTGCGGTGGCGCGGAACGTCAGCTGGTAGATGCCTTTGCGGGTGAATGCCCAGCTGAGGTGCTCGTGGCCGCCAGCGGTGATGGTGTGCGGTGCGAGCTGGTCGTTGGTGCTGAAGACGCGCGGGTTGTCGCGACCGGATTCGGTGAAGACTTCGGCGCGGCCGCCTTCGGGTACGCTGCTGCGCACGAGTTCAAGTTTGATGGTGTTGTCCTTGAGTGCGCCGGGGCGGATTCCTTCCGCACCGAGGCCGGGGTAGAGCAGGCCGCGGGTGCGGGTGGAGGGAATGTAGAAAATGTCGGTGTCTTCGGGGGCAATGTAGTCGTAGCCTGGTACGACCTTGGTGTGTGCATCCTCGACGTCGGGCAGGTGGAAGACGGTGCGGGCGGGGTTGAATCGTCCCTGCTGGCCGGGGCCGGTGTCTGCGAGGGTGCCGAGGGTGAACTGGTTGCCGTCGAGGAATGCGTTGAGCATTTCGGTGTGTACGCCCGCGATGACGTAGTCACCTTCGTAGTTGACGTAACCGCGCGACTCGGTACCTGCCTGGGTGCCGGTCTGGTTTTCCTGCGCCTGGTTTTCCTGCGCCTGTGCGGCGGTGAAGGTGCCGACCTGGGGGAGGGCGAGGGGTGCCCCGAGTGCGAGGGTGCATCCGAGGGTGGTTGCGCTAAGTAGGCTCAGGGGTTTGGTGCGTCCTTGCATGGTGGCTCCTTGGATGACTGCTCGTTGGCTGGCGCGTTGCCCGGTGCTTTCGGGGCTTGCCCGGTGCTGGGTCCGGCGGCCTGTTGCCGGTTTCTCCCCTGCGTCCGGGGTGCGCTCTGCCGTGTTTTTCTCTTTGTGGATGTACGTGGTGTGCGTTTTTGGGCGCGCCTCGGCGCACACATGTTTCTGGGAATCACTATACTCACTTAGGTTATAAATGACAATTATTTGCAAAAGAGCTACCCTAGGAAATAGAAAAATGAGAAAGGTTGTCATGAAGTCTCAGAAGCAGACCCAACGACGGGTCACCACACACACCCCCGCACTCTTCATCCCCGGCGGCAAGCCCGCCCTCCGCCGCGCAGCCGCATTCCTCTCCGCTGCAGCACTGCTCGCGCTCGCCGGCGCTGCCCCCTCCCTGCCCGCCGCCGCAGGCCCCGACGACGGCAAAATCGTCACCACCAAGGGCCACGTTGACGCCCCCAAGGCATACTGGGACGAGCAGAACGGCACCTTTGTCCTCATGAACGAGGCGAACCCCTACAAGACCGGCGCAGACACCTACGAACTGGACAAGACCGTCAACTGGGTCGGCAAGGGCTACAGCACCAGGGACGGCAAGTCGCAGTACACCATGACCCTGGGCGAATCGCCCTCCCTGGCGTTCCTCGGCGAACCCGGCCAGACCCTCTACATGGCACCGCACCTGACCTACGGCAACCAGGACCCCATCTGGGCCGGCCTGGGCGCATCCACGAAGGTGCCCACCGAGCGTTTCCGTGACGGCGTGTTCGCTACCGACATTCTCTCCGTTGAGGGCCCCGGCCGTATGGAGCTCTTCCGCTACAACCCGGACGACGCCCCTGCCGACGTGTACCGCATGCTCTCCAGCAGCTCCACCGGCTGGCACTCCTGGCTGCTCGACAAGGGTAGCCACACCCACAACACCACGACCTTCACCCGCCCCGGCCGCTACGTGGTCACCTACCGCACCGTGGCGCGCTCCACCGACGGCCGCATCATTAGCTCCAAGCCGTCGAAGCTGGTCTGGCAGGTTGGCGGCATGCAGCCCGTGCTCGGTGACGGCACCCCCACCGCCGTGCCCACGGTCGACCGCTACAACGCGGCACCCGTTGGTGACCTGGACGCCGCAAAGTACGTGCTGTCCGTGGCACCGCACCGCCTGGATGCCGACCCGGCAAAGAACAAGGATGCCGACGACAAGCTCAGCGACATCACCTTCACCGCCGCGAACAAGAACCTCAAGGGCACCCTGACCCTGTACAACAACGGCTACTTCCTGACCGACCTGCCGGTCGTGAACGGTACCGCCACCTGGTCTGAAATGCTCGGTAGCGAGGGTTCTCAGCTGCAGGCGGTCTTCACCCCGGATACCTCCGACGAGAATAGCGCGGAGGCGTCCCGCTGGATCTCGCACAAGCTCACCTACGAGCCCGGCAAGGCTGAGAGCGTGTACAGCGATGACGGTAACGGCTCCTGGCCCGAAGAAACCCCGGATCAGGCGAACACCGTACTCAGCACCCAGCAGTACACGCCGACCAGCATGGACTACGACGTGACCGTCACCCCGAACGGCAACGGCTTCAGCACCGTTGAGGTCCGCTTCAAGGACCCGAAGGTGCGCGGCTTCATGCGCGGCGGCTTCTACGCCCAGGATGACCCGGTCTACCCGTATCTCGACCTGGAGGGCTCCGTCGAGGATGGTGTGGCGCGCTTTACCTTCCGTGACGAGTCGTTCTACAAGGGCACGGCTCTGCGCGTGAAGATGCTGACCCACCCGGATATGAACGCTTCCGCCTCCACCACTGAGGTTGCGGCGAACTACGAGCCGGGCACGAAGTACACCGCGCACGGTGCTTTGGCTCCCGATAGCGCACCCATTAGCGATGCGCCGAAGCCTGCTCCGGTGGATCCGTCGCCGAGCGCTGAGCCTACCGTCGCGCCCTCTGCCGAGCCTTCTGCTGAGCCGAGCGAGGCTCCCTCCGAGGCACCCAGCGAGGCTCCGACCGCTGAGCCCAGCACCGTTCCGTCGGTGTCCCCCAGCGAGGTACCGACCGTGCCTGCGGTGCCGACCGCCTCCGCAGAACCGAGCGTGCCTGCTCCGGTGCCCTCCACTCCGGCTCCGACGACTCCGGCGCCCGCGAACCCGACCCCGAGCGCACCTGCTCCGACTAGCCCGGCACCGTCTGCGCAGCCGTCCACCCCCGGAACCCCCGGTAACCAGTGCGTGCCCGGCCAGATTGACGGCCGCACCAAGATTTCGCACGGTCACCTGGACATTCAGGCGACCCTGAAGGACCGCCAGCTGTCCGTGGGTCTGCGTGACGACAGCGGCATCATTGACGCTGATTCGACCGTGCGCCCGCTCGATTCGGTCGTGTGGACGGTCAGCGAGAACGCCCGCCGTGTGCGTACCGAACGCATGGCTGATGAGAAGCTGAACTTCATGGGCCCGGTCGGTACCGCCTTCTACGGCCTGCCGCAGACCCAGCAGAGCGGCCTGCCTTGGCCTGGCTACAACACGCAGGACATTGACTATTCGCAGCTGCGCGGCCCGGTGCGCCTGCACGTGGTTCCGAAGGTTATGCCTGAGGGTGCGCGCTTCGGCATGTTCACTGAGTCGCTGAACGGCGCGGATGTGCTGCTGGATTCGACGACCGGCAAGACCACGATCGACATTGATTACGCGACGCACGCGCACGCGAACTGGGTGTTCTCTGAGCCCGGCCAGTACATGTTTGACGTGCACTATTCCGCGACCCTGGCTGATGGTACTGAGGTGAACAGCCCGGTGCAGCAGCTTGCGGTTGCTGTGGGTAAGAATGCGTCGGATGCGTGCTCGTTTGAGACTGCCGTGCCGAAGGACCCGAACGCTGCGTCGGATGACTTTAGTGGTGTGCGCCGTGTGGATTCGGCAACCCCGGGCGGTACCGCTGGTGCTAACCAGCCTGGCTCCGCACAGCCTGGTGTTGCGCAGTCCGGTCAGGCTGGTGCTTCTGGCGCTGCCGGTGATGTGAACGCGAAGGGCTCCTCTGAGGGTTCGACTGATGGTTCCGCTGGTGGCGTGTACCCGGGCGGTATTTCCGGTGGTGGTACCGGTGGCGGCTCCCTGGGTCAGTCTGGTGTGTCTGCCGCGTCGGGTGGCGTGAGCTCCCAGCAGGGCGGCCTGGCCCGCACCGGTTTTGGTGCGGTGTCTGTGGCTGTGGGCGGCGCGCTGGTGCTCGGTGCCGGCACTGCGATGGTGCTGCGTTCCCGCCGCCGCGCTTCTTAGCGCTCGCCGCGTGAGGACACGCTGATACGGTGAAGCCCCCGCGGCTGAGAGGATGACTCTCGGCCGCGGGGGCTTTCTCTATGCGGGTGCTACAAGTCGAACTTTTGTGCTTATTTAGTTTGATGTATCCCGCCGGCAGGGTGCTGAGAGCCCAATATTTCAACAAAAATTGTGTCGAAAAAACACTGGAAAAACGTGGACTAGCCCGCATGGTTTAAGCCTCAACTAGAAGGTGTACTCTGCACGTAAAAACAATAACGTTGAGGCTTACAATAAGAAATGGTCAATGCACAGCCGCATGCCGTGCACGCACCTGTCACTTCACAGAAACACCGACCCCGAAAGGCACATCATGGCCACCAAGAAGACCGTACGCCTCACCCGCCGCGCAGCACTCGCCGCCGCAGGCGCAGGTGCAGCAACCGCCCTCGGCGCACTGCTCACCCCCGCACAGGCAACCACCTACCGCCCCACCGTGCGCCGCAACCCCTACTACTCCAACCGCTACGGCCGCCGCACCCGCATCGTCATTAGCGACTACTACGGCAGCTCCTACAGCCACTACTACTATTACGGCGGCTAAAGGAATCCCAAGCCAAAAAACATATACTGGAAGACGGCACCACACCCCGTGTAGTGCCGTCTTCCCGTTAGATGCCCTAGGCATCACCCGCACCACGGTGCGGAAATCACACCACAGATAGAGAGAACCCATGAAGAACGTAACCCGCCGATCCGCCCTCGGCCTGCTCGCAGCAACCGGCGGCGCGACCCTCCTGGTAGCATGCGGCGCACAGTCCCAGGCAACCAGCGGCTCTGTATCTGCATCCGGTAGCGCATCTGCTTCCGCATTTAAGACTGCACGTAGCGACTACTCCGGCGCGGCAACCCTTGACGGTTACACCTCCAAGCCTTCCGACTACCAGCCCGCAACCCGCACTGAGCCGTCCAAGAACGCCCCCGTGCCGACCAAGCCCGCCGTCGCTAACGAGAACAGCGTGGAGGGCCTGTACCAGTCCATCGCGTTCTTCGGTGCAGCCCTGGAATACTACATGCGCACCGGCAAGACCGAACCCCTGCGCGAATGCGCGGTTGACAACTCCGAGCTGAAGAGCATGCTTGAGCCCGAGGATGGCACTATCGGTTCAGGTATGCAGCAGGGCAAGGTGTGGATGCACGACCCGTCTGTTGTCATCACCATGCTCTCCGCACAGCCCGAGCGTGACGGTGGCGCCTACAACTGGGATATTCGCCTGACCATGGATCCCGGCGAGTTCATTGCAAGCAAGGACCGCGTGGAGGAAGCTCCCTCTGAAGTGGAACGTAAGGACGAGGTGGAGCGCACCCTGCACGGTGTCTACGAGAACGGTGCGTGGAAGCTGACCGGTATGCGTACTTCTTCCTCTTCTTCGGCTTCTGCTTCCTAAAAGCTTCAGCGAAGAAGCGCGTAGCTTCTACAACAGAAAGGTGCCCGCCTCGTGGAATAAGCCCACGAGGCGGGCGCCTTTCTTATATGCACAATAAAACATATACACTTATCGGGATGCTACCAGATGCGCACGCGCTCCTCCGAAGCCAGGTACAGTGCATCGCCCTCAGAGACACCAAACGCCTCGTAGAACTCATCAATATTGCGCACCACACCGTTCACACGGAACTCATCCGGCGAATGCGGATCCACCGAAATCATCACCTCAGCATGTTGCGGGCGGGACTTCGTGCACCAGCCACGAGCATTCGAGAAGAAGAAACGCTGAATACCGGTCATACCGTCAATCACCGGTGCGTCATCCAGCGACTCAATGCCCTGCTTCTTCAACGCCAGACGGTACGCCTTCAACGCAATCGACATGCCAGCCAGATCGCCAATGTTCTCGCCCAGAGTCAGCTCACCGTTCACATGGAACTTCGGGTCCAGACCCACCGGAACGTACGCGTTGTACTGCTCCACCAGCGCGGAGGTGCGCTCCTTGAACTTCGCGTAATCCTCCTCAGTCCACCAGCTCTCCAGCTTGCCGTCACCGTCATAGCGGGAACCCTGATCGTCAAAACCGTGACCAATCTCGTGGCCAATAATCATGCCGATATTGCCGTAGTTCGCCGCATCGTCAGCTTCCGGGTTGAAGTACGGCGGCTGCAGAATCGCTGCCGGGAACACAATCTCATTCGCCGGCGGCATGTAGTACGCGTTCACGGTCTGCGGAGTCATCAGCCACTCCGACTTATCCACCGGCTGACCCTTGCGGGCAATCAGCCAGTCAGCGTCAAACGCACCGGTACGGCGCAGGTTCTCGAACAGGTCACCGGGAACGAGCTCCAGCGCGGAGAAGTCACGCCACTTATCGGGGTAACCAATCTTGGTGACGAACTTCGACAGCTTCTCCAGCGCCTTCTGACGGGTTGCCTCAGTCATCCAGTCCAGCGACTCAATAGACTCGCGGTACGCCTCCAGGAGGTTGCCGACCAGAACCAGCATCTTCTCCTTGTGCGAAGGCGGGAAGTGCACAGCCACGTACTCCTGGCCAATCTCCTCACCCAGAGCCTTCTCGACAGCGCCCACGCCACGCTTCCAGCGCTCACGAATCTGCTGAGTACCGGAAAGGGTCTTGCCGTAGAAGTTGAAGCTCTCCTGAACCAGCTCGTCGTACATGAACGGCGCACGCGAACGCAGAACAGTCCACACAGCCCACAGCTTCCAGCTCATCAGCGGGATGGAGGTGAACAGCTTAGCCGCACCCTCAAAGAAGGACGGCTGAGCCACAATAACCTGACCCAGGGTCTCCGGGTCAGCGCCAAGAGCCAGCAGCCACTGGGAGAACGGGAAGCCGGGGAACTTCTCGTCCAGCTCGGTCGCCTGGTACGGGTTGTAGGTCGCCTCGGCGTCGCGGTTCTCCACGACGTTCCAGTGCAGGCGAGCCAGCTCAGACTCGTGAGTGAACACCAGCTGAGCCGCCTGCTCGGGGGTCAGGCCGAAGCCCTCAGCCAGACCGGTCAGCTCAAACATGCGGGCAATATGCTCAACATACGCCGCGCACGCCTGCTCGTGCTTCTCTTCACGGTAGTAGGATTCATCCGGCAGGCCCAGACCCGACTGGTACAGGAAGAACGTGTAATTCTTCGGGTCCTTCGGGTCGTTGCTGGTGTACCAGGCGAACAGCTGCGGCAGACCCGCACGAGACAGCAGTGCCAGGGTCACAGCAAGGTGGGAGGGGGTTGCCGAGTTCAGAATCGGGGCGATTTCCTTCAGCAGCGGCTCCAGGCCGTCCGCCTCAATCTTCTCAACATCCATGAAGGAGTTGTACAGCGCGCCAATACGGGACTCCGGCTGCTCCTTCGCGATCTTCTCCACCAGCTCACGCACGTGCTTCTCTGCGTTATCGCGGAGGGTGTACAGGCCGCCGTCCTTGGGGCGGTCCGCCGGGATTTCGTGGGTAGCCAGCCACTTACCGTTGACGTGGCGGAAGAAATCGTCGCCCGGCTTGACGGTTTCATCCACCCATTCTTTAGTGATTCCAGAGTTAGTAGTCATGGTTCCATTCTAGGTTCTTAACCTAAGAAGCCACACGATTACCGACAAGCCACCATATGGTGACTCACCAGCAAACGTGTGGCTTCCCTACACGAAAGACCGGGCAATTATGCCTGAGCCGCCAGCTTCTCTGCACGCTCAGCCATCAGACGCTTCTCAGCACCATTAACCAGCCAGAGGAACAGAACCGCCAGACCCGAGCACACAATCATGAAGACGAACGCGGTGCTCCAACCCCAGTGGTCAACAATAATGCCGATACCGGCAGAAGCCAGGGTCGCACCCAGCGCGTAACCGAACAGGCCGGTGAAGCCCGCAGCGGTACCCGCAACATGCGAGGGGGACAGGTCAATAGCCTGCAGACCAATCAGCATAACCGGGCCGTAAATCAGGCCACCAATCAGAGCCAACGCAACGTACGCAATCCACAGCGGCGCATCCGAAGAAGGCAGCCAGTACAGCAGAATTGCGCCAACGGTTGCAATCAGGAACAGGATACCCGCGGGGGAGCGGCGACCCTTGAACATGCGGTCAGAAACGTAACCGCACAGGACGGTGCCACCAATGCCGGCAAGCTCCAGAATCGAGAAGCCCGCAATACCACCCTCGAGGGAAGCGTGGCGCACATCGTGCAGGTACTTCGGCGCCCACACCAGCACGCCGTAACGCAGAGTGTACACGAACACGTTTGCCAGAGCCAGGTACACCATGGTCGAGTTGGTCAGCACGTGCTTACGGATGGTGGTCCAAGTGGACTCTGCACGATCCTCAGCGGTGGACTCAACCTTGTGCGGGTCGTTGCGGTACACGTCAACGGTGGGCAGACCCTCAGCCTCGGGGTTGTCACGAATCAGCAGCCACGCCACGAACGCCAGAACGAAGCTGATAACAGCCGGGAACCAGAAGGCAACTTCCCAGGTCTTGCCGAACATGGAGAAGCCCCACGCAACCAGCAGACCGGACAGCGCACCACCAACGTTGTGAGCGGTGTTCCACCAGGAAACCTTCGTGCCGCGCTCGCTGGTGGAGAACCAGTTCACGAGCACACGACCCGAGGGAGGCCAACCCATACCCTGGAAGATGCCGTTGAAGACCATGATGGTCGCCATGATGGAGGCGATAGCGGCACCGTAGCCTGCCGCACCTGCGCCTTCACCCATGTAACCGGTCATTGCCAGCAGGATGTTTGCAACACCCGAGAGCACCAGACCGATGGGCAGGAACAAACGCGCGTTCGAGCGGTCAGAAATCATTGCGGTGAAGAACTTGCTGAAGCCGTAAGCGAGCAGCAGTGCCGTGGACAGTGCACCAATTGCTGCGTTGCTGAAGCCAAGTTCCTTGGTCAGAATCGGGGTGACCAGCGGGACGTTGTTACGAATCAGGTAGAAGGTCGCGTAACCGATGAAGATACCCATGAAGACCTGCAGACGCATGCGCGGGTACTTTGCATTAACTTCAGCCTCACTCAGTTGAGGCTTGGGTGCCGGAATGGCGAGCCAGCGGGGTGCAGAACCCTTCTTCTTCTTCTTTGATGAAGTGGTAGTAGTCATGCTGGAATTCTAAAAACGGCGGCTTATAAAAATGCTAATCCGCTGGAAATGTTTTCAGTAGAATGTTCACTAGGATGAACGGATATTCAGAGTGATTATTCTGTTAATGCTGTTTTTACCCTGGAATTACGGGGAAGTGCTAAATCTGTGTGACGCAGGTCTGTCTATTGGGCAACAGTGTCACAAGTACTGCAATGAATATAAATACTTTCCTTGTTGAGTAAGTATGTGTTTTGGTCAGACCACATTTAAATTTAGAGTAATTTATACCCTAAGTTCAAAAAGAAAACCACTTGAACACCACAAAATCGGTGCCCTAAAACAGCACAGAAAAGCCCGCCCGCACGGTGCAGAAGAAAAACCGTACGGGCGGGCCTGTTATCTATCCACAAAAGCTCGGCATACAGTCGGTACGCATACCGGCACAAAGCCGAACAGCCGCCACCTGCCGCAGGTTACCGCGAGCAAACCATCATCCGGTTAACCCGCAACAGGCAGCGGAACCAATAGGCGCCTCCTAGAGGGATGCGCGAATCGCCTTGGTGGCGTCCACCAGGTGACGCAGAGACTGCTTGGTCTCCTCGTAATCACGAGTCTTCAGACCACAGTCAGGGTTTACCCACAGGTCAGCAATGGTGCCGTAACCAATCGCAGCCTTCAGCAGGGACTCAATCTCATCCTGCGAAGGAACACGCGGAGAGTGGATGTCCCACACGCCCGGGCCCAGACCGGAAACGAAGCTCTCCGGAATATCAGCCAGCAGCTCCATGTGCGAACGAGCCGCCTCAATGCTGGTCACGTCAGCGTTCAGAGCGTTAATCGAGTCGATAATCTCGTTGAACTCCGAGTAGCACAGGTGGGTGTGAATCTGGGTAGAATCCTTTACCGCGCTGGTTGCCAGGCGGAAGGAGTTCACCGACCAGTCCAGGTACTGCGGCTGCTCATCGCGGCGCAGGGGCAGCAGCTCACGCAGAGCCGGCTCGTCCACCTGAATGATGCGGATGCCTGCCTGCTCCAAGTCGGCAATCTCGTCGGCAAGAGCCAGAGCCACCTGGTTAGCGGTCTCGCGGCGCGGCTGGTCGTCACGCACGAAGGACCACGCCAGAATCGTTACGGGGCCGGTGAGCATGCCCTTGACCGGCTTGTCGCTCAGCGACTGTGCGTGGGAGCTCCACGGAACGGTGAACGCCTCACCGCGCAGGCCCTCACCGTGACGCTTCACGTCACCGAACAGGATCGAGGGGCGGGTGCAACGCGAACCGTAGGACTGAACCCAGCCGTGGCGGGTGGTCGCGAAACCGTCGAAGTTCTCAGCGAAGTACTGAACCATGTCGTTACGCTCAGCCTCACCGTGAACCAGCACGTCCAGGCCCAGCTCCTTCTGCAGCGTGATGACCGAAGCAATCTCGTCACGCAGGAAGCCGTTCAGCTCCTCAGCGGAAATCTTGCCCGCACGAGCCTCCGCACGGCGACGGCGAATCTCAGCGGTCTGCGGGAAAGAACCGATGGTGGTGGTCGGCAGCTTCGGCAGGTTCAGGTCAGCCTGAGCCGCGCGGCGAACGTCAATGGTCGGGCGGTCGAAGTCCTCGGGAGTCACAGCTGCGGCGCGGGCACGAATCTCGTCGTTGTGCTTGCGCGGGTCAGCGGCGAAGCGAGACAGCGCCTCATCAGCAGCCTTCAGCTCCGGCTCAACAGCCGCCTCACCCTCAGCCAGGCCACGAGCCAACAGAGCAATCTCAGCGACCTTCTGGTCAGCGAACGCCAGGCCGTCCACAGGAACCTCGGCGGGGTCTTCCAGAGCCAGGTCGTGCGGCACGTGCTGCAGGGAGGTCGAGGAAGCCACAGACACGGCACCCTCGGATGCACCGGGCAGCGCCTCCAGAATCTTCAGTGCGGCACGAACATCGGCACGCCACACGTTACGACCGTTCACAACGCCGGCAACAAGGTGCACACCAGCGGCAGAAACAGACTCCAGCTCAGTCTTCGAGTACACGCCGTGCACCAGGTCAAGGTGCAGAGCCTCAACACCGGTACCCAGCAGTGCCGGCAGGTTCTCACGCAGAGAACCGTAAGGGCTGGTCACCAGAATCTGCGGGCGCTTCTCGCCAGCAGCCAGGGCACGGTAGGTGCGCTCGGCCAGCTGCGCAACCTTCGCGTTGTCGGCACGGTCCACGGTCAGGCCCGGCTCATCCAGCTGAACCCACTCAACACCGCGCTCAGCCAGCTGCTCCAGCACCTGAGCGTACGCGGCAACGAACTCATCCAGACGGTCAACGGGGGAGAAGTCCTCAGCGGAACCCTGCTCAGCCTTAGCGCCCAGCAGCAGGGTCAGCGGGCCAACAATCTGCGGGCGAACCTTCACGCCAGCCTGCTTTGCTACCTCGAGCTGCTCGTCAATAGCCTCAAGGTTCAACTTAATCTCGGTACCGGCACCAATCTCGGGCACCAGGTAGTGGTAGTTGGTGTCGAACCACTTGGTCATCTCCAGCGGAGGCAGGGTCTCGGTACCGCGCGCCAGTGCGAAGTAGCCGGGCAGATCCAGCAGACCGCGTGCATCCTTAGCCTCAGCCAGACGCTCGGGAACCAGGGTGAACAGGCGAACCACATCAAGCACCTGGTCGTAGTAGGAGAAGGTCGCCGGAATCGAGTAGTTATCAGCCTTCAGACCCGCAGCGGTCACGCGCTCAAAGTAGGTGCGCTGCACGTCAGCGGCGGTGTCCTGCAGCTCCTGCAGGGTTGCCTTGCCCTTCCAGAAAGCCTCCTGAGCCTTCTTCAGCTCACGGAAGCGGCCCACACGGGGGTAGCCAACAATGGTTGCGGCGGGGAATGCGGTGTTCGACATAATATTTTTTCCTTTACTGGGGATAGATAGGGGAGTCAGTTCCGGCGTTTTACCACCCGACTGTGGGTGGTGAAACGGAGGACTCAACAACTCCCGGAATATTTGTGGGGGAGACAATGGGAACGCATCCGACAAGGAGCGTTACGGGTTGGGTTAGGCGTATTCCAGTTCGCTCAGCGGCTGAGAGAAACGGTTGCTGTATCGGGGTAGGTCCAGCTGATCCAGAACGTCCAGCACCGCGGCATGCTCGTTGAAGGTGAAGAAGTGCAGGCCCGGTGCGCCCGCATCCATCACGGCGCGGCACTGGTTCAGCGCGTAATCCACGCCGATGCGGTGCAACTCTGCGTTGCTGGTCGCCGTCTCTAGGGCGTAGGCGAGGTCCGTCGGGACTTCCATGCCCGCCATCTGGCAAAGATTTTGCAACCGCTTCAGCGAGGTTACCGGCATGATGCCCGGAATAATCGGAATATCCACGCCTGCCAGGTGCGCCGAATCGACCAGGGCGCTATAGCGTTCATCCTCAAAGAACACCTGAGTGATCGCGAAATCTGCGCCGGCACGCTGCTTCGACAGCAGAATCTCAATATCCTGCAGCAGGGATGCGGACTCGGGGTGCTTCTGCGGGTATGCCGCCACACCAATCGACACCTTGCCAGCAGCCAGGTGGGCGAAATCTTCACGCTCCACGCGGCGAATGAGCTCCACCAGGTATCGGGCGAAAGGAAGTTCAGAAACCTGACCCTCCTGAATATCACCGCGAAGAGCCAGGAAACCGCGCACACCCAGACCCAGAATCAGGCGGACTGCACGCTCCAGCTCGTGCACCGAATGGCCTGCGCAAATCAGGTGAGCCAGCGGGGTGAGGGACGTTTCATGCACCAGGTGGTCGAGTAGTGCGAGGGTCTTCTGGCGGCGCTTCGCGTCACCGGCGTAGGTGACCGATACGTAGTCGGGGTTGGTGCCCTCAAGCTCGGCAATGGTATGGAGTAGCGACTCGCAGCTTGCGTGTGAGCGGGGTGGGAATAGCTCAAAAGAAAGAGCCGGGTGAACTGTCGTCATAACCTTCCTTCGTGTTCACCCGATAGATACGCACCGGGAGGGTGCGTGAATTCTTCTGCAGGATGCGCTGTACCGGTTTGCGGGTACGACTCATCAAGGGGTGCCGAAGGGTATTCTTCTCTATCGGTTCTGGCGGGAGCACCTTGTCCGTACCCTGCACCGTGACGGTGGGGGATACTGGCGAGGTTGCTGCGACGTCGACGAGCCAGATCTCTCGGTCGCTCTTGATAGATAACGCTTTCACTCTACCCACTGCCTCCGAGGGCGTGCAAGGGATGCGGCGGTTGATGTCCTAATATTTCTGGACATGACATTGGGGAGAAATATGAACTTAATATGACTGACTATGACGAAGGGTGCTGGGGGCGTTGCGGGTAGAGCTGTCGGCTGACCCCTGAATGCCCGAAAATATCACAGATATATCTGCTTAATATTCTTGGAAACGCGCAAATATGTGTGTTTTAAATTTCATTGAAGAGTAGAGTAACTAATGAAGTACGGGTAGTGTTTCGATGTCCGCTCATCGAGGAGTTTCAGATCTTAAAGATGAGTTCAATATGATTTTGTGAGCGTGGTGAGAATGAAAAATCTATTTTCTTCTGTACTCTGGTCCTTCCGCCTAGCCTGGAAAACCTGTCCTGGGAGCCTAGTGAGCGTCGCCCTATCACTAGCCGTCATAGCCTGCATTCCCCTGAGCCAATCCTTGCTAATCGGTAATACAGTATCAGCCTTGAGCGGTTCAAATGGTGGCGCGGCCTGGATTTATATCGTTGCTCTTGCCCTTGTTGTCGGAATTAATATCATTGCTCAACGCTGGGTAAGAAGTAACATGCTTATCCTCAAATCAAAGATGAACTATCGGGTTCACCGCATGTTAAATAACAGGTTATCTACTTTTCCGTTGTCTGATATTGGTAGCACAAAATCACAGGAAGATATACGTGCTGCAAGAGAGGCAATATCGAAACAGGAATTGCAGGTTCACACCATGTCAGTTATGACACTGGTGAGTTCCTTTGCGATGGTTTTCCTCCTCTGTTTTAATATTGCAAACGTCAGCATTGTGGCAGCAATTTTTGCGGCACTGTGTTCACTACCCCTATCTATTGCAATGGTAATCCTCGCTAAACGTGATTACGCTATATACACCCTAATGTACGAGGACTATCGGGTAGAGAACTACTATCTAGACAATCTGATGGCTCAAAGTCGCGCCCAAGAACTTCACCTCATGAGAGCCTCCCGATTTTTCTCGCAACGCGTAGCGTCCTGGCGACGCCGGGCAGCCGGTAGGGAATTGAGCCTTGAAAGTGTTAGAGGAATCATCTCCATAGTTGCAGGGCTACTCTGCTCTGTCTTACTTTTTGCGTCCCTGTACTTCCTCGTGGATTCAGGCGCCGATATATCGTATGTGGCCGGATCGCTGATTGGAATCATTACCTGTGTTAACGCGACCCAAGAGGTGGGATATTCATTTGGTCAGATTATTAATGGAGCATTATCTGTTCAGCAATTCCGAAGGGTATGCGACTCTGATACTTACGACCATGCTTCTGAGATAAAAACTTCTAACCCTAACCATGAAAATATTTCAAAAATTATATGCAAAGATGTATCCGTTCAGTATGAGGGCGCGTCGTCTTTTGCGCTTAAAGATATTAATCTTGAGCTGATGAATAATCAAATGATTGCAGTAGTTGGTGCCTCGGGCGCGGGAAAAACAACGCTAATAAATGCAATTCTTGGAATTACACCAATTGCCCAGGGGAGCATAACGTATAAGGGTGCTTCTTCTGAGAGTAAATACAACATGTTGGCGAATGTTGGTTTGGTGAGTCAAGACTACGGACGTTATGAACTGACTGTGCGTGAAAATCTTCTTCT
>NZ_KZ627118.1:0-29956 GCF_001811075.1 Rothia sp. HMSC069C03
GTCAGTGCGTTTTATGGGTACTAAAAAATCTTTAAAAAACTTCTAGAAACCTCAAAAATCTGCGAATTCCCCTCTCGGGAGCCCCAAAACAGGATCGAAAGGCGCCCAAAGCCCTCACCAACAAAGACAAACCAAGAAAACCCAGAGCCAGAGGGCAGCAGAACGATACAAGAAGAGCCCCTCCTGACGGAGGGGCTCCACATATAGGGAACGTATATAGGGAACAGAAAGGAGGGGCACTCCCCCGCCAAACATTCAGTACCGAACACTCAGCACTAAACACTCAGTAGAGAAGAACCCCTCCCCATCTATATGTATCGAGAAGACTAAATCAGCTCTGTACTAGATCAGCTCTACAGCGCCCTGGTTCTTCTTGCCACGGCGAACCATCGCAAAACGACCGTGCAGCAGATCATCCTTAGAAATAGCTGCGTCCTCGCCCTGAACCTTCACGCCGTTCACCGAAGCGCCGCCCTCCTTTAGAATGCGACGAGCCTCGGAGTTAGACTTCGCAAAGCCCAGCTCAGTCAGAACAGAAATCATGTCCAGGCGGTCCTCGGACAGCTTAGCCGAAGGAAGCTCAGCAACCACAGACTCCAAGGTAGCCTCATCCAGAGCAGCGAAATCGCCCTTACCGAACAAAGCCTCCGAAGCAGCCACAGCCTGATCAGTAGCCTCAGTACCGTGAACCAGCGAAGTCACCAGGTACGCCAGAGTCTTCTGAGCCTCACGCTTAAACGGTTCCTTCTCAACCTTCTGCGCAAACTCAGCAATCTCAGCACGAGTCAAGAAAGTGAATACCTTCAGACGATCCAGCACATCCGCATCCGCAGTGTTCAGCCAGAACTGGTAGAAAGCGTACGGCGAGCACATCTGCGGGTTCAGCCAAATAGCGTTACCCTCGCTCTTACCGAACTTAGTGCCATCAGAGTTAGTAATCAGCGGAGTACCAATAGCGTGAACGCTCTTACCCTCCACCTTACGAATCAGCTCGGTACCGCTCGTCAGGTTACCCCACTGATCAGAACCACCGGTCTGCAGAGTACAACCGAAACGACGGTTCAGCTCCAGGAAGTCCAAGCCCTGCAGAATCTGGTACGAAAACTCGGTGTACGAAATGCCCTCATCAGAGTTCAGACGCTTCGCAACAATCTCCTTCTTCACCATGGTGCCCACGCGGAAATGCTTACCAACATCGCGCAGCAACTGCAGAGCAGACATCTGACCGCTCCAGTCCAGGTTATTCACCATACGAGCAGCGTTCTCACCCTCGAAAGACAGGAAACGCTCAATCTGAGCACGCAGAGACTTAACCCACTCAGCAACAACCTCAGGAGAATTCAGCACACGCTCAGAAGTCTGACGCGGATCACCAATCAAACCGGTGAAACCACCCACCAGACCCAGCGGCTTGTGACCAGCCAGCTGCAGACGACGCATCACCAGCAGCTGCACCAGGTGACCCAGGTGCAAAGAAGCCGCAGTCGGATCATAACCCGTATAGAAAGTCAGGCTCTCCTCGCTCAGCGCCTTCTCCAGAGCAGCCTCATCAGTACTCACGTGCACCAGGCCGCGCCACTTCAGCTCCTGCCAAATATTCTCGAAGGTATCGTCATTATGCTGCGCGTTGAGGATCTCGGCAGACATGCTTCTCCCATTCACAAGGTAACAACGCCCGAAGGCGCTCGAACAAAATATGTAACAAGCCTAGCACCGCACCAGCCCAAACGCTCAGAAAAACCCAAGCGAGCGCCCAAATCGGTGCGGTACCGGCTCAAAAGAAATAACAGATAGAGGCTACACGAGCCGCAAGGCTACAGACCCTCGGGCATCCGCGAACCCACCATGTGCAGGCGCTGAGTCGGACGAGTCATCGACACGTACAAATCACCCACAGCACCATCAGCATCATCAATCAGCTGCTGCGGCTCAACAATCACCACAACATCAAACTCCAGGCCCTTCGCCTCCCACGGAGTCAGAACCAGCACCTGATTCTCCAACGCAGTCTGCGCGGTACCCGTACGATCAGCATGAGCACGAGCCACAGCCTGAGCCGTCTGAACATACAGACTCGGCGGGCACACAACACCAATCAGAGCACCACCCGAATGAGCAACCTCCTCGCTGACCACGGCAACGGTCTGCTCCACAACAGACTCGGCGGCAACCTCATGAACCAGCGGAGGCCACTGACCCTCACGCACCGCACGAGGCGCAGACACCTCATAGCCAGCAGCCTGAGCAACCGACACCGCCGCCTCAGCAATCTGAGCCGGAGTACGGTAATTAATCGTCAGCTCCTCCAGAGTGAAACGCTCACCCACAAACGGCTCCAACGCCTGCGACCACGAAGAAGCAGCCGCTGCAGAAGACGCCTGTGCAATATCGCCCACAATCGTGAACGACTTCATCGGGCAACGACGCATCAGCAAACGCCACTGCATGGGCGAGAGCTCCTGAGCCTCATCCACCACAATATGGCCGTACGCCCACGTACGATCAGCCGACGCCGCAGCCGCAGCGGTCATACGCTCGCCACGAACCTCATTCATCATTGCAATCTGCTCAGGAGTAATCACGCCATCAGCGCCAATATCCTCCAGCGACTGGTGAACATTCTCCAAAGCCTTCGCCGCATTCTCAAGGTTCGCGCGATGCTCCGCCGCAGCACGAGCCGCTGCAGCCGCACCGGTCACCTTCGAAAAATCACCCAAAAGCTCAGCAGCCTCATCCAGCAGAGGAACATCAGCCTCCGTGAAGGGGGCATCCGCCGGGCGAGCCAGCAGCTCACGCTCAGCCTTCGACAACTCACGAGTCGCAGACTCCAGATAGTGCGGCTTCGAGAACAGCGAGCGCAACAGAGTCTCCGGCGACAGCGGCATCCACGCCAAGTTCAAGGCACGGCGCACATCCATCGAGGCACGCACATCATCCTGCAGATACGGACGCTCCACCACACGACCCGCCGCACGGTTCAGCTGATCATCCAGCTTCGCGGTCAGCTCCTTCAACAGAATCTTCACGAACGTCTCACGAGCCTCATTATGCGGCTTGCCAGTCGAACGAGCACGAGAACGAGCCGAACGAACCATCTCCGGAGTCAGCTCAACATCAGTACCCTCAACATTCAGACGCTGAACCTGAGCCGGTACCTTCTGACGATCCGCCACCGCACGCTTAATAACCTGCACCATGCGCAAATCGCCCTTCAACGCGGCAACCGCGCGGTCGTTCTCAGGCACAGCACGCAAACCCGGGTACAGGGTCGCCAACGAAGCCATCACCACGCCGGTCTCACCCAGCGAAGGAAGCACACGCTCGATATACCACATGAACGAATTCGACGGACCAACCACCAGCACGCCGGCCTTCGACAGGCGCTCACGGTTCGTGTACAGCAGGTACGCCGCACGATGCAGCGCCACAGCAGTCTTACCGGTACCCGGACCACCCTGCACAACACGCACACCCGGTAGCTCCGAGCGGATAATCGCATCCTGCTCAGCCTGAATCGTCGCCACAATATCACCCATGCGGCCGGTACGCTTCTTATTCAACGCCGCCAACAGAGCACCCTCACCGTGGAGGGTGTCCTCATCCTGCAGCATCTCCGAATCGAAGACCTCATCCTCAATATTTACGACAGTCCGGCCCTCAAGCATCAGGTGACGGCGGCGGCGCACACCCATCGGGTGGAAAGCAGTCGCCTGATAGAACGTACCCGCCTCTGGGGCACGCCAGTCCATCAGCAGACGCTGCTGATTGCTATCCGTAATACCAATACGACCGATATAACGCACCGCATCAGCGCCCTCACGGTCCATATCCAGTCGACCAAACGTCAGACGAGAATCCACAGCATTCAGCTGCGCCAAACGATCCTCATAGTGAGTAGCAAAAGAGTCACGCTCCGAACGGTTCTGATGACCGCCCACCGCCTGATTCTTACGCACAGCAGCCAGCTTCTCAGCCGTCTCCTCACGGAGCTCATCCAGGCGAGCATACACGCGAGCAACATACTCGCGCTCCGCAGCCATCTGCTCAGCAAACAGCTTCTCAGCCGCCGAAGAATCAGCAGACTGCTGGGGTAAAGATTCAGATGACACGTAAGCTCCTTAAACCTATGGTGTCTCAAAGACAGGGTGCGACAGGCACCCAAAAATACGGGTCACTATTTTACAGGACAGGCTCCGAAGGGCAGAAATATTACCCCCGTAGAAAACCCGCACCGGCCCATACAGAAAAGTGCCCCACCGGCTCAACCGGCGGGGCACCCCTCATCACTATCAGCTACACACGCCCAACCGGCGGTATGCCTGAAACTCTATAAAACTACTTCGACGGCAGCGGGTACTCAGACACCAAGCTCAGCGTCTCAAGACGGTAACCATCCAACGCCTCACGACCGCCCAGACCATCCAGCTCCAGAAGAGCGCCAACGCCGGCAACCTTCAGGTTCGCGCGCTCCACCAGCTTCGCGGCAGCCACCAGGGTACCGCCAGTCGCCAGCAGATCATCCAGCAGAAGAACACGAGTGCCCGGCGCGAAATCATTACAGTGAATCTCAATCGCCGCGCTACCGTACTCCAGCGCATACTCCTCACGGTACGTCTCACGCGGAAGCTTACCCGCCTTACGAACCGTCATAATGCCGGTGCCGGTAGCGTACGCGAGCGCAGAAGCCAGCAAGAAACCGCGAGCCTCAACACCAGCCACCACATCAAACTGACCCTCAAAACGAGTAGCCAGCTCATCAATGCACGCTTTGAACACCTCAGCATTAGCGAAGAGAGTGGTCACATCGTAAAAGAGGATACCCTCGTGCGGGTAATTCGGAATCGTAGCGCAAACAGCCGGAATCAACTGCTCAATAGGGGTTCGCGAAGCCTCAGAAGCGGGAACGCTCATGCTCTCTCTTTCGTGAAGTGGATAGCCCCGGAAAAAAGCCCGGGAACAATAACGCGGTAGAAGCCGCCTACAAAATTCTACCCTCTTCACCCGCGCTTGTCCTCAGATGAGCGACAAGAACCATCTACCGGGATTAGCCCCACTGAATCAAAACCCGCAAGTCACGCTTAAGAATCTTGCCGGTCGGCCCCAGCGGCATGCTCTCCACCATCACGTAGCGGCGAGGATACTTATACGCCGCCAAACGAGTACGCGCCAACGCATTCAACTCCGCCTGCAACACGCCCTCATCAGCACCCGGACGCGGCATCACCACGGCGACAACCTCCTCGCCCACGCGCTCATCAGGCACGCCCAACACAGCTACCGACTGCACCTGCTCATGGGTATAGAGAACATCCTCAATCTCACGCGGATACACCGAATAGCCGTTACGCAGAACCATGTCCTTAATACGGTCCACAATAAAAATATTGCCCTGCTCATCAACACGAGCAACGTCACCGGTCGCAAACCATTCGCCGTCAAAAACCTCAGCAGTAGCCGCAGGATTATTCCAGTAGCCAGCCATCACGTTCTCGCCGCGTACCCACAGCTGACCGCTCACACCCGGCGCACACTCGGAACCCTGCGGGCAACGGACCTGCACCTGCACGCCCGGCAGCACACGACCCACCGAACCGAGCACCATGCCAAACTCCGCCTGATTAAACGAAACCACCGGCGAAGTCTCACTCAAACCGTAGCCCTCATACACCGGGCACTCAATCAGCGTTTTCAACGCAGAATGCACCGGCGCAGGCAGCGGCGAACCACCCGAAATACCGAAACGGATGCGACCACGCAGTGAGCGCGCACGCTCAGGCTCAGCCTCCAGCGCCGCCGCCAACGACACATACATGCTCGGGACCGCGGCCAACACCGACACCCCGGCATGCTCCATCAGATTCAGCGCGCCGTCAGGGGTAAAACGAGGTAGCAAAGCCACCGTAGCCGACGCCGCAAACGCCGCGTTCATCGACACCGTCTGACCAAACGCATGGAACAGCGGAAGACCACCAAAAATGACATCCTCAGCGGTGAAACCAAAAACGCTCACGCAGCTACGAGCATTCGAGAGGATATTCGCGTGAGTCAGCGTCGCGCCCTTAGGTTTGCCCGTCGTACCCGAAGTGTACAGAATGATCGCCGGATCACTCGCTGCCACCGGGACAGGCTCCAGAACAGCAGCCGCCGGAACAGCAGCCGACGGAGCAGCATCCGACAGCGCGCTATCGGCAGGCGCCTCAAAAGGAGCCACCGGTGAGCCCTCTGCCCCAGTGAAAATCTCGCAACGAACCGAACCGTTCTTCACCGGCACCGTCGAGGTTGCCTCCGACGCCAGACGAGTACCCGCAAAAGCAAAAAGCACCTTCGCCCCGCTATCGCGCAGATGATACTCCAGCTCAGCACCCGACAACAGCGGATTCAACGGAACACAAATCGCACCCGCAGCAACAATGCCGTAATACAACGCCGGCATCAACGCCACATTCGGCATAGACAACGCCACACGGTCACCACGCTCAACACCGAGCGCCGCCAGATGACGCTGGACCTGCGCTGCCGCAGATGCCAACTGCGCGTAGCTCACCACCTGTATATCAGCAGAGTCAGAAGCCGGAATCGCCAAAGCCGCCTTAGCCCCAGAATCAGAAGCAGAACCGGAGCCAGAAGCAGCCTCCGCCAAAAGGTAGGCAATATTGTTCGCTGAATCGTGCATTTCAGACATGATTGAAAACTCTCACCACAAAAATCGGTATATCTAGAAAAAGGAAGCCGAGCTAGAAGCCCACAAAAGAGCCGAAGACAGCAGAAGGGCGTACCTTCAACTGCTCCCCCGAAACATCAGAAGAACAGCGCAAGATACGCCCCAACTACTACTGAGCAGCAGACCAATCCAAGAAGCTCTCGGCAAGCGCAGCCCCACCATTGGGGTCACGAGTAATCACTATTACCGTATCGTCACCGGCAATAGTGCCCATAATCGCTTCAAGACCGCCCTGATCAATAGACGAAGCCAAGAACTGCGCAGCACCCGGAGGAGTACGCAGAACCGTAATATTCGCCGAACCCTCAGCGGTAATCAGCAGCTCCTTAAACAGGGAAATCATACGGGCATCAGGTGCAGTGCCGCCGCCACGACGAGCAGGGTAGTTCGGCACAGCATAAATCAAGCCGGCGCCTTCATCACGGATGCGCTCAGCGCCAATTTCAACAAGATCACGGGAAAGGGTCGCCTGAGTAACCTTCATACCATCATCGGTCAGGTACTGCGCCAGTTCAGCCTGGGAGCGGACACGTCGGGTCTGCAGCAATTCAACGATGCGTGCCTGACGCGCGATCTTGGTCGAGGGGAAAGGCATAATATCTCTTCTTCCTACGGTGCCAATCACGAATTCAGAACGGAGCTGCCCAACGGTGGCGCAGCGCAACATTCTTTACTACCCAAGATAATACATATGCACATAAATATGCGCGCCAAATATGGATTATTCCAAGATATGGGGGAATTTTCAGGGTTTATCTCACCAGCTGTCACACAAAACGCCTCGAATGTAGCGTGTATCTACACATTCGGGCGCATAACCTCGCAATGAATGCATAGCGTGCAAGAACATTGTGGGCTGACGCGTTGCGCCGATCAAGAGACCTTCCGGTAGGCGAGCATGAAGAAGGAGCCCGCCTCCAGCACACCATGTGCGCCAGAAACAGGCTCCCTCAATAAAACATCAACCGGTGAATCCTTAGGATTCAGAACTCCTAGCGCTCATCCTCCACCAGACCATCCAAATCCTCATACTCGACATCGCGCGAACGGCGGTTCAGCCACACAGCAAAACCCATACCCAGCAGAAGCACCAGCACCGCACCAACAATACTTGCGATACCGGCAAAACGCTCAGCGTTCACGCTGTCCTCAGTCACAGGCTTCAACGTGCCCTTCTCGGCGGTGTAGACGACCTCAAGAGTGCCGCCCTTCTCCACCAACAGACCGTCTACCTCACGCGGGAACTCGGAGGGAACATCACCAGTCTGCGAACCACGGAACTCAATCGGAGCACCCGAAGTCACCTGATACTTATCCTTCAGGTTCGACACATAGGTCTTACCGTTCAGCGCGTCATCAGCCGGCAGGTTGCCCTTATAACGAGCCACATTACCCTTCGTAATCAGGTCAGGAGTCAAATCCTGGTAAGTGCCCTGAATGACCCAGCTCTTACCGGCATACTCGGCGTTATTATTCACCGACGCAAAAGCACGGACACCCGCAATAGCCAAAACAATGGAAAGAATAACCGCAACAACAGCAGAAAGAACCGACAGCCAGTTCACGCCCGGACGGTCATCCAGCTCTTCCTCACTCATCGCGAAAAGAGAGGAGTTCTCTTCCTCATCGTCGTACTCCTCATACTCGGAATCCTCGTACTGAGAATCGCCGTACTCAGCATCCTCGTACTGGGAATCCTCAAAGTAGGTTTCTTCGACCTCAGTAGACTGCGACAGCTCATCCTGTTCGCGCGAGTTCTCTCGATTAGCCATTACTCTCTCCCTCACTTCATCTATCTTCTAGGGTACCCATAACCACATGAGTTCACCACTGAAAGCGCTTATCAACGCTTCATAAACCAACCCAACAGGTAAACCCACCACGCAACACCAAAAGCTACGGGGTGGGAGCCAACAACTCCCACCCCGTCAGCACTAGGCATTACGCCATAGGGTTAGACCCGGTTAGACACGCGGTTCCGCACCCAGCTGCTCAACAGTCGCAGCCACAGCAGCCTCACGAGCAGCCGACGCCTCATCAGCAGTCAGCGTACGATCCGGCGCGCGGAAACGCAGAGCAAACGCCAAAGACTTCTTCGACTCATCAATACCGACACCGCGGTAATCATCAAAGACGCGGATGTCCTCCAGCAGCTCGCCAGCGCCCTCACGCAGAACACGCTCCACCTCAGAAGCAGGCAGATTGCGGTCCACCAGAAGCGCCACATCCTGAGTAGCAGCCGGGAAAGTCAGCACCGGAGTAGCCTGACGCGCCTCAACACGACCAACAAACAGCGCCGAGAAAACCAACTCAAACGCGCAGGTACGCTCAGGCAGGTTCAGCTCCTGCAGAAGCTTCGGGTGCAGCTCACCAGCAAAACCAACACGCTCACCGGCAGCGTTCAGAACCTCAGCCACACGACCCGGGTGGAACGCAGTATGCACACCGTTACGCACCTGAATCTCAGCCGAAACAGCGTCAGCGACCAGACGCACAGCGTCCAGAGCGTCACGCCAATCGAAAGCGCGCGGAGCGGCACCCGGCATCGCCTCGTGCTCAGTACCTGCAAACAGACCAGCAATGAAAGTGGGCTGCTGAGGAATACCGGCGTTCAGATCATCCAGAACCTCATCCGAAGGACGAGCACCCAGCGGCGGAATAGACTCCGAACCCAGCTGCTCACCCGGAATGAACACGTGACCCGCCTCAAAAATAGCCAGGTTCTTGAAACCACGAGACAGGTTACGCTTCAGAACCTCAACCAGGCCCGGCAGGAGCGAACGGCGCATCCAGCCCTCAGCCGAAGAAATCGGGTTCTCCAGGCGAACCGAAGGAACCTCAGTCACCGGGTTCTCAGGGGTGCTCACCCACGGAGCCGACCACAGGTTGTTCGCATCAGCCGACACGAAGGGGTACGCGAACACCTCAGTCAGACCGGAAGCCGCCAGCGCATTCAGCGCACGACGCTTACCCGCCTGCTCCGGAGTGTAACCGCGACCCGCAGGAGCCACCGGCAGAGTCGAGGGGATGTTCTCGTAACCGTCAATACGTGCGATTTCCTCAGTCAGGTCCTCCTTCGCACGCAGGTCAGTACGCCACGACGGGACAGTCACCGCGTAACCAGACTCGGTACGCTCCACCGAGCAGCCAATCTCACGCAGGCAAGACTCAATCTGCTCCGGCGAGTAATCCACGCCAATACGACCAGCAGTGTAATCAGCAGGCAGGTCAATCACGACCGGCTCATAGCCGAGCGACACATCAGTAACACCCGGCTCAACCTGAGCACCAGCCAGCTCAACCAGCAGCTCAACCGCACGCTGAGCAGCCGCAGCCTGAATCTGCGGATCCACGCCACGCTCAAAACGCTTCGAGGACTCAGAAATCAGCTTGTGACGGCGAGCGGTACGAGCCACCGACACTTCATCAAAACGAGCAGACTCCACCAGAATGCGGGTAGTCGAATCGGTTACCTCAGTCGAAGCGCCGCCCATCACACCGGCAAGACCAATCACGCCGGAATCATCAGCAATGACAATATCCTCGGGATGCAGAGTACGCTCAACGCCATCCAGGGTCACCAGCTTCTCGCCAGCAGCGGCGCGACGCACCACAATCTCACCCTGGACCTTGTCAGCATCGTAGAAGTGCAGCGGCTGACCGGTCTCCAGCATCACATAGTTCGAAATATCCACCGGCAGCGACAGCGAGCGCACACCCGCCAGACGCAGACGCGAAGACATCCAGGTCGGAACCGGCGCATCCGCCTTCACGCCCGACACCTCACGCATCACGAAACGAGTGCATGCGGGGTTACCGTGAATCGGGGCGTCATCACCCAGAACAACCGGGTGACCGGCGTCGTTAGCCTCCGGGGCGCGATCGCCGTACGCCAGCACAAAATCCTCAAAGGAAGAACCGGTAGCGTGGCACCACTCGCGAGCAATACCGCGCAGGGAGAACGCGTAACCGCGGTCCGGGGTCACGTTCACCTCGGCAGCCTGATCGTACAGGCCCAGCAGCTCCATCGCATCGGTGCCAAGCTCCGGGTCCAGGCCCAGGGTCGAAAGCACCAGGATGCCGCCGCGATCATCGCCAATACCCAGCTCACGAGTCGAAGCAATCATGCCAGCCGACTTGTGACCGTAAGTCTTACGGGCAGTAATCGCGAAACCACCGGGCAGAACAGCGCCGGGCAGGGTCACAACAACCTTGTCGCCGGGTTTGAAGTTGTGGGCACCACAAATAATGCCCTGAACGCCGGAAGGCTCAATGCCCTTACCGGTCAGAGTCTGCTCCTGACCTTCCGGAACCACACGCACCTGGCACCAGTTCACGGTCTTGCCATTCGAGTGGGTCTCCGGCTCCATAGAGAGCACCTGGCCAACCACAATCGGGCCGGACAGCTCATCAGAGGGGCGGTGAACGTCTTCTTCTTCCAGGCCAACCTTCACCAGGGTTGCCATCAAATCTTCAGCCGAAGCATCCTCAGCTACAGGCACGAACTCGCGCAGCCATGACAGGGGTACACGCATAATTTAGATCTCCATCCCGAACTGCTCAGAGAAACGGATGTCGCCTTCAACCATGTCATGCATGTCAGCGACGTTGTTACGGAACATGAGGGTACGTTCAATACCCATACCGAAAGCGAAGCCCGAGTACTCCTCAGGATCAATACCCGCAGCACGCAGAACATTCGGGTTCACCATGCCGCAGCCGCCCCACTCAATCCACTGCGGGCCGCCCTTAGCATTCGGGTGCCACAAATCCAGCTCAGCGGAAGGCTCAGTGAACGGGAAGAAGTTCGGGCGCAGGCGAATCTTAGCGTCCTCACCGAACATGGCGCGTGCCATGTACTCCAGGGTGCCCTTCAGATCAGCCATGGTCAGGCCCTTATCCACGGCAAGACCCTCAATCTGGTGGAAGACCGGGGTGTGGGTCGCGTCCAGCTCATCGGTGCGGTACACCTGGCCCGGGCACACAATGTACAGCGGCAAATCACGCGAAAGCAGCGAGCGCATCTGCACCGGCGACGTGTGAGTGCGCAGCAGCAGGTGAGCGTTCTTCGGCTCAACGTAGAAAGTATCCTGCATTTCGCGTGCCGGGTGATCCGGCTTAATGTTCAGAGCGTCAAAGTTGTACCACTCAGACTCCAGCTCCGGGCCGTCAGCAACTTCCCAACCCATACCGACGAAAATGTCAGTCAGGCGCTCCTGCATCAGAGCAATCGGGTGGCGGCCGCCCAGGGAACGGCGAGGCGAAGCAGCAGAAACGTCCACAGCTTCCTCAGCCAGGATGCGAGCCTCACGCTCAGCCTCCAGCTCAGCGGTACGAGCCTCAATAGCCTCAGTCAGGGCTGCACGAGCCTGACCCATCAGCTTACCCACCGGGCCCTTGTGCTGGTTCTGAAGATCACGCATCTGGCGGTTAGCGATGCTCATGATGCCCTTCTCACCGAAGAAGCTCAGGCGCACCTCCTTGAGGCTGTCAAAGTCCTTAGCCTTCTCGCGAATCTCCTGGCGGGCACGCTCACGCTCAGCCTCAAAAGCCTCACGGATAGCGTCCAAACCGTTCTCGGGGTTCTCCTCCAGAACCTGCGCAATGCGGGCGAGAACCTGAGCCGGGCCGTTAAGACCCTCGTGTTCCTGCACGGAATCGGTCATTGTCACTCTTCTCTGCATACCACCGGCACTATGCCGGCTGGCTCGTTATACACCTTAGGTAGCACCGCCTGCTCTCCCCCGGCTACCCACACAGGGTGCGGGACAAGGGGAAGGCGACGGGCGCATATCCTATCCATTTTAGACCAGAGAAGGAAGCGTAAACAGCAGAACGCCCGGATAGTCCATCCGGGCGTTCTAGAGTATATCTTTTCAACAACAGGGTTGAAGAGGGCGCTTCTACTTCAGAGCCTGCTTCACAGCCGGGTCAAAAGAAGCACGAATCCACAGCACGTTCGCAATGAACCATGCCGCGTACAGGGGCACGAAGCCGTAGCGCTGAGCGTCAATGACATTACCAATCAGAGACATAATCGCCACGAACGCACCCAGAATTGCAAAAATCAGACCGACAGTCAGGCCCAGACGCTTGCCCTTCTGAATCGTGAAGTACACCCAAATGTACACAACCGCAGAAACAACCAGCAGGCCGATACCGCCTGCAACGCCGAACTCCGGCAGACCCTTCAGCGGGGACAGGTTATCCGGTGCAAACGAGGAAATAACACCGTGAATCAAGCAGAGCAGCGCGGAGACAATCATAATCTCCTGCAGACGCAGAATCTTCGGGTGCTTGGTCGGCGAGTGGAACAGAATTCCGCGCGGCTCAGCGCCGCCTTCCTGAATATAAATAGCTTGAGTGTCCGAGGGAACCGCGTCGGAGCGGTAGGCACCCGGATCAAACGGGGGTTGAGCAGTCATCATTGTCTCCCAATACGTATGTGATTTCTCCCTCAATACTACCCGCCTACCGATTGGTTTCCAAAGTATGTATCCGTGTCGAACCCATATATGACAAAATCCCCTCCCCAACAAACACACAAGTCAGGATTACACGGCGCATAAATCACCCTCAAAATATGAATAAAGGCGGGACTCCCCACAGGGAATCCCGCCTTCAAACAGTGTCAAAAAAGATAGAGAAAATTTATCCTGTTACCGCCGCGAATTTGTCACACAACGGCGAATTAGCCTCGCAACGAACTAGCGCAGAGCATTAGGTCAGACCTTGGGTCTACGCCTCACCAGTGCCAGTGTCCTGCAATTGCTGCAGAAGAGCCACAACAATCGGCAAATCCGCCGGAATCCACGGCAAACCCAGCAAATCATCGTACGCCTGCGCGTCATCCTTAGACTTCGGCAACGGCATCCACCGCAGCGCGCTATGATCTTCCAAAGTATCCGGAGTACCCGAAAGGATCTCCGCAAAGAACACGCGCATCGCCAGACGCTCGCTCAGACGCCAGCCCTGCGGGTACGCGCCGGGCACCTCAGCACCCAAACGCGCCTGCACGCCCAGTTCCTCCTTCAGCTCACGCACCAGCGCCTGCTCGCAGCTCTCCCCCGGTTCGACCTTACCGCCCGGGAACTCCCACATGCCGGCAACAGTCTGCGGCTCAGAACGCTGAGCCACCAGCATACGGGTCGGAGCCACCAAAGAATCGACCACGGCGGCGCCAACCACCTGAACCTCAAACGAGGGCGACACTTCACTCATCTTTCTCTACCTTCTTCTACGCTTTAGAATCCTTCATCGGATGCGCATCCTCAGCAGCGTGCTCCGCTACTTCCTTCTCGGCATCCTCAGTATTCTCAGGCTCAGGAGCTTCCTCCACGCCTTCCTGCCACTCTTCTTCCTCATCATTCATATTCGAGGCTTCTGCCACCTCACGGCGAATATTAGTGCCGTCATTCAGCAGAATCAGAAGGCGGTTGCCGTTCTTGAACTCCATGAGGAAGACATCCTCAAGCTCGACCTCAGCGGCACGCAACTGTAGGTACACCCAATCCTCGGTCTTGTGCGCATCCGCGATATCGCGAGTGACCAAGCTACCCTTCACAATCAGAGCAAAGTTCGGCACACCGTCACCCTTACGGATCACGCTCAGCGCACCGTTCGGTTCAATCTGAGCGAACTCAATGTCTTCCAGGTCGTAAATACCCTGCGCACGAAGGTCAGCAATCAGGCGCATCGGATCAAGAACCACCTCTGCCTGCTGGAAGCTCTTAATATCGATATCACCATCCGTAATGACCGGCACGCGCTGCTCACGCACCGCCATATGCAGAAAACGAATCTTCGTGGTCGCCACGTTCAGCAGCTGAATCATGCACAGCGTAAACACCATGTAGATGACAAAGTAGAACAGGCTAATCTGCTTGCTGTACAACACGCCACCGAACACACCACCGATGACAAAGTTACCGATGGTATCAATCGGGGTCTGGTGCCCCGCCTGAGAACGGTGAGTCAGACGCAGGTACACCAAAAGAATGATCAGGCCAACGAAAATCTTTAGCAAACCATCAACGATCATCTCAACGGTCATAACAAAAATCTCCTAGAACTAAGCCCGGAAAATATCCGGCTCCAAATAAATGATGCGTGCCGCAGGAACAGCCTCACGAATACGCACCTCAGCCGCGTCAATCTCATCAGCTACCGAGCGACCGGTGTCAGCATCATGAATGCGGATCTTCGCCGCCACCAGAATCTCCTCAGGACCCAGGTGCACGGTCTTAATGTGGATAATGCGCTCGCTATCGCCATCCTCAATCGCCGCACGAATCTTCGCCAAATCCTCCGGCGAAGCAGCCTCACCCAAAATCAGGGACTTCATCTCCACCGCGAGGAACACAGCAATAAAGACCAGTAGCACACCAATAGCCAGGGTACCGAACGCATCCCACAGACCATTACCGGTCAGCAGAGTCATGCCCACACCAAAGAGCGCAAAAATCAGACCCAGCAACGCGCCCGCATCCTCCAACAGAAGCACCGGAAGCTCCGGGTTCTTCGAAGTACGCAAGAAACGCATCCAGCTCTGCTTGCCCTTCAGATCACGCGACTCCTTCACCGCCACGCGGAACGAATTACCCTCCAGCAGGATCGAACCCACCAGAACAGCCACCGGAACCCACTGCCACTCAGTAATACCGTGCGGATCATGCAGCTTCTCATAACCCTCATACAGAGCGAACAAGCCACCCAGGGCAAAGATAATAATCGACACAATAAACGCGTAAATATAGCGGTTACGGCCATAACCAAACGGATGCTCCTCATCAGCCTGCTTCTGCGAAGCGCGACCGCCCAGAAGAAGCAGAAGCTGATTACCCGAGTCAGCCACCGAGTGAATAGCCTCCGCCAACATCGACGAAGAACGAGTCAGCGCAAAAGCCAAAAACTTCAGCACCGCAATACCCAGGTTCGCACCCAGCGCGGCAATAATCGCCCCCGAACCCGAATGACCAGAAGGAGCAGACATAATTTCCCTTTCTCAGCCCTAAACTAAAACTCTAAAACCCATGATGCTAAAGCGGCCCACCGCTGTACCACAGCCGTGAACCGCCCAAACCTAGCGAGAAACGCCGCGCTGAGCCATCGCCGAAGCATACAGGCACACAGCAGCAGCCGTACCCACGTTCAAAGACTCAGCCGAACCATAGACAGGAACAGCCACGCGCATCGTGGCGGCAGCCTTCTCTTCAGCATTCAAGCCCTGCGCTTCATTCCCGAAAAGCCACATCGTCGGCTTAGAAAGATCAAAATTACCCTTCACGCCAGAGGGGGCACTCGCCTCCACACCGGCACGACGAGCCGCCGTGTACTCGCTCAGCTCCTGCAGATTCACCGCACCATAGCCATCAGCAGCCAGCACAGCAGTACCCTGAGACTTCACATCCTCCGCGAAATCCTCCAGCTGAACGCCCTGAATAATCGGCACATGGAACAGCGAACCCGCCGTAGAACGCACCGTCTTCGGGTTATACAAATCCACCGAACCCTTAGTCGTAATCACCAAGTCAGCACCGGCCGCATCAGCCACGCGAAGAATAGTGCCCGCATTACCCGGATCCTGCACACGAGACATCACAGCAATCAGCTTCGGGTTCAACGCGCCCTCACCCCACAGCAGCGAGAACGACGCATCCACCATAAAGGAAACCGCAATAATACCCTGCGGGCTCACCGAATCAGCCATCGCCTCCAGCACCTCATCGGTCACCACACGCATAAAGACGCGGCGGCCCTCCTCCGGGGTGGGAGTGCCGTACACCTGCTCCAGCAACTCAGCAATATCCTCATGACGGTCAAAAGCCGCCTCCGTAACGTAGACAGCATCCAGAATCGGCTTCTTCAGATGCGCCTTCAACGCCTCACGCACAGCCTGCGGGCCTTCCACCAGGAACTGGCCCTTCTTCGTGCGGGCAGCGCGGGTACGCAGCTTCGCAATATCGCGCACACGATCTGCCTGCGGATTGGACATCACAACGGGGGTACTAATACGTTCAAAAAAGTTCACTCTTAAAGGGTACAGGCAAAGGCACACCCAAAAACGCAGAACAGCCACAAGCACAACCCCCAGATACGCAGAAAGCGGCCGCCCACACTCAAAAGTGCAGACGGCCGCTCACGACGCTTAAACATCCTACCCCGAACCTAGATCTTCGAGGTAAGAACACAACCTAGGCTAATTAAGCCTTGGGAGCCGAGGTGTCCTCGGGCAGGTTGTTCTTAGCAATCTCAACCAGTGCGTTGAATGCAGCAGGCTCGTTAACAGCCAGCTCAGCCAGCATACGGCGGTCAACCTCAACACCAGCAGCCTTCAGGCCCTGGATGAAGCGGTTGTAGGTCAGGCCCTGTGCGCGGGAAGCAGCGTTAATACGCTGAATCCACAGGCGACGGAAGTCACCCTTCTTCTTACGACGGTGGTCGTAGCTGTAAACCAGCGAGTGAGTGACCTGCTCCTTAGCCTTACGGTACAGGCGAGAACGCTGACCGCGGTAGCCGGATGCACGATCGAGAATAGTACGGCGCTTCTTGTGCGCGTTAACCGCGCGCTTCACACGTGCCACGTGTGTCTCCTTCGTCTTATGTCCTGAACAGCTCACATATCACGCTGAACAGGAGCGAGTCTTTAATCAGTGCGCACCACTATCGGTGCGCCAGGTGCAGAGAGTAAGCGTTGCTTACTTACCCAGCATCTTCTTGACAACCTTTGCCTGGCCGCCGGTAACGATCTGGTCAGAAGCCAGACGACGGGTCAGACGAGAGGACTTGTGCTCCAGGTAGTGGCGACGGTTCGCCTGCTGGCGCTTAACCTTGCCGCTACCGGTGAGCTTGAAGCGCTTCTTAGCACCAGAGTGGGTCTTCTGCTTCGGCATAGCTGCCGTTCTCCTTACATTCATCCCCCGCCACAACGGCGGGGTAGCTTAGTGGGGTTGAGCGATACACGCATCAGCCCCAAGGACCAAAGGTGAGGCACCCCTGACGAGGTGCCTCGGAACCGGCACCGGGTGAACCCGCAACACCCACCCAACGGTGGAGGCGCGTGCCCATCCTAAAGTGACGACCCGGTTCCCTACTCGGCGGAAGCCTGTGCCTTCAACTCGGCAGGCATAGCGTCTGCCAGAGAATTAGTTACGGGCTTCGCCTTGGTCGTGTCAATACGCTCGCGACCCTTGCGACCGCCGGCGCCCTGCTCACGGCGAGCCTCTGCCTTACCGCGAAGCGGAGCCAGAACCATCACCATGTTGCGGCCATCCTGACGGGGGCGAGACTCAACGGTGCTCACCTCAGCCAGCTCAGCCGCCAGACGCTCCAGCAGACGCACACCCATCTCGGGGCGCTGCTGCTCACGACCACGGAACTGAATCATTGCCTTGACCTTGTCACCACCGGAAAGGAAACGACGAGCGTGTCCAACCTTGGTTTCGTAGTCGTGGGTATCAATCTTCAGGCGGAAACGGATCTCCTTCAGAACGGCATTAGCCTGCTTCTTGCGGGATTCACGAGCCTTGATTGCGGCTTCGTACTTGTACTTACCGTAATCCATGAGCTTGCACACGGGCGGCTTCGCGTTCGGGGCAACCTCGACCAGGTCGAGTTCGGCGTCCTCGGCCAGACGCAGAGCGTCCTTCAGAGGGACAACGCCTACCTGCTCGCCACCGGGACCGACAAGACGGACCTCGGGAACGCGGATACGATCGTTAATGCGTGGTTCGCTAATGACTAGCTCCTGTGCTCTGTGGGTTTCCCCGTGAATACTATCCGTTGCGGGCACTAAAAAAGCCCCCGCAGTTACACAAGCGGAGGCACAAACCAGCGTACGCCGAAAGCGGCGGACGAACCCGTTCACCTCAAAACTCGCAAACTAACGCCTGCGGCGGTCAACCGGGTGGGAGGCATGCTCCACTTGCAAACTGCCTACAACCATACCGTAGAATCCCCGACAGGCGCAAGGAAATAGACGCAAAACACCATAAAAATTGCGGGGACTCCCCCAGAAAGTCCACAGAAGCACCCACTCTTAAGGACGCATTTACCGAAACAAACGAAATATGAGATTCTAAGACTATGAGCACTGAAAACACGAACTTCCGCTTCACTGCGGAAGAAGAAACCCCCGTACACGGCCACACCGAACTCACCGAAGAGCAGGTCGAAGCCGTCAACGAACAGCTGCGCGACATCGCAGACGTACCCGCCATCGAAATCATCAGCTCCGCAGCCATCCACATGATGAGCGCCGCAGCCGTAAAGTGCGGCCTAGCAGCAGACGAAAACGCCGACGACCTCAAGGACCTCGACGAAGCACGCAAGCTCATCACCGCACTGGCAGGCCTCGTCACCGCCGCAGCACCCGAAATCGGCTCCCAGCACGCAGCACCCCTGCGCGACGGCCTGCGCACCCTGCAGCTCGCATTCCGCGAAGCATCCCCCTTCCCGGACGAACCCGGCAAGGGCCCCGGCGAAAAGCTCACCGGTCCGGTGTACTAAACCAGGACGCACGCTAAACCAGCTGGTCTACTAAGCCGCAACCTGGTTTATGTCATCACGAAGCCCCGTCTTCCTCAGTACGAGGGAGGCGGAGCTTCGCCACATATAAAGCCTGTGCGAGCCTGTGCGGATAAGAAATCTACGCGGGCTAGATAAGCGGACTGGCGCGAACCGGTAGCTTTAGCGGGCACCAGATGTAGCGGGAAGAGTAGCTTTAGCGGGAGCCAGCAGCCTCAAGAGCCTGCTCAAAACTAAAGTTGCCCACATACAGCGCCTTACCAAGCACCACGCCCTCCAAACCATGAGGCACCATGGAACGCAGCTTCTCAAGATCAGCCAGCGACGCCACACCACCGGACGCCACCACCCGGCAGGACGTCTGGGCCAGCACCTCATCCAGCAGCTCCGCACCGGGACCCGCCAGGGAACCGTCTTTACTCACATCCGTGACGATATAGCGGCGCACGCCCGCGCTCTCCAGCCACGCCAGCGCCTCCGCCAGATCAGGGCCCGACCAGTCGGTACCGCGAGCCACCGTCACCCAGCCCCGCTCAGGGTTATAGCGGGCATCGAGACCAAGAGCCAGAAGATCAGAATCGGCATAACGAGCCAGAGTGCCTTCAAGCCAGGAAGAATCCGCCAGAGCCGCACTGGTCACGTTCACGCGATCCGGGTTCAGGCTCAGGGCGCGCTCCAGACTCTCAGCATTACGCACACCGCCGCTGACCTGAATACGAACCGGAGCGGAGTCGCGGGCATTCTCGGCACGGACGGCGGCAACCACCTCAGCCAGAACCTCAGTATTCGTGCCGCGACCAAATGCCAAATCAAGGTCAACCAGGTGAATCCAGCGAGCACCAGCCTTCACCCAGGTCAGAGCCGCCTCAACGGGGTCAAGGCGCTGCTCACCACCGGACAGGGTGCCACCCACCGGGCGCACCGCGTAGCCTTCAGAAATATCAACAGCGGGCAGAAGTTCAAGAGCGGGTGCAGACATTAGTTACCTCCCGCCGCAGTAGCGGAGTCGCCAGAAGACAGAGACTCAGAAGACAGGCGACCGGTCACCGCCAGGGACGCAACCCAGCGGCGCATAAACTCTGCCCCCAGCTCGCCAGAACCTACCGGACAGAACTGCACCGCCGTCAGCGGACCGTTCTCAACCGCCGCGATATAGGCGGGCTCGGTGACAGTCCAAGTCACCGCGGGAGGGGCAATATATTCAATGCTCTGATCAAAAGCCCATTCAAAAACGCCGTGCTCAGATTTGAAGTGAGCCTCGCCCTCAAGATCCTTGAGCAGCGCACTATCGGAGGAAGAACGCAGGGCAGAAACACCGGGTACCAGATCGCGGGTAGAAAGCTCCACGCTCTCACCGGGCCACTCCCCCATGCACTGCACCTGAACCTGCCCCATCTGCGGATGCTCCACCGTAACCGAGTCGAAGAGGCAGCTCAGTGCCGCACCGGCAACCAACACCGGACGACCGCCAGCAACACGGCGACCAATCACGCGCTCAGCGTCCTTAGCTTTCAGATCTTCATACGCCTCAAGAGAGCTCGCACCGCCGGTAACCGCCATGCCGTCAGCCTCACGCAGCTGATCGGGCACAGCGGTCACGATGACGTCCGCCCCCTCATCCTGAAGAAGCTTCACCAAGGCGCCACGAGTTCCGGGTTCCCCCAAAACGGCAACCACAGGACGAGCGGTCTGAGCATTCTGTACAGATTCAGTTTTCTGTGCAGATTCAGTTTCGGTGAGTGTGGGTTCAACGGGAACAGGCATCGGTGCGCTCCTATTTCATAGGCTCAAGATTTCGGCTCAAGCGCTCTAGCTTGAGAGATAGAGGATTCGGAGTCAAGACATCAAGCTCATGCAGAAGCCAACCACACATGGGTCCATGCTTATCGCTGAGTCTGAGGAATTTCCAGACGCTGACCGGCATCAACAGAGGTGCTAGTCAACGAGTTCAACTCCATAATACGAACCACAGTATCACGGGTGTCACCCTGCGGATCCACCGCCTGAGCAATATCCCACAGGGTCTCACCGTGCTTGACCACAACGACGGTTCGAGTCACCGAAGCGTTCTCCACGGAGGCTGAAGCCGCCGGGCTAAAGAAGCTAATAGCACCGAGCACAATCAGCGCCGCCAAAGTCAGCAGAGGCAGACCCTTCAGAAAACCGCGCACAGTGCCAAGACGACGAATAGAAGCGGGAACCGCGCGCAGAAGCTCGCCGCCCTTAGCCAGAAGAGCACTCTTCACGCCAGGTGCCTGCGCCGCAGAAGATGTCTGAGCAGAAACGGCGGGAGCGTGGGCGGGCTGAGCCACCTGCGCAGGACGGGGTGCATGAGCCGCACGAGAAGAGCGAACAGACTGCGAAGACGCAGGCACACGAGAACGCCCCTGCACGGTGCGGGCGGACACGGTGCTGGCGGACGCAGTGCGGGCGGGGTGAAGTACCACCAAACCTGCCGGAAGGTGCGCAGAAGTGCCACGAGAAGCAATAGGTGCTGCAGTAGTCATTGTGGTTCCTTTCTCTCAGCTCGCCCCCCGGGGTTACCCCCCCCCCGCGGGTCTAGCAATGCCGAGCGATACCCGCTCAGAGGTCCTAGTTGAGTGATAACTATGGAGTGGTGATTGTTAGGCGATAACTATTGGGTAGCTATTCTCTAGTTAGGTCAGAGCGTCGGGTGCACCAGGCTGCACTGGGTTACCCCGGAGCCCCATCCCCTGCGCTCTCTTCGCCAGATGCTCCCTAGAGCATCCGGGGTAGAACATGCGAAGAGAGGCAGAGGATTCGAATACATTCGAACACTCATTCACTCTCCCCTCCTGGAAGACTCCGGGTTGAATCTTCGAATATTTTTCGAACATTCACCCGTTAAATCCTGGACTTCAGGAGAGATTCAAGAGTATATACGAACTCTTGTTCTAAAGTCTAGCAGAGATGTACTAAAAATTTCTTCGAGTTTCGAAGAAAAAATCTAGAATATTTGTTTGAGTTTTTCGGTGTAGTGTTCTACACTGGTGTCAAGAGACGTTCCACACGCTCCTGATGAGTCCTACTCACAGCAGGTTTCTGTACCCGTTACAGCTTGGTTCTGTATCGAATGCAGGTGCTGCTGGCTGAGTTTTATAGGGCGGAGGCGCATACTCGTTGCCTGCGTATCGCTCCGGCACGGATAGAATTCCTCTACCCCCTGACGAGATAAGACCCATTTCGGCAGAACCAAAAAAAATTTTTTAGGACACCACCAGAAAACGTGTGAAGCACCCATCCGTGCCCCGACCCGATTACAAAGGCCGGAGTACAGACCGAAGGAAAAGAAATGGCAACAGCACCCCGTCCGGCGCTGACCGCGCGCCAGCAGAAGATTCTTGACGCGATCCGCACCGAGATTGAACAAAAGGGTTACCCGCCGTCCATGCGCCAGATTGGTGACATGGTGGGTCTTGCGTCCCTGTCCTCGGTCACTCACCAGCTCGGTCGCCTCGAGACCATGGGCTACATTCGCCGCGATCCCAAGCTCCCCCGCGCCATTGAGGTGCTGGATGAGAACGGCGTCGGCATCCACGGTAGTGCTTCCTCTTCCCTGCCCGAGCTGCCGAACTTCGAAGTCGGCGATGAAGACCTCGTACCCGTTCCCCTGGTTGGACGAATTGCAGCGGGCGGCCCCATTACCGCCGAGCAGTCCGTGGAGGATGTGCTCGCCCTGCCCCGCCAGCTGGTCGGTAGCGGCAAGCTGTTCATGCTCAAGGTCAAGGGTGATTCCATGATTGACGCCGCGATTTGCGATGGCGACTGGGTGGTCGTCCGCGAGCAGCACACCGCTGACAATGGCGATATCGTTGCCGCTCTACTTGACGATGAAGCAACCGTGAAGGTGTTCCGTCAGGTCGACGGCCATACCTGGCTCATGCCGCGCAACTCCAACTACGAGCCGATTATGGGCGACCGTGCAACCGTCATGGGTAAGGTTGTCTCCGTGCTGCGCAGTCTCTAGAAGACGCGGGTTCTAAACAGCACAGCTTCTCAAAGAAGCTGCTTTAAACAACGTTGCTATAAACAACACAGCTTCTAAAAGACATAGCCGCGAGGCTTTTAGCTCTATATAGAAATCACCCCGGTGATACGTGAACGTTCACGTATCACCGGGGTGATTTCTATATGTCCAAAGCGGATATTTCCAAAGCGGCTTTTTCCACAGCGGATATTCCTAAATCAGAGCGCGGCGCTGCCAGGATAGATCTTCTTACCCGATCTAACGCTCAATACTCGCCGAAAGCCGAGCCAGCGCATCGGTCACCGCGGCCTTATTCTGCGTCGACCACATCGGCGGCATCGCCTTCATTAAGAAACCGCCGTAGCGTTTAGTCGCCACGCGAGAATCCAGCACAGCCACCACGCCGCGGTCAGACACCGAACGGATTAGGCGACCGGCGCCCTGCGCCATGCGAATCGCCGCGTGGTGAGCAGAAACCGCCATAAAGCCGTTACCGCGGTGACGGTTCACCGCCTCCGTACGAGCCTGCGCAATCGGGTCATCCGGGCGCGGGAACGGAATGCGGTCCATCACCACCAGGCGGCAAGAGTCACCGGGAACGTCCACGCCCTGCCACAGGCTCATCGTTCCGAACAGGCATGAGTCAACGTCCTCGCTGAACTCCTCCACCAGGGCCTTGAGTGAAGACTCACCCTGCAGAAGAACGTTCAGGTCGCTATGCTCACGCATGTACTCGGCGGCACGCTCGGCGGCACGCTTCGAGGAGAACAGGCCCAGGGCACCGCCCTCCGACGCCTCGCACAGCTCACGCAGACGCTCCAGCTGACCCTCATGCACACCAAATCCCGGAGGTTTCAAATCCCCGGCAACATACATGATGCCCTGCTTGCGGTAGTCGAAAGGCGAACCCACGTCGATGCTCGTCCAGCGCGGCGCGCCCTCGCCCTGCAGTCCCAGGGCGGCGGCTGCAACGTCAAAAGAGTCACCCACCGTCAGGGTTGCGCTCGTCAGAATCACGGTGCGGTCAGCAAATAGACCGTCACGCAGCTGCAAACCGACGCTCAACGGGGCGATGTTCAGGGTCGCCGGGTCGGTATCGGAAGCAGCAACGTAGCGGCCATTCTCCCAGCCACCCTGACGAGAAATCCACAGCACGTCCTGCTCGCCCGAAGCCTCCAGAATGCGGCTACTCATATCGTGCACCTCAGAGACACGCGAGCGTGCCATCTGCAGGCCGGCGTCAACATCCTGACCATCCGGCTTCGTATCGGACAGGGCGGTGCGGGCGGCATCATTGACCGCAGAAATAGCGGTTAAAAGGCGACCGTCCAGGCCCTTCAGCAGGCCCTCGGCAAGACCCTCGAACGCGGTCTCCAGGATGCCGGCTGCCATTTCCAGTGCGCCGGAATCAGCCTTCGAATGCTTCTTCACGCTACGTGCCGCACGGCGAACCATCGCAACCGTCAAAGAACCAGACACGGCACCGGTCACGCGGTCCACCAGCTCATGAGCCTCATCAATAATGACCGTCTCATGTTCGGGCAGAACCTTCATGCCTTCAAAAGCGTTAATTGCCAGCAGGGCGTGGTTCGTGATGACAATGTCAGCCTCAGCGGCACGGCCACGCGCCATCTCGCTAAAGCACTCTTCCACCAGCGGGCAGCGGCGGCCCAGACACTCGGCGGCACTGACCGACACCTGAGCCCAGGCACGGTCAGAGACGCCGGGCTTCAACTCATCACGGTCGCCGGTCTCCGTACGGTCAGCCCACTCGCGCAGGCGCACCACTTCCTCACCCACGCGGGAGGTCGAAGAAGGCATGTCAAAGAGAACATCCGGCTCGTCTTCCGGGTAGCCGCCCTCCAGCTTGTGCAGGCAGAGGTAGTTATTGCGGCCCTTGAGCAGAGCAACCTGCGCCTGCGACTCCGGGCGCGGCTCCAGCGCTTGTAGAAGACGCGGAATATCGCGGTTCACGATCTGCGCCTGCAGGGCAAGAGTCGCCGTCGCAACCACAATCGGCTGGTCCGACTCCCCCACCCGCGCCAGGGCAGGAACCAGGTAGCCCAGGGACTTACCGGTACCGGTACCCGCCTGGACCAACAGGTGACGCTGCAGTTCAAGAGCCTGCGCCACATGCGCCGCCATGATGCGCTGACCGGCACGGTTCTGACCGCCGGTGGCGGCAACCGCCTCGTCCAGCAGGGTCAGGGCATCCTTCGCTCCGGGCAGGGTCTCAAGCTCCTGCCCGGTGAATCGGGTGCCGCCGGTCGCAGATCCGGGTACGGTTCCCGGGGCGTTTTTGGGCGCGTTGATGCTCTCGGTCACGCTCATACGCCCCTAGAGAGCCTCGGGGTAGAGGACTGGTCGGAAACAGATGCGGTCGCTTCAGCCAGGGCCTGTGCCTCCGCAAGTTCCTCTTCCAGAACCTCCAGCAGGTCGCTCTCCAGCACATACTCGGACAGTTCGGAGGCGACATCCTCACGGACCAGAGCCACCACGAAAGTGCCGTCCGATACGAAATCGGTGCTCTTAATTTCGGCATCCCACTCGTGCAGGCGCGAAATAATCTCACCGTGCGAGTACGGAATCAGCAGCTTCACCTCAATGGAGGGGCGCGGAATGGTGTCCGCAATCTTCTGCTTCAGCTCATCAATGCCCTCACCGGTACGCGCCGAAACGATTACGTGCTCCGGCTCGCGCTGGCGCAGACGCTCCAGCACGAACGGGTCGGCGGCATCCGCCTTATTCAGCACAATAATCTCGGGGATATGGCGGGCGTCAACCTCCGCAATGACCTCGCGGACAGCACGAATCTGCCCCTCCGGGTCCGGGTGCGAAGCATCCACCACGTGCAGGATGACGTCAGCGTCAGCGACCTCTTCCAAGGTGGAACGGAACGCCTCCACCAGCTGGGTCGGTAGCGAACGCACGAAACCCACCGTGTCAGAGAGGGTGTAGCCGATACCGTCCGGGGTCTGAGCCTTACGGACGGTCGGGTCCAGGGTCGCAAACAGGGCGTTCTCCACGAGCACGCCCGCATCGGTCAGACGGTTCAGCAGGGAGGACTTACCCGCGTTCGTGTACCCGGCAATAGCCACCGAAGGCACACGGTTACGGCGACGGTTCAGACGCTTCGTCTCACGCGCCGGCGCCATCGCAGCGATCTCACGCTTAAGCTTCGCCATGCGAGCGCGCAGGCGGCGGCGGTCCATCTCAATCTTGGTTTCACCGGGACCACGCGAACCGATACCCTCACCGGCTGCGGCACGGCCACCCGCCTGACGGGACAGGGAAGCACCCCAACCACGCAGACGCGGCAGCATGTACTCCAGCTGAGCCAGCTCAACCTGCGCCTTACCCTCGCGGGATTTAGCGTGCTGAGCGAAAATGTCGAGAATCAGGGCAGTGCGGTCAATGACCTTGACCTTCACGATGTCTTCGAGAGCACGACGCTGCGAGGGAGCCAGTTCGGAGTCGACAATGACGGTGTCGGCGCCAGTCGCCTCCACAATGTCCTTGAGTTCCAGCGCCTTACCGGAGCCGAGGAAGGTGCCGGGGTCCGGCTTGAGTCGGCGCTGAACCAGGCCGTCCAGAACCTCGGAACCGGCGGTTTCAGCCAGTGCCGCGAGCTCACGCAGGGAGTTCTCTGCGTCCTCTACGGTGCCTTCAGTCCACAGACCAGCCAGCACCACGCGCTCCAGGCGCAGCTGGCGGTACTCGACCTCGGTGACGTCTTCAAGTTCGGTGGAGAGGTTCGCGATACGGCGCAGTGCGCGGCGCTCAGCGAGATCTTCCTGGTCACCGTCATATTCGGAGTGTTCGCGCTGAACGTCAGAAATTTCGCGCGCGCGAGTATCCAGCACACGGCGGCTATTGTTGCCGTGAGTGCTGGAAGAGTTATCGCTGTGATGTGCGGTACCGGCGGCGTCATAAGTAGTGACGGAGGCGGCGGCCTGGGAGCGGCCCAGAACGCGGTCTACGGTGCGGCGCAACTGCTCATCGCTAGGCAGCTTTTCGGTATCAGATACGGGGGTGTTCTTAGAATTCATACGACTATAATTCTACCGCCGTTGCCCGCATCAGGTAGGGGGTTTGGTCGCCTGTGCGCTCAGGGCGTGCAAGCTGCTGACCTGCCCCGTGCATTCTCTGCCCGTGTGCGGCGGGTTCTTGCCCTACCGGTACACTGGATAGCATGAGCGAGCAGCATTATTTCTCTGAAACCCCCGAGACCGAATTCAAGCCCCGCCCCGTGCTGGTGGAGCTTGCCGGCCGCAAGGTCACCGTCACCACAGCTAACGGCATTTTCAGCCCCTCCGGTATTGATAAGGGCACCGCTATTTTGCTGCAGGAAGCACCCGACCCGCAGGGCGAACGCATGCTCGACATCGGCTGCGGTTGGGGCCCCATTACCCTGACCCTGGCGATGCTCGCACCGCAGGCGCAGGTGCACGCGGTGGATGTGAACTCCCGCTCCATTAGCCTGACCGAACGCAACGCCGCCGCTCTCGGCCTGTCCAACGTCACCGTCGGAACCCCCGAGTCGGTTGACCCCGAACTGCGTTTTGACACCATCTGGTCGAACCCGCCAATTCGCGTGGGCAAGGAGGTTCTGCACGAGATCCTGCTGACCTGGCTACCGCGCCTGGCGCCCGGTGGTGACGCCTACTTGGTGGTTCAGAAGAACCTAGGCTCCGATTCTTTGCAGAAGTGGATGGACGCGCAGCTTGGACAGCTGCACCCCGGCGAGTTTGAGGTGTCGCGCTATGCGACCTCGAAGGGCTTCCGTATTCTGCAGGTGCACCGCTACGAGGATTAAAACCTCTGGCACTCATTGCTTAAAAATATAAAAGCGGCGGGTGTTTTCTGAATGTGTTATCAGAAAACATCCGCCGCTTTTCTCTATAAAATCTCTGCTCTAAGACTGCTCGCTATCGCTACAGGCTATCGCAGCACGACGGTCGAAACCATCTGCGCCGGACCAGCCAGAACAACATGTTCCAGGTCGTCCGGGCCCAGCACGAAAGTCACCGCGAGGGTACCGCCGGGCACATGCACCAGCCACTCATCCGGTGCTTCCTCGCCGCCCCAGAAACGGGTCGCCGCAGCCGCCGCACACGCGCCGGTACCGCACGACAGAGTCTCGCCCACGCCGCGTTCGTGCACGCGCATACGGATAGCGCCCACCTGCGCGCCGCTCTCAACGTCCAGGTCGACCGGCACCACAAACTCAACGTTCGTACCGTTGACCGGGGCGGGGTTCACCTGAGGCAGGCTGTGCAGGTCCAGGCCGTCCAGCTTACCGTCGGAGCCGAGCATCACCACGGTGTGCGGGTTACCCATCGAAATGGACAGGCCAGCACGCGGAGTCTTCAGGCCGCGAGCAGACACCAGGCAGTCCTCGCCACCCTCACGGGCAGCCTCACCGTGAATGAAGCTCCACGGACCCATATCAATCGCGTAGCCCTCTTCGGTGCGCGCCACAGTCTTCACGCCGGCACGGGTACCAATCTTGACGGTCTCGCCCACCTCAAGCTCAATCAGGCCCTCAGTGCGCAGGTACTCCACGAACGCGCGCACACCGTTGCCGCACATTTCAGCGATAGAGCCGTCACCGTTGCGGTAGTCCATGAACCAGACAGCGTCCGGGTGCTCCTCGAGCAGCTTCTGACCCGCGCGGGAGGCGGTGCTGCGGGCAGCACGAATGAAGCCGTCCGCGCCAATGCCGAAGTGTCGGTCGCAGGCGCGGGCTACCAGCTCGGGGGTGAGAGCAATTTCTGCGTTCTCGTCCGTCAGAAAGATGAAGTCGTTGCCGGTGCCGTGACCCTTGGTGAGGGTCAGGCCTGCCAGCTCGCCCCAGATGGAAGGGTTCTCGCTCATATGCTGTCCTTAAGGTTGGTGACCTGTCCGTTTATGATTTTACCGCGCCAGATGGTGAACCTGGCATTCTTCCTCGGAAATACTTCTGCGGCTCCCGGTTTACTTGACGAGTTCATCAAGATCACCGAAAGCCGCAGAAATAGGTGGGATACTTTACCGGTTTATGAAGATGCCGCTACGGTGCCTGCGGGACGATTACGGCGAATGCGCAGAAGCTTTCGGTCCTTCAAAGCCAACGTAGGTTTCTCAACATACAGCCAAGACAGCCACGCCAAACCAACGGTGATAGCAAAAGTGATGATGGAGTTCAGAACCCAGCCCAGCGATGCACTACCGAAAATTGTCAACATAATCTGCACCGGGAACGCGTAGATGTACACGCCATACGAAATATCGTTATGTCGACACAGGTCGGTCTTAATCGCAGCGCTGAGAGCCAGGATTCCGTAAGCCACAGGCAGGTGCATGTACTGGGCAATACCAGGTGCAAACCATTGCAGAACAAATCCTAGAATCGTGACCACAATAGCCACAGTAGCGTTATAGCGAATACGCTTACCCCACATGTAGAGAATGACACCTGCGAAAAAGTAAGGATGCAGACGAAGAATATGCTCTACAAAACGATTAGGTTCACGCCCCATCAGTTCAAAAATCTGGTGCCCGAAAAATAGCCCAGCATAGATAACAGCAACCAGCCATTTTGCGTTCTTACGAATAAACCCAATGTAGAAAATCGGGATAAGCGCTAGATAAGCAAGGAATTCAAAACCCAGAGTCCAGGCTGACCCATTCCATGCGTGGGTGAAAGGGAGGTCAAGTACTGTGGAGTGGTGTAATCGTTT
>NZ_KZ627119.1:0-1474 GCF_001811075.1 Rothia sp. HMSC069C03
TTGAACTGCGCCCCGAAACTTGGACGCTATAAATACTAGCCGCTATACAACTTCCCGCAGGGCCTGAACCCGGTACTCTACCGGAGTCAGGCCCTTAAGCTTCACCTGGCGTCTTGTTGTATTCCAATGCGTAATGTACGCATCGAGGTCAGCTTTGAAACTCTCAAAAGTTAGCCAGTCCTGGCCACGAAAAAACTCGTCCTTAAGATGTCCAAAAACCTGCTCAGTGGCACCATTGTCGATGCAGTTACCTTTGCGTGACATACTCTGAATAAAACCATTATCAGCAAGCGTTCTGACGTAGAACTCGTGCTGATACTGCCACCCCATATCCGAATGCAAAATCGGCTTGACTCCCTCGGGTTTGGCATCCATGAGTACCTGAAGCATCTCCTGCTGCTGAGCAAGATTAGGGCACATCGAGATGGAGTGGGCAACAATCTCCTTGCTGGCAAAGTCATAGACCGGCGCGAGGTAGGCCTTACCAAAGGAGAGCTTAAACTCGGTGACATCGGTGCCCAACTTCTGCCAAGGACCAGTCGCCGTAAAGTCGCGACCGATGATGTTCTCAAAACTTTGCCCCACAGACCCCTTGTAAGAGTTGTACCTATGGTAGGCCCTCTCACGGCGTATACCGCAACGCAGCCCCATCTGACGCATCATCTTCAAAACCGTCTTATCGGCAATGCGCACCCCTTCCTCAGCGCGCAGGCACATGGCCACCTGCCTGTGACCGCACCCGTTAGGGGTTCGCGAAAAGATCTGAGCGACCTTGGCACGTAGCTGCACTCTGGTTGGCTGCCGGGGATGAGCCAACGCGTAGTAGTAGCTCGACCTGGCAAGGCCAGCAGCCTCAAGGAGATCGTACAGCTTGTGACCGCGCCCTGAAAGCTCAGCGACCACTAGGGCTTTGTCCCGGTTTGGGAGCGCTTCTGCGCCTTCAGGGCAATCGATTTTTTTAGGTACGCCACCTGCGCCTCAAGCTTACGCACACGCTCGGCAAGTTCCTCCTCACGCGTTGGCGGCACCGCCCGCACCGACCCCTTCGGCCTGCCCTTGGGCTTAGGCTTAAGCGCCTGCGCGCCGCCCTGGCGGTACAGCCTGCACCACTGCTTCAACGGTGTCGCGCTTGCAATACCGAAGCGCATCATCGCCTCAGGCTTACTCATTCCACCATCAACCACGGCCGCCGCTGCGGCGACTTTGGTCTCGTAGTCGTATTTGGTGTGCTTTATTCCCATGGTAAGAAGCCCGTCCTTCCCGATGACGTGGTACGTTTTCTGCCACTCTCTCACAGTCGCGGCGGACATACCAAGCCTTTTGGCGGTCAGACCATAGCCGAATCCTCTCTTAAACATTTGCGCTGCTTGCTTCCGAAGCGAACGGTCATGTCTTAATCCCAGATGCACGTACATGAAAAGCCTCCTGTTTCTTGGACTTTAATTTTGTTGTCCAAGAAACGGGAGGCAGTTCA
>NZ_KZ627120.1:0-425 GCF_001811075.1 Rothia sp. HMSC069C03
TCCCGGTAGGTTCCTTGCTCCACCACACACCCACCATCCAACACCACCACAGAATCAACACCACGCAACGTCCACGCACGATGAGACACCAACACCACCAAACGCCCAACAGCAGCCACCTTCAACCGAGCAAAAATCTCCTCCTCAGTCTCAGCATCCACAGCACTGGTCGGCTCATCCAACACCCACACCGGCGCATCCCGAAGAACCACACGCGCCAACGCCAAACGCTGCCACTGACCACCCGAAAGACCAACACCACCAAACGACTCACCCAACTGAGCATCCAAACCACCCTCAAGACCACGCACAAAATCATCAGCACAAGCCACCGACAAAGCCGACCACAAATCAGCATCACCAAGACGCTCAACCGCCGCCTGAGGCAAACCCAGAAGAAGATTTTCACGCACAGTCAGTTCATA
>NZ_KZ627121.1:0-11335 GCF_001811075.1 Rothia sp. HMSC069C03
GGGCGGGTGCCCCTGTAGGAACGAGGACGAACGCCGTCCCCTCGAGCAGAGCAACCTACATAAACGAAGACCGCTCCGTCCGTATCACTTAGATACAGACGGAGCGTTCCATTTAAGAGACCAGCTACTCAGTAATGCCGAGGTTGCTCATCAGGAATGCGTAATCCCACGCAATCTCACGCCAACGCGTATACCGGCCGGAACCACCACCGTGGCCGCCCGACATATCAATCTTCAGCAGCGGTACCGGCGACGACGGGTCAATCTGCTCACGCAGCGCCGCGATCCACTTTGCGGGCTCCACGTAGAGCACGCGGGTGTCGTGCAGGCTCGTTACTGCAGCAATCGCCGGGTAGCGGACCGGGCGGATGTTCTCGTACGGGGTGTACGACTTCATGTAGGCGTACACTTCCGGGTCCTCAATCGGGTTGCCCCACTCTTCCCACTCCATTGCCGACAGCGGCAGCTCGGGGTCGAGGATGGTGGTCAGCGCATCCACGAACGGTACGGCTGCCAGACAGGCGGCATACTTTTCGGGGGCGAGATTCAGCACGGCGCCCATGAGCAGACCGCCGGCGCTACCGCCGTAGCAACCGATACGAGCCTCATCAGCCCACGGCTTAGCCGCAATGTAGCTGGTGACGTCCACGAAGTCGGTGAAGGTGTTCTTCTTCGAGAGCTTCTTGCCGTTCTGGTACCAGGAGCGGCCCATCTCGCCGCCGCCGCGAATATGCGCGATGACGTAGATGACGCCGCGGTCCAGGATCGACAGTATCGGGATGGAGAACATCGGGTCCATGGACGACTCGTACGAGCCGTAACCGTACTGGATGACCGGGTGCGGCTTGCTCATGTCCAGGTCTGCGCGGTGAATCACCGAGATCGGGATGAGCGTGCCGTCCGCCGCAGGTGCCCAGTCGCGGTAGGCGCGGTAGTTCTCCCGGTTGTAGCCGCCGAGCACGGGGGTTTCACGGCGCAGCAGCAGGGTCTGCGACATGGGGAAGTAGTCGTAGACGCGGCGCGGAGTCAGGTACGAGGTGTAGGCGATGCGCAGCACGGGGGAGTAGTTCTCCGCACGCAGCACGGAGGCGGTGTACAGTTCCTCGTCGAAACCGGCAGGTTCCATGAAGGTCACGCCGGCGGGGCGGCGGCGGCGCCACTGGACGGGCAGCTGCTCACGCGGTGCGAGGAAGATGCGGGTGGTGGTGTCCGCGCGGGCGGTAACGACCAAGTGCGTTGCGGTGAAGGTGAAGCCTTCCAAGCGCACGTGTTCGCTGTGGCGGATGACGGGTACCCAACGCTGCGCGTACTCTTCGAGGCTTTCACCTTCGCGCGGCATATCGGCGAGGACCAGCTCGGAGTTCAACGCATTGTAGTCGTGCTGAATCAGCAGGTGCTGCTCGCCGGCAATGTTGAGCGGCTCAGCGTAGTATTCGATGCCCGCGCTCTTGGGGATGAGCAGGGTCGGCTCGCCCTTGGGTTCGCGGGTGGGGATGAGGCGCACCTCCGTGTACTCGGAGTTCGAGCTGGTAATGACCACGGAGGAACGGTCGGAGCTCATGGCGGCGCCGAGCCATATGGTGTTGTCCGGTTCCTCGTAGATCAGGTGGTCTTCGGTGCCCTGTCCGACGTCGTGCACGTAGACACGCCAGGGGCGCCACGACTCGTCGGGCACGAGGTAGATGAGCTGTTCGGCGTGGTTGATGAAGAAGGAACCCGCCGCAATGTTGGCGATGGTGTCTTCGAGGAAGGCGCCGGTTTCCATGTTGAGGAAGCGCTGCTCGTAGCGTTCGTCGCCCTTCTCGTCCACGGAGATGCTCAGCAGCTTGCCGTTACGTGCGGGCTGGAAGCTACCGAGGGAGAAGAACTCCATGTCCTTGGCGTATTCGTTGCAGTCGAGGATGACGACTTCACCCTCGAGTACTTCGCCGGGGGTGACGGTGGGCGGGGTGTAGCGCACCACCTCGTCGCCTTCGTGCAGGGCGGGGTAGCGGTAGAAGACGGGGTACTGGCCGCCGGGCACCATGCGGCTGTAGTACCACCAGTCACCGATACGGTTCGGGACGGTCAGATCCGACAGCAGGGTGCGGTCCTTGATTTCGTTGAAGATGGATTCGCGGAGGGGCTGCTGGTCTGCGGTGACAGCTTCGGTGTATTCGGCTTCTGCCTTGAGGTAGTTGAGGACCTCTTCGCTTTCCTTGTCGCGGAGCCATTCGTAGTGGTCGATGAAGACGTCGCCGTGGTGTTCGCGGCGGTGCTTGACCTTCTTCGGTACGGGCGGGGTGAGGTTCTGTTCAGCCATGCTGCCACCTCTTTCATTGAGTTATGGGTTTGTGAATGGTGTGTGCCGTCTGCGCCCGCGTTCCTGTGCCGCCGGGTGGCGGTGAGGGTGGGCGGGGGATTGTGAGCACGCCTAGTTCTAGTGTATCGAAGAGTGAGGCAGGCTACTATATTGCGGCCTGAGCAGGATTGACCGGCTCACCTTGTGGAAGTCCCGTCAGAGCCTTATGCATCAGAGGGTGAGTATTTAAAAGGCTCGTTCTTTTTCAGGGTTCACCGTTTACAACAGCGAGGCGCGGGTGCCGGCACGGATGCGGCGGGCGGCAAGGAAGGTCAGCCCCAACCCCACCGCGGCGTAGAGTACCGCCAGCACCGCGTCCGTCGCCAGGAGCGCGAAAAGTTCCGATGCGGCGCCGCCCGCGATACCGCCAGAGGTATCTAGAGCCTGCACCAGCCGGGAGCCGGGAACCCACGAACATAGCCACGTAAGCCACGCGGGGTAGGTGCTCACCGGAACGATCACACCCGCGCTGACCGGCAGAATAATCGACAGAAAATTGGATCCCGTGTACGGATCCGACAGGTACAGGCCCAGCCCGGCGGCAAAAATGCCCAGGCAGACCCCTCCCAAAACCGCAACCGGCATCAGCGCAATGGCTCCAAGCAGAAGCCCAGACCCCACCCCGGTGGAGGGCGCAGTGAGGGATAGTAGCCACACGATGCCCACATTGCTCAGCCCCGTCACGGAGGCTAGCAGCGCGGGTACCGCCGCCGCGCCCAGCCAGTAGCCCGCATCCACCGGGCGAGCCGTACACACGTACTCGAAGACGCCAATCCACCGGTCTGTGGCAACGCGCGCAACAATACCGGCTGCCACGGAGCTGAGGGTTGCAACCAGAGCAGACGCGCAACCGATGCGTACCGTATCGTTCGCGGCAAGATCAGCACCCAGAAGCACCGTGAAAAGCACATTGAGGCCCGGCACGAGCACCAGGGTCGTGATAGCCGTTCCGAGGGTTGCGAAGGTAATAGACGACGACCAGCCAATAGAGGCGGTCGACAGAGCCCGACGCGCCACGCCGGGCAGGGAATCAGTAGAGAGAACACGCACGCTACATCGCCCCCAGGGTGCCGCGACGGCGCGCGGAGGCGAGAGCCTTCCGGGCAAAGAGGAACGCGCACGCCGCCCAGGCGAGGCTCACGGCGAGCGTCTGCGCAACGGGCAAGAGTGCATCCGCCGGGGTAGTGATGGCGGTACGCCCAAGTAGGAGGTGAACCGGCGCCTGCAGGGGAATGAGCGTGCCTACAGCATCTAGCCAGGCGGGCGCTTCAATGGTCGTAAAGAGAACCCCGGAAAGAATAAAAACCGGCACGAGCAATAGCTCCTCGTAGGCGATAGCGTTCGGCGTCGCCACGAAGAACACCGCAATCATGAACGTGACCGACAGGCATGCAAGCCACAGCAGGGGAACGCCCAGAACGTAGCGCGGCCAGAGCGCGGAAAAGTCTGTGACCTGCGGGTTGAGCGTCACAAGAGCCCAGATGAGCCACGACAGGGGCAAAGCCGCCAAACCCACAATGGAGGCGCTTGAAACGATAGCCGCCAGCACCCGCACCGGAGAAATCGACCCCGAACACAGGTACACAAGGGTCCCACGGAAACGCTCAAAATTGATGATGCCCGCAGACACGATGCAGACAGACCACATGCCCACAATGCCGGCGCGAGTCCATGCTAGGGTCGGGTCAACGGAGTGACCCGCGGAGCTCCGCGCCGCCGCATGCACCGCAAGAGCCTGAATAATAACCGAGCCGAGTACCGTGCTAATGAGCAGCTGAATGAAGTAGGGGACCGTCAGGAACTGGCGCAGGCTAAAGCCCATGAGCCGTAGCTGCCGGGCGCACTCCTGCCACAGGTCGTACCGTCGACCCTGCCGCTGGAACTCTTCCGAGCGTTGCGTCTGAGCGTTCATCGTTTGAGCCCCTCCGCCATCGCCAGGTATGCCTCTTCCAGGGTTGCCGGGCGCGTGTACGGTTCGGTTCGCGCCCCAATGCGTGCGGCGGCAATCCCCTCCGTGAGGATACGGTGCGCCTCGCCCGCCTGGAACGTGGTGCGCTCGCCATGCCAGTAGAGGGTGAGTTCCCAGCCGGATCCGCGCGGGGCAAACAGCACCGCCGCCTTATCGCCGAGGAACCCGCGGAGCGTATCAATGCCCTCGGTGGCGGTGGCTTCAACCTGAACCACAGTCGTGGCGGCAATGCCGGCGTGCGCGGCAATATCCTCGAGGTTGCCGCTCACAGCAACGGAACCGGCACCCAAAACGGTGATGGTGTGCGCCAGGTCCTCGATTTCGCCCAGCAGGTGGCTTGTGAGCAGAATGGCGGTACCTTCATTTGCCAGAGATCTGATGAGGGCACGCACGGTCAGGGCGATATCGGGGTCGAGCCCGTTGGTCGGCTCATCCAGCAGGAGCAGGGTGGGGGAGCCGAGCAGGGCGCGGGCAATATGTAGGCGCTGTTTCATGCCGCGGGAAAACTCCTGGACAGGCCGCGTTGCCGCATCGGTGAGTTTCACGCGGGCTAGGGCATGCTCCACCTCGTGCCGTCGGGTCCGCCCGGAAACCCCCGCAACATCGGCGAAGAACAGCAGATTATCGCGGGCACTGGCGCGCGGGTAGAAGCCGTTCTCCCCGCCCAACGCGAGGCCCACGTGACGGCGCGCCCGCTGTGGATGGGCGATAGCGTCAATACCGTTCACGGTAAGGTTACCGCCGGTGGGTGTGAGCAGGGTCGAGCACATCTGCACGGTGGTGGTTTTACCCGCACCGTTGGGGCCGAGGAGGGCGTGAATTTCCCCGGAACTAACGCGAAGTGACACACGGTCGACTGCGGTAAAGGTATTTTCACCTTTGCCAAAGACGCGGCTGAGCTGCGCCGCATCAAGAACAAGAGACATGGTAGGTAACCTTCGGGTATGACCCTCTGGCCCCTATACCGGAGGGATGCTGAGCAGGATAAACGGCGTAGCGAGCCGTAGCGAGTTGTACCCTGCGTGAGTGTATGTGTCATTTCAGTGTACCAAAAAACCGTAGATAAAAGTGATGGGGGTTACTATGTGGATGGTGGGTGCCCGCCTCCGCATCTCGATTGCCTCGCCCTCGGATTGCCCCGGCACCGTCGCTCACGTTTTGTTGCAGGCGGTTTTTGGTGACAGACGTTAAAAAACGTCATCTTTGCAATGAAATGTCTTAAAGTACCGCGCACCCACAAAACCCTTGACCCCACCCAACGCCCTATGACACCCTGAATACAGGTCAAGAGCGCCAGCGATAAGCCCCAGCTAGCTGGCCGGCAACCCTCCTCCGCGGTGGGGTGCCCTGGGTGAAGACCAGGTGGCACGCAAAAGCGTGACGCAAGCGCGGGACCGATGTGACCGATAACGGTACATCAATCGTGACAGGATTATTCGACGACGATTCCTGTACCGTCGGCATGCGGCCCCCTAAGAATCCCCATTAGGAGCCACGCATGAGCAACAACACTACCGTCCCGACTCCCGCCAACCCCGCCGGTTGGAAGTTCGAAACCCGCCAGATTCACGCAGGTCAGGCGCCGGATGCCGCAACGGGAGCTCGGGCACTACCCATCTACCAGACCACCTCTTATGTCTTTGACAGCGCCGAGCAGGCAGCGAACCGTTTCGCCCTCTCCGAACTGGGCCCCATTTACACTCGCCTCAACAACCCCACCCATGAAGTAATCGAAAACCGTATCGCTTCCCTGGAAGGCGGCGTCGGCGCGCTGCTGCTGGCATCCGGTCAGGCAGCTATCACCTACGCAATCCTGAACATCGCCGGTGCAGGCGACCATGTGGTTGCATCGCCCTCCGTGTACGGCGGCACCTACAATCTGCTCAAGTACACCCTCGCCGACCTCGGTATCGAAACCACCTTCGTTGAGAACCCGGACGACCTGGATGCATGGCGCGCCGCAGTCCGCCCCAACACCAAGCTCTTCTACGGCGAGTCTGTGCCCAACCCCCGCAACGACGTGCTCGACATTGAGCCCATTGCCAAGATTGCGCACGAAAACGGTGTACCCCTGATCGTGGACAACACCGTACCCACCCCGTACCTGCTGCGTCCCATCGAGCACGGCGCAGACGTAGTCGTCCACTCTGCCACCAAGTACCTGGGCGGCCACGGCACCTCCATCGGCGGCGTGATCGTTGACTCCGGTAACTTCGACTACGGTGCAGACCCCGAGAAGTTCCCCAAGTTCAACCAGCCCGCCCCCGGCTACCACGGCCTGGTCTACGCACGCGATCTGGGTAAGGACTCCGCCTTCGGTGCGAACCTCTCTTACATCCTGAAGGCGCGCGTCTCCCTGCTGCGCGACACCGGCGCCGCCATCTCCCCGACCAACGCCTTCAACATCGGCATCGGCCTGGAGACCCTCTCCCTGCGCATCGAACGCCACGTCGAGAACGCCACCAAGGTCGCCCACTGGCTCGAAGCAAACCCGCAGGTCGAGAAGGTTATCTGGGCTGGCGTGGAATCCTCCCCCTGGTACGAGCGTGCACAGAAGTACCTGCCCAAGGGCCCCGGCGCGGTTCTCGGCTTCACCCTCAAGGACGCAACCCTGGAGCAGGCCCGCGACTTCGTGGACGCCCTCAAGCTGCACTCCAACGTGGCGAACATCGGTGACGTGCGCTCGCTCGTGATTCACCCCGCCTCTACCACCCACTCCCAGCTTTCCGCTGAGGAGCTGGAGAAGATTGGCGTGTACCCGAACTTCATCCGCCTGGCAGTCGGTATCGAGAACATCGACGACATTCTCGCCGACCTGCAGCTGGGCTTCGACACCCTCTCCTAAACGGTGACGCACCCGCAGGTGGACCGGCAAGCTACGGCTTTTCGGTCCACCTGCGGATTCCCCGTTACGGAGCATTTCATCAGCGCGCGGCACCGCCGCCTCGCTGCCTCAACCCGCAGACTCAACCGCAGATTCAACCCGCAGACGAGTACCCCGCTCACACCCGGCACCACCTCGCCGGCCAACCCAGTGAAGGGAACCCCCATGACCGCCCAGAGCACTAGCCAGTCCGGCACCACCCAGCCCGGCACTATCAACCAGCCTGTTACCGCGCCCATCCCCGTGGCAGGCACCCAGCGCGAACACCCCGAAGCGCAAGGCTACCTGCGTCAGCTGAACATCGGCGACCTGGAGCTCGAATCCGGCGTAACCCTGCCGCAGGTCACCATCGGCTACGAAACCTGGGGCACCCTCAACGAGGCTGGCGATAACGCCATCCTGATCCTGCACGCGCTCACCGGTGACACGCATGTCTCCCGCGGCGTGCCCACCCCCGACATGCCCGCCCCGCTGATTCGCGCCATCGAATCGGACGGCTGGTGGGAAGGCATCGTGGGCCCCGGATCGGTCGTGGACACCAACCGCTACTTCGTGATTGCCCCCAATATTTTGGGCGGCTGCTACGGCTCGACCGGCCCGGCAAGCATCATCCCGGAAGGCTACCCGGGCGCCGGTGAGCACTGGGGTTCCCGCTTCCCGCAGGTGAGCATCCGCGACTCGGTGCGTGCTGAGGCGCGCCTGGCTCGTGCCCTGGGTGTGAACAGCTTCCGCTACGTGATTGGTGGTTCCCTCGGTGGTGCTCGCGCCCTGGAGTGGGCGGCAACTAACCCCGAGCTGGTGCGCGGATGCGCGGTCATCGCCTCCGGTCCTTCGGCTACGGCGGAGCAGATTTCGTGGGCGCACACCCAGAACATTGCGATTCGTTCGGACGCGAACTTCGCCGGGGGCGACTACTATGCCGGACCCGCGCCGGTCACCGGTCTTGCCCTGGCACGCCGTATCGCGCACACCACCTACCGTAGCCCCGCAGAGCTGGAGCACCGCTTCGGCCGCGAAGAGAACCGCGGCGAAAGCACCGTGGGCGGTTCGCTGGGTGAGCCGCGTGGCCGCTACGCCATCGAAAGCTACCTGGACCACCACGGCGCCAAGCTGGTTGAGCGTTTTGATGCGAACAGCTACCTGGCTGTGAATGAGGCGCTGATTTCGCACGACGTGGCGCGTGGCCGCGGCACTCTGGCGCAGGCGCTGGCGCACACCGATTGCGAGTGGACGATTGCGGCGGTGAACACGGACCGTCTGTTCTTCCCGCACGAGTCGCACCGCCTGGCGGAGGCGCTTCCCACCCCCTTGCCCGTGGACATTATCGAATCGAACCACGGCCATGACGGTTTCTTGATTGAGGCGAAGCAGGTGGAGAAGATTCTGGCGCGCGCCCTCGGCGTTGAAGATGAATCCGCCGCCCCGAGTGAGGCGCAGCTTGAGCGTGAGGCACTGGATTCGATGACTCGCCTGTACGGCGCTGTTACTCGCTAACTCGACCGGCGCCCGAAGGCGTTTTACGCATCCTGCTGAATGTTGTTTTATCCGAACAGCGGGTGTGGGATTGTGAGGGAATGACTGGATATTCTCAACTATCCTTCCGCCCGCCGAAAATTAACCTTCACCCTAAAGGTTAGATAAGGAGGCGCCGGGTGCTCATATAATGTGAGCACCCGGCGTTTCTTTGCTCCTTCTCGAAGAGTGTTGTGCCAAGTCAGGGAATATTTTCCGGTTTTCTGGGTGCTTTTTGGCGCCTCCGCGAGATACCACGGAAGTAGCCTCCTGTTGCACTGGAGGGTAAAGGTTCTCGGTTTGCTTTAGACCAGCTCTAACCCCATAGCATTAACGCTGTGGTAAGTATTCAAGAGGTAGCGGAGCAGTTGGGGGTGAGCACCCACGCCCTGCGCTATTACGAGAAAGAGGGGCTCATTGCTGTGCCCCGTGATGCTCACGGAACCCGTATTTTTGATGAGGAGTCTATCTCCGCTGCACGGTTTATTGCTACCTGCCGTCAGGCCGGAATGAGTCTTGCCGACATTCGCACGATTTTGAGCAATCCGGACGACCACGCCCTATCTATTGATGTGATGGAGCGTGCCCGTCAGAAGATTGAGGATGAGATTGTGGGGTTGCAGCAGAACCTTGAGCACCTGGATCGCCGTATTCAGGAGCACCGCCGTCACCTCGACGGCACCCGCTAGGTAACTAGTCTTCTGCAGACGCGTATAAACGCCCGGTATTCCCAACGTTGGGAAAACCGGGCGTTTTTCTGTGCTCAGCTTTCACACTCAGCTACTCACTCCTAGTTACTGGGTATTTTTAGCCCAAAGGTTTAACTCCAGGTAGCTTCCTCGGGGTCGACACCGTGTGCACGAGCATTCTCGTAGATGACATCCCGCAACCACTCCGCGAGCCCGATCGCAAGCTTCTCGTAGTGAGCCTTGAAACGGGCATCCTCAACGTAGCCGCGGGCTAGAATAGCGTGCTTAGCGGGGGTGACCTCAAAGAAGAACAAGGAGGCACGGTGCCGCTCGGCGAGTGCGTTCGCCTCCTCACTGCCCGGCTTCACGCCGCGGTTGAACGCCTCGACGAGGGCCTGCTCTACCTCGTTGACCTGCTGTTTGCCGTTCTGCCAGTCGGCACGGTCCATTGAGGCAGTGCGGCGCTGGTATTCAGCCCAGTCGTCAGTTTTTCCGTAACGCTCCTGCGCTTCCTGCTGGTGGGCGAGGCTGAACCCCTCACCCATAATCTCTGCTTTTTCGACGGCACTGAGCTGTTTATTTTTAGGTGCCATGGTGTCCTCCAAAAGATGTTCGATGGTTTCAAGCATGCGCCCGTACGCGGCGATTTTGCGTTGAAGCATATCCCGCTGAGCGAGCAGATGCTCGGTGCTGTTCGCCCGATCCTGCAGTATGTTGCGAATGGCGTCAAGGCTCATGCCGATGGCGCGGTATCCCATAATGACGGTGATTCGTTCAAGATCTGTATCGGTGTAGTACCGGTACCCGTTGAACTCATCATGCGCCGGGTTGAGTAAGCCCCGCTGCTCCCAGTGGTGAAGCGTGCGGACTGTAAGCCCGTGTAGTGATGCCGCTTCTCCTACGGTGTATTCGTGTTGCCCGTCAGGTGGTGTTATGTTCGCGTCCATGGTTTCACTCTAAAACCTCACGTTAGGTGAGAGTCAAGCTAGCGGCGGAACCTGCGGTGCAGGTTTGTGGGGGAGTCCTCGCTAAGATGGGTGCATGAGCGAAAACAAATACGTCGTCGAATACACCCGCCCCGAGAACGAACGTGCAGGCACCCACCTGGTGCTCATGCTACACGGCTACGGCTCCCAGGAACACGATCTGCTGTCTCTGGCGGCGCACCTTCCGCAGGAGGGCTTCACCTACGCCTCCATGCGTGCACCGCAGCCGGTCGGCACCCAGTTCTCCGCGGACTCGACCGGCGCCTACATTGCCGCAGACGCTATCGGCTACCAGTGGTACCCGCTGAACCAGCAGCTCGAATCTGACCAGCGCGCCATCGAGCAGGCGAGTGACTACGTGCTGGAGTGGGTGCGCGAGAACCGCGAACCGTACGCTTCGGTGACCCTGCTGGGCTTCTCGCAGGGTATGGGCATCGCAACTTCGATGGTGCGTCACGCCCCCGGTGAGTTCGCCGCCGTAGTGGGACTGTCCGGCTACGCGGTAGATTCTGACTCGCCGTACTTCAAGGACGAGGAGCTGAAGAAGACCGAACTGCCGGTGTTCTTTGGTCGTGACCAGGAAGACCCCGTCATCCCGCAGGAGATGGTGAACTACACCTACGACTGGATTCGCAAGTACACCGACGGCATTAAGGTGCTGTACGCCGGTGCGGGTCACGGCGTGAGCGCCATGGAGATTCGCCATGTGGGCGAGTTCCTGGAGGTGAAGGTGCAGGGTCAGGAGCCGCGTATTCGTGCGCAGAAGGTTGCGGAGGCGACCGGCACCGCGGAAGGCTCTGACGCCTAAATCGACTAAACGTAAAGCCCTCGGGTCGTGACGACTCGGGGGCTTTGCGTTTGTTTTTGCTTCACGTGGGATGCGCGGTTCCGCTTGGAAAGGTGGTTATCGTCCTCGTTCCTACAGGGAACCCGCCCTCGCTTCGCTTCGGGCAC
>NZ_KZ627121.1:11435-84951 GCF_001811075.1 Rothia sp. HMSC069C03
CTCGCTTCGCTTCGGGCACCCTGATGTCACTTCGGACGATACCGCCTTTCCGTGCTGGGGTACTGTGCGGGTGCGGCCGCGTTTTCCGGGTAGCCGCTCTCGGCCCCGCTGCCGGAGCGTGCCGGTGCACCTTCCGAAAGCGACATCAGGGTACCCTCTCGGGTGCTCTCCGCAGCGAAGCAAGGAGAGAGCGGAGCGCCCGAGAGGGTGGGTTCCCCTGTAGGAGCGTAGGAAGGTGCGCACCGGCCGCATCGTTAGGTAAGGGGAGAGGAACGAGGACGAACGCCGTCCCTCAAGCTTTCACATCAAGAGGAGTGCTAGTCCTCGTGCGCAACCTTCACGGTCACACCGTTGAGAGTCACGGTGTCGCCGGGGTGCAGTTGCTTTCCGCGTGCTTCCTCAATGTCGCCGTTGACCTTTACCAGGCCGTGCTGAATGACCTCGCGTGCCTGCGCGCCGTCCTCTACGAGGTTGGCGAGCTTGAGGAACTGGCCGAGGCGGATCATGTCGTCGCGAATAAAAATTTCTTCCATGCTTCCTAGTTTATCCCGCCGGGTGCATCCTGGTGTCCGGCAAAAATGGGGGAGTGGTGGGCCGGGTAGGCATACCCAGGGGTAGGGTGGTGATGGTACCCTAGTGTCTTGCATCAAAAAGTGTGCATATTGCGCCGATGAGCGCGAATACGGGCGCCCCGTTCTGGGCGGCGTCCCTTATGAACCCGAACTCACGCACGTCACAGCCGGTGGCGGGGCAGAAGGAGTAACTATGGCTGAAAAGTCCACCCTCGATAACGTTATTGCGCTCGCGAAGCGCCGCGGCTTTGTTTTCCAGGCCGGTGAAATTTACGGCGGTTCCCGCTCCGCATGGGACTACGGCCCCCTCGGCGCAGAGCTGAAGGAAAACATCCGTCAGCAGTGGTGGCAGCGTTTCGTCCGCTCCCGTGCGGACATGGTTGGCCTGGACTCCTCCGTTATTCTGCCTCGTGCGGTGTGGGAGGCATCCGGTCACGTGGCGACCTTCACCGACCCGCTGGTTGAGTGCCTGTCGTGCCACAAGCGTCTGCGTCAGGATCACCTGCTGGAGAACTTTGAGGCGAAGAAGGGCCGCGCGGCTGAGGGCATGGAAGAGATTGCTTGCCCGAACTGTGGTACTCGTGGTGAGTGGACTGAGCCGCAGAACTTCTCCGGTCTGATGAAGACTTACCTGGGCCCGGTTGATAATGAGGAGGGTCTGCACTTCCTGCGCCCGGAGACCGCTCAGGGTATTTTCGTGAACTTCAACAATGTGGTCACTGCTTCTCGTAAGCGCCCGCCGTTCGGTATTGGCCAGATTGGTAAGTCGTTCCGTAACGAGATCACTCCCGGTAACTTTATTTTCCGTACTCGTGAGTTCGAGCAGATGGAAATTGAGTACTTCGTGCACCCGGATGACGCTGATAAGTACTTCAACGAGTGGGTTGAGGACTGCTGGAACTGGTTCGTTGACCTGGGTATTAACCCGGATAACATGCGCCGCTTCGACGTTCCTAAGGAGGAGCGTGCACACTACTCGGCTGGCACTATTGACGTTGAGTACCGCTTCGGCTTCCAGGGTTCCGAGTGGGGCGAGCTGATGGGTGTTGCGAACCGTACTGACTACGACCTGGGTGTGCACAACGAGCACTCTAACGCGAAGCTTGAGTACTTCGACCAGGCTACCGGCGAGCGTTACGTCCCGTACGTGATTGAGCCGTCCTTCGGCCTGACCCGCTCCATGATGGCGTTCCTTGTTGACGCATACGTCGAGGACGAGGCACCGAACACTAAGGGTGGCGTGGATAAGCGCGTCGTGCTGAAGCTTGACCCGCGTCTGGCTCCGGTTAAGGCTGCTGTTCTGCCGCTGTCGAAGAAGGCTGAACTGTCTGAGCCGGCAACTAAGCTGGCGAATGAGCTGCGTGGCCTGTGGAACGTGGACTACGACGAGGCGGGCGCTATTGGCCGCCGTTACCGCCGCCAGGATGAGATCGGTACCCCGTTCTGCATCACCGTGGACTTTGACACTCTTGAGGATCAGGCTGTGACCATCCGCGAGCGTGACACCATGAACCAGGAGCGTGTGGCTCTGGATCAAGTGAAGTCTTACCTGGCTGCACGCCTGGCAGGCTAAAAATAATTTATAACATGGTCGGCGGGTAGCTTCTTAGAGCGAAAGAGGCTACCCGCCGTCGTGTATTTAGGCTACCCTGGTTAGACTGATTGGCACGATTGACGCGAGCGAAGGAAAGGTGCACGGATATGGCTGAACGCCTCAGCGAAAAATTTGAGATTCGCCCCTGGCAGGAGGGTGATGACCTTGCCCTGCTTGAGATTTGGAACTCTGCCCGCAATGAGGTTGAGGAGCGCCAGCGTGGCCTTTTCGGCCCGGATACGGATGCGCCGTTTAGCCGCACCCTGGTGGTGACTGTTTCTGGTGTGCCGGTGGCTGCGGGTACTGTGGTGGCTTCGCTGCTGCATCCGACGCGTTTGTGGTCGTATGTGGAGGTGGCAGCTGACCACCGCCGTCAGGGTATTGGTACTGCCCTGCTGGATGCGTTGCGTGAGATTGCGGCTGCGCACGGTCAGACCACTGCTCTGCGCGTGAAGTTGGCGCCGTTTAGTGACGGTGAGGAGTTTGCGCAGGCGGCTGGTATGAAGCTGGTTCAGCGTTCCCGTATGGTGCGTGTGGAGCCGGGTGCGATTCCTCCGGTGTCGTTGCGTGAGGATGCTGACGGTAATGAGACTCAGGCGATTGAGGATTTAGCGACCGGTTCGGTGGAGCTGACTTCTGCGCTGTGGAATTTCTACCGCCGCGCCCACGAGTGGGATGTTCCTGCTGAGGTGGGCCTGGGCACGGTGAACCGCTATTTCCTCTCGGATGAGGTGCGTGCTTTTGGCGCGGTGGTGCTTCGTGACCATATTCGTGAGGCTGCCGCTGAGGGTAAGAAGGGCCCGATCGTTGCGTTTGCGGTGAGCTACCACCCCTTCGAGACTGACCCGGAGGCGGCGCTGGTGAATGAGAACACCGCCACCGAACTGCTGCTGGGCTACGACTTCGATAATGAGGGTGCTGTGGAGGCGATTATGCAGGTGTTGTCTCTGCTGAGTGCTAAGTACCCGGTGCTGGTTGAGGTTGATGACGCCATGGAGGCGCTGGTTCAGGTGACTGACGTGCTGCTGCGTGCCGGTACTGCTTCGGTGGAGGGCGACCCGACCTATATTTACGTGACCGAGTAGGTTCCAAATAGGTTCGTAGGTTCTCGGTACTGAGCCTGCTGGCTGACTCTTGCTGAAGGGGCGGGGGAGCGGAACGCTTCCTCGCCCCTTGTGCGTGCTTGCGCCTCCTCGCGGTTGCTGAGCCTCTTTAGGGTCGCTGAGCTTGCGCCGTGCCGCTGTACTGTGCTTGTTGTGCCGTGCCGCTGTGCCACTGCACTGCGCTCCTGTACCCCCTCAGCTGAGTCCGGTTCTCGATTTGCCCCCGTATGCCACAATATAGGGGTGAATTCTGAAGCACCCCGTCTTACCCTTCCGCCCCTGAAACTGGGCAATCTGACCGTTGATACTCCCGTGGTTCTCGCCCCGATGGCTGGCGTGACCAATAAGGCTTTCCGCCGCCTCTGCAGTGAATATGGCGGCGGCCTGTACGTTACCGAAATGGTGACTGCGCGCGCCCTGGTGGAGCGTAAGCCCGAGTCCATGCGCATTATTGAGCATGACCCGGACGAGAAGATCCGCTCCATCCAGATTTACGGTGTGGACGCGGTCAACGTCGGTAAGGCTGTGCGCATGGTCGTTGAAGAGGACCGTGCCGACCACATTGACTTGAACTTTGGCTGCCCGGCTCCTAAGGTGACTCGCCGCGGTGGCGGTGCCGCCCTGCCCTGGAAGACTGACCTGTTCACTGCGATTGTGCAGACCGCGGTGAAGGAGGCGTCCCGCAACGATATTCCGCTGACCATTAAGATGCGTAAGGGCATCGACGATGACCACATTACGTTCTTGGAGTCCGCCAAGATTGCTCGTGATGCCGGTGTTGCGGCGATTGCTCTGCACGGTCGTACTGCGGCTCAGCATTATTCGGGTAAGGCTGACTGGGATTCTATTGCGCAGCTGCGTGAGCTGATTCCGGATGTGCCAATCCTGGGTAATGGCGATATTTTCTCCGCCGAGGATGCGGTGCGCATGGTTGAGCAGACCGGCGTGGACGGCGTCGTGATTGGTCGCGGTTGCCAGGGTCGCCCGTGGCTGTTTGGTGACCTGCAGAATGCGTTTGAGGGTTCGTCGGAGCGTATCCGCCCGACCCTGACTGAGGTGTCGGACATGATTTACCGCCACGCAGAACTGCTGGTGGAAACCTTCGGCGATGAGACCCGAGGCCTGCGCGAGATCCGCAAGCATGTGGCGTGGTACTTCAAGGGTTACCCGGTTGGCGGTGAGCTGCGCGCGAAGATGGCTCAGGTGCCCGATCTGGCGACGTTCCGTGAGCTTATTGCTCAGCTGGATCACTCGATTGGTTACCCGGGCGCCGCCGTGGAGGGTTCGCGCGGTCGCGCCGGCAGCCCCAAGCAGCCGCACCTGCCCGATGGCTGGCTGGATTCGCGCATCCTGGGGGATGCTGAGCGTCTGGGCCTGGCGGAGGCTGAGCTGGATATTTCCGGCGGCTAAACACCTGTGTGCCGCGGCGTGCTGTTTGCGCGTCGCGGCGCATCCTTTTTATGAGCCTGTTCGTGCGCTATTTCCTGCGCCTATAACGCCTGCAGGCGCTACCTGTTGACCCTCACCGTAGAATTGAGTTTATGGCTGGATTAATCCGCAAAGAAGACATTGACGAAGTCCGCGCCCGTACCGATATCCGCGAAATCATTGAAGGCTACGTGAGCCTCAAAAGCGCCGGTATAGGCACCTTCAAGGGGCTGTGCCCGTTCCACGACGAGCGCACGCCCTCCTTCAATGTGCGCCCGCAGGTCGGTTCGTACCACTGCTTTGGTTGCGGTGAATCCGGTGATGTGTACTCCTTCGTCATGGCGATGGAACACACCAGCTTCGTTGAGACGGTGGAGCGCCTTGCCGCGCGCATCGGCTACACCCTGCACTATGAGGGCGGTAAGCCCGGCGACCGCTACGAGGCGGGTATGCGCCGCCGCCTGCTCGACGCGCACAAGATTGCCGCCGAGTTCTTTGAACGCAACCTCTACAGCGCTGATGCTCAGGAGGCGCAGCACTTCCTCGGCGCCCGCGGTTTCGACCCCGCCGCAACCCGCAAGTTCGGTGTCGGCTACGCCCCGCGCGGCTGGGATCACCTGCTCAAGCACCTTCGCTCCCAGGGCTTCACCGATGAGGAACTGAAGGCTACCGGCATGTTCTCGGAGGGCAACCGCGGCCTGTACGACCGCTTCCGCGGCCGCATCATCTGGCCCATCCGCACCATCGCCGGTGAAACCATCGGCTTCGGTGCCCGCCGCCTCTTCGACGACGACCAGGGCCCCAAATACCTGAACACCCCCGAGACGCAGCTGTACAAGAAATCCCAGGTGCTCTACGGCATTGACCTGGCAAAACGCGATATGACCAAGACCAAGCAGGTCGTCATCGTGGAAGGCTACACGGACGTCATGGCGGCACACCTCGCCGGCATCACCACCGCCGTTGCCACCTGCGGCACCGCGTTCGGTCCCGGCCACATCAAGATGGTGCGCCGCATGATTACCGACGACGGCTCCGGCGGCGAAATCATCTTCACATTCGACGGCGATGCCGCAGGACAGAAGGCCGCTATGGCAGCCTTCCAGGAGGATCAGCGCTTCGTCGCGCAGACCTTCGTTGCGGTTGCTGAGAACGGCATGGACCCCTGCGACCTGCGCCTGCACAAGGGCGACGCTGCCGTGCGCTCGCTGATCGCTTCGCGCCGCCCGCTCTTCGAGTTCGCGATTGATTCGACCCTCGCCAAGTACGATTTGGCGACCCTTGAAGGCCGCGTGCTGGCGATGCGCGCTATCGCCCCGATTATCGCCGGCATTAAGGACCGCGACCTGCGCCCCGCCTACATGCGTAAGGTGTCCGGCCAGCTCGGTCTGGAGCTTGACGAGATTCAGCGTGCCGTGGCGTACGCGCAGAACCACCCGAAGCTTTCTCGCTCCCAGCAGGCGGAGGCTCCCGCAGCCGCACCGCGTTACGAGTGTCTGAATGAGGGGCCGCAAAGCGTGCAAGGCACGCCGGGTTACGCGGGAGCGCAGGGCTATACGAGCGCTCAGGGGGCAGTTCATGCTGACGCACCCTACGATCCCGCCTACGACGCACCGCCCCCGGAAGACCACGCCGCCCCCAGCGCCTACGCCGGACAGAACGCTGCCGCGCACCCGCCGAGCAGCATTCAGCCCACCGCACCCCAGCCGGAGGCGACCGCCCCCGCCGTCGAGGAGTTCCTCACCCCCGACCCGCGTGACCCGGTTGCCCGCCTCGAAAAGGCGGCGCTCGAGATTGCCCTGCAGCACCCCGAGCTTATCAGCGTGGAACAGTGGCGTAACCTCGCCACCGTGCAGTTCCGCTACCGCACCCACCGCGAGGTGGCCGCCGGCATTATTCACGCGGCAACCGTCATGGCACCTACCCCCGGCATCGAATGGATCAACTGCGTGCGCTCCGGTGCTGTGGAGGGCGTACACCCCGCAATCGCGGAGCTCGCCGTCTCACCGCTACCGGTCAGTAGCGCTGAGCGCCTGCCGAACTTCGTCACCGGGGCACTCAACGCCCTATTCGAACAACAGATCGCCCGCCAAAAATCCGACCTGATGATGCGCCTAGAGCAGCTCAGCGCCAACCCCGACGACGAAGAGTTCGAAGCGGTACAGCGTCAGCTTCTCGAACTGGAAATGCGCCGCCGACAGCTCAGCGCACAGCGCGGCTAAGTACGGTTCCTTGTGAATACCCCGGTTACCTGCAGAACCTCTACGTTCCACAGGTAGCCGGGGGCACCGCAGGGTAGAAGCCACTCACACAACCTAAAAGTGATGCAATTCATAGTATTTCAAGTTGCGGAGCCCAAACAGTCCCGGTATAGTTATTACTCGTTGCAAGGGAAACCAGCAATGAAAATAAAATAATCCCCCGTAGCTCAATTGGCAGAGCATTCGACTGTTAATCGAAGGGTTACTGGTTCGAGTCCAGTCGGGGGAGCCAAGCTGAAAGCCTCAGAACAAAGTTCTGAGGCTTTTCCATTTTCCCGACGGGACTCGAACTCAGTAACCACTGCGTTAGGTGCAGGCGCTGGGGCGCCCACACCTAACTTCGTCTGGTCGAGTCCAGTCGGGGGTTCTTGCTTTATCTGTTCCTCTGGTTCGAGTCCAGTCGGAACGTTCTCTCCAAGTCATGAATCAGTAACCACTCCACCCTATGTGAGCGCTGGGGTGCTCCCTTCGGGCCCTCGGGCTTACGCCCCCGGCGAGGCAACGATGCTTCACCCTGCAAAAAATGTGAAGTCTAAAGCACAGAGAAGTTCCTCGCCCACATCAACCACACGCCTACCCAACGCACGGCGGGGGAGCGGCGCATCGGCTTTCTCTTACGCCTACTCCAAAGCAAATCCACAGGGGCAACCAAACCCAGAAAGCTACGCCTGCAGCTCAACACAGCCTCCAGAAAGTCGAAAATACCTGAAGAGATAGCGTAAACCCCCACCCAAACGGTCACGCGGAGGTATCATAAGGGGCTAAACTATAGGAGGTGGAGTGCGAAAAAGAAGCCTCCAAAAACACGTCACGGAGAGGTGGTCATGACCACTACTACTAATCCCAAGGCACCCAAGCGTTTCTTTGCTGGCATCAGCGGGATTAAGTCCGGCGTCGCGAACATCATCGACGCTGGCAAAACCTTCAAGACCCTCGGACCCAGCCAGGTCAAGGACGAAATCCAGATTGCAAAGCACGAGCTGAAGACCAAGGGCATCGCCGTTGGTAAGGGCGCAGCCTTCTTCGGCGTCGCAGCAGTCTTCGGTCTGTTCCTAATCATTGCGCTGGTCGCCGCAGCAATCCTCGGCCTCGGCACCGTCATGCCCTACTGGGCATCCGCACTGGTCTTCGCCCTCATCTTCCTCATCGTCCTGGCAATCTGCGCCCTGGTCGGCCTGAAGAAGGTCAAGGCACAGCTGCCGTTCAAGCCCGAATCCGCAATCTTCGGTCTGCTCTTCGACCTCGGCGTACTCAAGGAAGGTACCGCCATGTCCGCTGAGCGCCTGAAGAAGGAACAAGCAGAGCGTGCAGAGCAGAAGGCTAAGGAAGCTGAAGAAGCAGCAGAACGCGCACGTCAGGAAGCTGAAGAGCGCAAGGCACGCGGCGAGGAAGAGCCCAAGCCGCCGACCTTCGAAGAGCTCAAACAGCGCACCGCAGAACGCCGCCAGCACCTGGCATCCCTGCGCGACGACCTGCAGTCCTACACCGGCGACGTTCAGAACAACACCCAGCAAGCTCTGGCTGCACTCAAGGCAGTGCCCTCCGAGGTTGCTGCCGGTGCAGCAGCTACCGGCCGCGGCCTGGCAGAGAACGTGCGCAAGCCCGAGGTTCTGCAGGCACGCTGGAAGTCCTTCGCAGCATTGGGCGCATCCATTGCAACCGTCCTGCACTTCCTGAACCGCCTGGTACGCCGCTAAACCCGGTACACCATAAACCCAGTCGCCGCTAAAGCCGGCGCACAGGTTTAACGCCAAGCATCAAAACGCCCCGATACTCGTATCGGGGCGTTTGTGCGTCTACGGGTAGGTTGCTGGCTTCTGTCTCAACGTGAGGTTTAGAGGTAACTCCCAGCCAAAACCCGCCCTCCACGAATCGGAGAAGGACGCAGCTCACAGGTAGAATAGACAAATGCTGTACGTACTGGACCCACCCGGTGCACGCGGCAGACAGAGGTAGAAGCGGCGCACCGTCGCACCCGAAACCCCAAAGTCACCGACACACTACACCCCGATGAGGAGCCCCGTCATGGAACAGGCAAAGACGATTCTGATTGGCGCAGAAACCTACCCGCCGGACATCAACGGTGCAGCACAATTCGGTCACCGCCTCGCCACCTCCATGCTCAAACGCGGCCACTCCGTGCACGTGGTCGCCGCCAGCCCCATCCCCGGCCCCAGCTACCGCACCGAAGTAGAGGGCGGCGTCGTGGAGCACCGCCTGCGCTCGCACCTGCCCCCGACCCACGAGACGAACCGCATCTGCGTGCCCTGGGAGATCTGGTCCGAGGTCGGCGCAATCCTTGACGAGGTCCGCCCGGATGTGGTGCACGTGCAGTGCCACTACATTATTGGTCGCGCCCTCATCTTCCAGGCGAAGCGCCGCGGTATCCGTGTCATCGCAACGAACCACTTCATGCCGGCGAACCTTGACCCGTTCCTGCCCTTCCCCGCTCCCGTGAAGCGCGTGATTGAGAAGGTCACCTGGAGGGACATGCGTTTCTGCTTCTCTAAGACTGCGGTCGTTACCACCCCCACCCAGATTGGTGCGGATGCGATGCGTGACCTGGGTCATTTTGACCGCCCCGTCATGCCGGTTTCTAACGGTATTGAGATCAGCGACTACGAGCTGGCTGAGGGTGCTGACGCCGGCAAGGTTCCAGGTGAGCTGCGTATTGCCTTCGTGGGTCGTCTTGCCGAAGAGAAGAACGTGGACGTGCTTATCGAGGCGCTCTCCCTGCTGCCCGATACCCTCGAGCACGTGGTGCTGGATATCGCCGGTGGTGGCGAGCTACGTGAGGCTCTTGAACAGAAGGCGCACGATTGCGGCGTGTCCGACCGCGTGATTTTCCGTGGCTTCGTTCCGGATGAGCATCTGCCCGAGGTGTACCAGATGGCTGATGTGTTCTGCCAGCCCGGTACCGCCGAACTGCAGTCCCTGGTTTCCCTGGAGGCGATGAGTGCCTCCACCCCCGTGGTGCTCGCGAATGCGCTGGCTCTGCCGCACCTGGTGGAGGACGGCGTGAACGGCTACCTCTTCGAACCCAATAACGCTCAGGATTTGGCGAAGAAGTTGGAGGCCGTGCTCTCCCTGCCCGCTGCTGAGCGTGAGCAGATGGGTCGTGAGTCCCGCCGCATCGTGGGCTTCCACAGCGCTGAGAACACCTGGCGCACCTTCGAGGAACTGTACGTGAGTGACGCTCCGTACCAGCATTACCTGGATTCGCGCCGCTAAGGTTCTCTAGCCGCTGGGTGGTGGATTGAGTGTTTTTCGTTTTCAGTCGCTGTTCAGGTACTCTAGAGGATGGTGCTGGTGCCCATTGCGTGCCGTCACTGCACCGGATGGGGAGTTAGCTCAGCCGGTTAGAGCAGGGGACTCATAATCCCTTGGTCGCGGGTTCGAGCCCCGCACTCCCTACGGCCCCGCCCGTCGACTTCACCCACTTGTCGGCGGGCGGGGCTTTTTGCGCCCTCTTTTCGTGCTCTTTTGCGGTGCTATCGGGGCGCTATTTTCGTGCATGGAATGCATCAACGGTGATGAAAATGAGTAAATGACGAACGACAGCTCATCATAGCGTTCAATAGGGTAGGGTTGAAGAGTCTTGTCACGAAAGACAGTGTGATGCCGCCGGTAGATGCCGATTCAGCCGGTAGGTGTTGCATCCGCACACCATGTGAGAGGATCTCAATGTCGGAGAACACTCCCAACAACCCGTCGCAGGGCGCATCTGCTGCAGGAGGCTACGGCTACGATGCCGGTGTGCACCCCGCGCAGGACGCTTCGCTGTCTGCTCAGCCGGGTAACGTAGCTCAGGTTGCTCAGCCTCAGCAGCCCGTCCAGCCGCAGCAGGCGTCTCAGACCGCTCAGGCAAACGCTAATGCACAGCCGAATGCAGAGGCTCAGGCAGCCCCCGCACAGCCCGGTCAGCCTGCCGTCGCACCTCAGCCCGATGCGGCCCAGTCCGGTGTCGCTCAGTCGGGTCAGCCCGGCCAGGCAACCTATGTGCCGAGCGCACCGCATCCGGCGGTGAAGGCACTGGGTGCTACCTGGAACGCGTTCCTGGATGTTTTCTCCAGCAACCCGGCGACCGCGCACGCCCGCATCTCTTCCGCAGGTGTGTGGGGTTGGATCGTTCCCACGACTTTGCAGGCGCTGGTGGGTGCCTTCTTCTTCAGCCAGCTGGTTATCCTGGCTGCCGTCATCGCAATGTCCATGGTGGGCTACATGTTCGGCGGTCGAGGCGGTGCCGCTTACGGTGGTGCCTACGCAGCACAGGCTGTACCGACCGGACGCATGATTCTGGCGTACGTGCTGATGGCTCTTGCAATCTTCGGTGTGCAGGTTCTGCGCGGTGTGCAGCTGCAGCTGACCGCGCGTATCGGTAAGGCGCCGACCTCCTTCACCGTGAGTATGCATGCCGTGTCGGTTTCTTCGCTGGTGCTGATTCCTTCGTTCCTGCTGTTGAACCTGCTCATGTTCTTCATGACTCTCAGCCGTAGCGGTGACGGTGCGTCCTTCCTGACCATGCTCATGGTCCTGGTGCTTGCTTTCGCCGTGTTCTCGGGAGAGGCGCTCACCTACCTGGGTCTGAACCGTCTGGGCCGCTTCGCGAAGTCCCCGATTATCATGCACGCAGCGTTGAGCACTGCTTGGGTTTTTGCCTCCATGATTGTTTACTACGTGGCTATTCGCCTGATGGGAGCCTAGTATGCACGCGATGACTCACGTCCCGAGCGCACCGACTCGTCAGCGTTGGATATTCCTGGCGGTTCTGCTGACCATTGCCGCCCTGATTCTGAGCGCCTGCGGTGCGAGGATTGAGACTCAGCTGGGCCTTGAGAGCGCTGAGAAGGGTACCCGCACCATGCTGGTTTCCTTTAACCTCAAGGACAACAAGGACAAGATTAAGGGCGGTTCGGAGGCTCTGGATGCGTCCGTGCGTAAGCACCTGCCCGAGGGCCTGGAATACGGTGGTATTCAGTCTGAGGGTGACAAGGCACGTGCGACCTTCACCATTCCCTTCTCCTCTGTGGATGAGTACCGTAACAAGGTTGCTTCTATCCTGAAGGCTGCTGGTTCCAAGACCGAGCCTACCGTCACTATTCTCAATACCGAGCAGGGCCTGGTGCAGGGTATCCAGGTGAAGGAAAACTTCAGCTCGAAGGAGCTGCTGGATTGGCTCCCTGAAGCTCTTGTTGTTGATGGCGTGATTGAATCCTCCAACAAGAACAGTGTGTTCAACAGCAGCGGCAGCGAAACCACTGTGAAGTTTGGCGAGAAGGAAGTAAAGAATTCCGGCGGTTCCACTATCTCTGCGAAGGACGTGCAGGACCGTGGCTTCAAGGCGATGGTTCTTGAGCTTCAGGAAAAGGACGGTGGCTACTCTGCTACTGCCTCCTTCGTAGCGAAGGACATCATGAACTCGGAGACCGCTGCTACGGTCGACGCCTATCTGAACCAGGTCAAGCCTGAAGGCTCAGAGCTGAAGAAGAGGCTGGAGTCTTCCCAGGCAACCTACATGGCTCCTTCTGCTTCTACCAGCGCGGCGAAGGAAGAAGTGGGTCGTACCCTGACCTTCAGCGCATCCTCCCTGGACGACCTGAACACTAAGCTGAAGAAGCTGCTGGGTGCAGGTACCACCGATTTGAGCTACACCCGAGAGGTCAAGGAAGAGTCGAAGACCTTCTATGTGCGCAAGACTATGAAGGGCGTGCTGGACTGCTCGTTGCTGTGCTCTCCGGAAGGCAACGGCCTGGAAGTCATCCTGAAGGACAGCTCCGACCACAGCTATCAGGTTGATAACACCGGCAACTCTGGCTCTTCCTCTTCGAAGAGCGTCCTTCACCTGAGCCGTTACCTTTCGCAGCAGGTGACTATGAAGGGCATGAAGGTGGCTACTTCCCTGGGCCTGGACGGTTCCATGGAGGCACGTTTCCTCTACTCCTTCCCGAGCTCTGACGTAGCTGGTGCAGAAGAGGCGCTGAAGAATGCTTTTGCTGGTGGTAGCAATGACGAGACTGAGGTCCGCCAGGACGGCGACGCCACCATCGTGAGTGTGAAGGTTCGCGGTAAAGACGAAGCTGAGTTCAACCAGCACCTGAATGAATACCTGCCCGAATCGAAGGTGACCGTCACCCGCTCCGGTGGCTACCACCCCTTCGGCAGTGACTACACTCTGAAGCCGGATATTAAGCTCGCTCAGAAGCTGGGTAACTACTACCGTGTTCCTTACGAGCTCACTTTCAAGGCGCCGACCTTCTCCTCGCTGGACCAGCAGAAGGTGAACACCCTCAACTATGATTTGGCGCGTGCCGGCGTACAGTTCACCGTCAATGGTGGCGAGCTGAGCGTCAAGAGTGAGAACGGTGTGTTTAGCGGTAACGCGTTGACTGTTCCGGTGTCCGGTCTGAGCATGACCGACGTAATCGTGGATGCGGTTATTGTGGGTCTGATGCTGCTCATCCTGGTTCTGCTCTTCCTGTTCCGCAAGAAGATCGCGGAGGCTCGTGCGAAGGGCCGTGAGCGTCGTGCCGCTTCGGCTGCGGCTCTTGGCGCTGCTGCGGGTGTTGCGACCGGTTACGGTGCAACCCAGGCTGACGTACAGAACGGCTACCCGGCACAGGGTGGCTACGCTGCTCATCCCGGTTACCAGGCACAGGGTGGCTACCCGGCGCAGAACACCGCCTACGCCGCGGGTGATGATTCGCCGACTCAGGTGTTCACCCCGCAACACGGCGTGAACTACGGCGAGAACGAACCGACCAAGGCAATGCCCGCGTATATCCCTCCGACTGAGCAGCCTGCACAGCCCAACCAGCCTGCACAGCCGAACCAGTTCGGTGCTGATGACGGTGACGTCCTCCAGTGAGTAGCTGCCTCTAGCGCCTACGCTAGTGAGCACAACCCAGGCTGGCTCCTGTGGCCCGTTGCCTCCTTTGTCGGAGGTGACGGGCCACAGCTGTATCTGGTTCGGCTCATGCTCGGCGCAAGTACCCGCGCCTAATATCCAGTACCCGCGCCTAATATCCGCCTGGCACGGGAAGCAAAATGCTCGGCTCCTTCGACCCCAGCAGGCTCATGGGGTTGATGTACTCGGCGGTCTTGCCGCTGCCGTCCCTGCGGGCGCCTCCCTGTCGTACTCCCCAGTACAAGCAGGGGGCGGAGCATCGCCGGTAGGATTGCTCGCCGTTGCCGCCCGCCGCGTCTGCGACGGTACCGATGACATCACCGGCTGTAACCGTGGTGCCGACCGGGAGCGTTTCATTCATGGGTTCGAAGGTGCTGCGCCGCCCATCCGGATGCGCAATGACCAACACTTTGCGGTTGACGACCGTGCCGCTGAAAACCACTTTTCCCGGTGCCGGTGCGTAGACGCGCCGGTCGTTCTCGGGTACGGCAAGGTCTACGCCGCGGTGCCCCGCGCTCCAGCGTTGGGCGGGCTTCTCAAAGGGGCGGATCACCCGAGGTCTGGAGTCGGCGGTGGGGGAGCGGTAGCGTAGTCGGCTCGCGGTGAGCTCAACCGTGCTGGGAACGTGCGTACTGCTGGGAGCTTGCGCACCTGAGGTGGCACCGTCAGTAACACCAGCCCCGCCTGTAAAACTGAGCCAACCCGAATAATCCTGGCTGCCCAAATAACCCTGGCTGCCCGCGTAGCCCTGCCCACCCGCGCTCACAAGTGCACCCAGCAGGTAGCACGCCACCAGCATCGTGCGCCGTAGCGTTGTCGCTAACGTCTTCATGTTCTGCTTCATCTTCTGAGCACATCACGAATTGCCTCGCCCCGCAGCACCTCATGAAAAATTGTGGATAACCCCGCCGTTTTCGTCTTAAAATTCTTTATCCACAGTGCTCCTGCACACACCCGCCGTGCCTGCGCAGGTTTTACCCCTAATCCGGCGGATTAATCGCGGAATATACGGTACAATGTCGTATTGCAGTGTGCCTGCGCGGGTATTCTCCCTCTTCGAGGCATTCCGCACAGCATCACTGACGACGCGCGGCGTGAGCGGCATCCTCAAACGGGGAGCCGATAAGGGACCTTCGGTCCACCCACACGGGGTGGTTAGGGCCTGAGCTGAACGGGTAACCGTGAACGCTAACCGCCGCCAGGAAAAACTGATAACTACTATGCGCGCGTTGGGCTAGCCCGAATGGGAGGTCCGCGCGGCACCACAAAGGAGACGACATGCCCGTCGTAACTATGCGTGAAATGCTGGACTCCGGCGTTCACTTCGGTCACCAGACCCGCCGTTGGAACCCCAAGATGAAGCGTTTCATCCTGACCGAGCGCAACGGCATCTACATCATCGACCTGCAGCAGTCCCTCGCCTTCATCGACAAGGCATACGAGGCTGTTAAGTCGACCGTCGCACACGGTGGCAACATCCTGTTCGTGGGTACCAAGAAGCAGGCTCAGGAAGTTATCGCTGAGCAGGCAACCCGCGTGAACATGCCCTACGTGAACCACCGCTGGCTCGGTGGTATGCTGACCAACTTCAGCACCATCTCCAAGAGCATCGAGCGCATGAAGGAACTCGAGCAGATTGACTTCGACGATGTAGCAGGTTCTCGCTACACCAAGAAGGAACTGCTCCTCATGCGTCGCGAGTTCGAGAAGCTCGAGAAGACCCTCGGCGGTATCCGTAACCTGTCCAAGGTTCCCTCCCTCCTGTGGGTTGTTGACACCAAGAAGGAGCACCTGGCAGTTAACGAGGCTCAGAAGCTGGGCATCCCCGTTGTTGCTATCCTCGACACCAACTGCGACCCCGACGAGGTTGCTTTCCCGATCCCCGGTAACGACGACGCTATCCGCTCCGTCAACCTGCTCACCCGCGTGATTGCTGACGCAGTGGCAGCCGGCCTGATCGAGCGCAACGCTAAGAAGAACGGCAAGGCTGAAGCAGCTGAGGAGCCCATGGCAGCTTGGGAGCGCGAGCTCCTGGAGCAGCACGAGGCTGCACAGGCTGAAGAGGCAGCTAAGTAAGCTTTCTTAGCCCACTAAGCTTTATGCTTTGTGGCCCCCGCCCGCGGGGACCACGTTCGGACGGCGCCCGCCCTGACCTGGGCGCGGCGCCGTCCGCCATATGTACCACCGGGATGTCATCCCGATTTATTACAGCAACACAAGGAGTTCACAATGGCGAACTACACCGCAGCAGACATCAAGGCACTGCGCGAGAAGACCGGCGCAGGTATGCTCGACGTCAAGAAGGCTCTGGACGAGGCTAACGGCGACCAGCAGAAGGCTGCCGAGATCATCCGCGTTAAGGGTCTGAAGGGCATCACCAAGCGCGAGGGTCGCGCAACCGCTGAGGGCCTGGTGGCTGCACGCGTTGAGAACGGCGTTGGCTACATGGTTGAGGTCAACTCCGAGACCGACTTCGTGGCAAAGTCCGACCCCTTCATCGCTTTCGGTCAGAACGTGCTCGAGGCTGCTATTGCTGCTGACGCTTCCACCCTGGAAGAGCTGCAGGCTGCATCCTACGAGGGCAAGACCGTTGAGGAGCTGACCACCGACGCTGGCGCACTGCTGGGCGAGAAGATCGTTGTCCGCCGCATTGCACGCGTTGAGGGCGAGAACGTTGCAGTTTACCTGCACAAGACCTCCAAGGACCTGCCCGCACAGGTCGGCGTTCTGCTGGCTGTTTCCGGTGAGAACACCGAAGAGGTCGCACACGACGTTGCAGTTCACATTGCTGCAATGAGCCCCAAGTACCTGGATTCCGAGTCCATCCCCGCAGACCAGATCGAGACCGAGAAGCGCGTTGCTCGCGAGACCGCAATCGCTGAGGGCAAGCCCGAGAAGATTCTGGACAAGATCGTTGAGGGTCGCCTGAAGGGCTTCTTCAAGGAGAACACCCTGCTCGACCAGGACTTCGCAAAGGACGCAAAGAAGTCTGTTGCACAGGTTCTGTCCGAGGCTGGCGCAACCGCTACCGCATTCGCACGTTTCCGCGTGGGTGCATAAGGACTCGCTGCAGTTCTGTCCTCCCGTATTGCGGGTTCCCGGTAAGGGAAATCGTATGAGGTTGGGATTATAGCCTGAAGCCGGGTAGTCACCACTGGTGGCTACCCGGCTTTGCTGTATCCTTGATAAGGACTAGGCGGCAGGAGTCCGCCCCGATCACCTATAACAACCCCTAGGTAAGCCACTGGAGGAACCATGACCGAAGCTATTTCGCACCCGATTCACCATGACGAGACCGGCCGTCGCCGCGTTTTGCTCAAGCTTTCCGGTGAGGTTTTTGGTGGCGGCGAAGTTGGTATTTCGACCGAGGTCGTGCGCAGCATCGCCAAGCAGATCGCCGCAACCGTTGGCGAAGTTGAGACTTCCATCGTGATTGGTGGCGGCAACTTCTTCCGTGGCGCTGAACTCTCTCAGGCGGGTATGGATCGCTCCCGTGCAGACTACATGGGTATGCTCGGCACCGTGATGAACTCCCTGGCTCTGCAGGACTTCCTGGAGCAGGAGGGTATTGACACCCGTGTTCAGTCGGCTATCACCATGCCGCAGGTTGCTGAGACTTACATTCCTCGCCGCGCGATTCGCCACATGCAGAAGGACCGCGTCGTGATCTTCGGTGCTGGTGCGGGTCTGCCCTACTTCTCCACCGACACTGTGGCTGCTCAGCGCGCCCTGGAAATCCACGCAGATGAGGTTCTGGTGGCTAAGAACGGCGTGGACGGCATCTACACTGCTGACCCGAACAAGGACCCCAACGCTGAGCGCCTGTACAACCTCACCTACGATGAGGCAATGCAGCGCAACATCCGCGTGCTGGATCAGACCGCGTTCTCCCTGTGCCGCGACAACAACGTGACCATGCGTGTGTTCGGCATGCAGGGTGACGGCAACGTGACCCGCGCAATTCTGGGCGAGAAGATGGGTACCCTCGTTACTCGCTAACCCCTAAATTTTTAGGTTTGGGCGTACGGAACGCGCCCTCACACTGTGACCGTGCTCGATAGCGCGGACTTATTCTGGACGGTACCGCGCGGGTAAGCGCTAAAACTCGCTTATGCCCGCCGGTACCGTCTAGACTTATATCAAATACGACGTTCTGCCTCTTTCCCATCGACTTCGCGGTATTCCTCAGGTTTTCGCCTCGGATGCGCCGCGAACCGGTAGGGAAATCATGAAGGCTGAACGCGCACCCACCGACAATTCTGGTACCCCAGAATACCGACAAAGGAGATCCTTTCGTGATCGAAGAAATCCTTGCCGAAGCCGGCGAGAAGATGGAAAAGACCATCGAAGCAACCAAGACTGAGTTCGCTAAGGTCCGCACCGGTCGTGTGAACCCCGCAATCTTCAGCGGCCTGACCGCCGACTACTACGGTGCACCGACCCCGCTGCAGCAGCTGGTGTCCTTCAACGTTGAGGACGCACGTACCGTCAAGATCGTTCCCTTCGACGTGACCGCACTGGCAGCTATCGAGAAGGCTCTGCGTGACTCCGACCTGGGTGTTAACCCCAGCAACGACGGTGCAGCAATCCGCGTTGTCATGCCCGAAATGACCGCTGAGCGCCGTAAGGAATACACCAAGCTCGTCAACCACAAGGCTGAAGAGGCTCGTATCTCCATCCGTAACGTTCGCCGCCACGCTAAGACCGCTATTGACAAGCTGGTCAAGGACAGCGAAATCGGTGAAGACGAAGGCGCACGTGCTGAGAAGGAACTGGACGCACAGACCAAGAAGCACATCGACCAGGTCGACGCACTGTACAAGCACAAGGAAGCTGAACTGCTCGAGGTCTAAACCCTAATGAGTACACGCAAAGAAGCGAAAGAAGAGAGAGGCGCGCCGCCTGCTCCACAGCCGAGCCCGCAGACCGCTACAACGCCGGTGAAGTCACGCAGCGCCAAAGCTGGCCGTAACCTGCCCGCCGCCATTGGTGTGGGCGTTGGTTTCGGCGTGCTATTGGTGCTGGGCCTGATTTACCAGCCGGTTTTTGTTGCGGTCGCTACCGGCGCGGCAGCTTTGGGCACCTGGGAGATCGGGCACGTGCTCAACACCCGCCGCGGCTACGGCATCCCGGAATACCTGCTGGGTGCCCTGTCTGGCGCAATTGTGGTGGTGTCTTTCCTGTTCGGTTTTACCGGGCTGGGCATCGCCCTGGCGGTGAGCCTGCTGGCGCTGCTGCTCTCTTCTGCTCTCGTGCGTGCTGACCGTCAGGTCTCACTGGGTAAGTCTTTGAGCGGTAGCGCCCTGGCTCTGCTGTGGGTGCCGCTGATGCTGGGTATTGCCATGGTCTACTTCCAGACGGACCACGGCGAGCGTGGCATCCTCATGATTCTGCTGATGGCCATCTGCAATGACACGTTCGGCTTTATTGCCGGTGTGAATTGGGGTAAGCACCCGATGGCGCCGAAGATCTCCCCGAAGAAAAGCTGGGAGGGTCTGGCTGGTTCCTTCGTCGGTTCGGCAGTTGTTGGCGCTATCGCCTTGGCGGTCATGGGTTCGCCCTGGTATTGGGCTATTCCGCTGGCGGCGGTCATGGTGGTCGCTTCGACTGCCGGTGACCTGGTTGAGTCCGTGTTCAAGCGCCGTATGGGTGTGAAGGACATGTCGAATATCCTGCCCGGTCACGGCGGCATGATGGATCGCCTGGACTCGATCCTTTTCGCTGCGGCGGCTGGCTGCCTGATTTTCCGGTTTATTATGCCGCTCTAAAGCCTGAAGCTTTTATCGCTTATGGAGGCGGGGCGTTTCTTCCCACGAGTGGGGGAGGGGCGCCCCGCCTTTGTTGTACCCGGTGCATCAGGGGCGTAGGGGACTATATCTAAGATACCGCCCGCCAACCTTGCGCCAGGTAGCCTGAGCATTGGTATTCTTAAAGTTCAATCGTCGAGAGGAGCCACCTTGGCAAGCACCACCCGCGGAGGCGGATTCGCCCGTGCAGCAGAAACCGAACCCGGCTACAAGCGCAGTGAAGTCGACCGCCTGTTCACCCGCCTTGCCGAGGACTACGAGAAGCTCAGCGGAGCCTCCGAACTGCCCGAAGACCTCTACACCTCCCGACGGATCCGCCAGGTCGTCTTCCGTGAAGAACCCGGCGGCTACCAGCTGGATGTGGTCGACCGCGCCCTCGAAAAGATTGAGGAACGCTTCGCCAAGCTCGAACGCAGCCGCTACATTGAGGCGTACGGCCTGGACAACTGGGAACGCTCCCTCGTAGAGACCGGCGAGCTGCTCGCAGGCCGCCTGGAACGCCCCGCCGGTGAGCGTTTCCGCCGCCCCAGCAAACGCCGCCACATGGGCTACTTCGTCGGCGATGTGGACGCCATCTGCGACCGCGTGTACGCCCAGCTCAACAGCGAAGAACCGCTGGACCCCTCCGTGGTGCGCCACGCAAAGTTCCGCCCCGCCTCGGGCACCGTCAGCTACGAGGAATCCCAGGTGGACGCTTTCCTGGACCGCTGCATTGAGCTGCTGCAGGATCTGCTCTAAAACGTATGCATTGAATCCCCCGCCCCGTGTGACAGGGTGGGGGATTCTTCTGCGCTGAGGTCTTTTGCGCTGGGTTTTCTGTGCTGGGGTCGTCTACACTGGGCCTTCTAAGATGAGAGGCGGCGCCAGTACCCGGATCCACCCGCGAGCTCATGAGACACTAGAACCATGAAGTTTGGATCCTCAGCACGAGTCGGCGGCAACCGCGACCGCCTCACCGACGCCCTCACAGAACTCACCCGCGCACCGCAGCGCGTCACCCTCCTCGGCTCAACCGGCTCCATCGGCACCCAAGCCATGGAAGTCATCGACCATCTCGCCGCGCTCAAAGGCACCAGTGCCTCCGCCGCCGACGCACCGCTGAAGGTCGTCGCCCTCTCCGCAGGCTCCCGATCCCTCGAACTGCTCGCACGCCAGGCAGTGCACGTGCGCGCCGAACTGGTCGCCACCAGCGGCACCTCCGACGACGCGCAGCGCCTCCGCGAACTCATCGAAGCGGCAGCCTCCGAAGCAGGCGCCACCGGCTACACCCCGCAAATCGCCCACGGCGCCGAAGCCTCCGTACAAGCGGCAGCACACCCGGCAGACACCGTCCTCAACGGCATCACCGGCTCCATCGGCCTGGAACCGACCCTCACCGCCCTCAACAGCGGCTACCGCGTGGCACTGGCCAACAAGGAATCCCTCATCGCAGGCGGCCCGCTCGTACGCGCCGCCGTCGATGCATCCCCCCTGAACACCCCCATGGTGCCTGTCGACTCCGAACACTCCGCCCTCGCGCAGGCGCTCGCCTCCGGAACCGACGCAGAAATCGACCGACTCATCCTCACCGCATCGGGCGGTCCGTTCCGCGGCTACAAGCGCGAACAGCTGCACGACGTGACCCCCGCGCAGGCGCTCGCACACCCCACCTGGGACATGGGCCTGGTCGTCACCACCAACTCGGCAACCATGGTCAACAAGGCACTCGAAGTGCTTGAGGCACACCACCTGTTCGGCGTGGACCTGGACCGTATTGACGTGGCGGTTCACCCGCAGTCGATCGTGCATTCCATGGTGCAGTTCGTGGACGGCTCGACCATTGCGCAGGCGTCCCCGCCGAGCATGGTTCTGCCCATCGCGCTGGGTCTGACCTGGCCGCACCGCATCCCCGGCGCCGTGCCTGCTTGTGACTGGTCGAAGGCGGCATCCTGGACTTTTGAGCCGCTGGACGAGGAAGCATTCCCCGCCGTGCGAATGATCAAGGACGCCGGTAAGGTCGGCGGCACCCACCCGGCAGTGTTCAACGCCGCCAATGAGGAAGCCGTGGCAGCATTCCATGCGGGCGCGATTCGCTTTACCGACATTGTCGATTCGGTGGCACGCGTGCTGGAGGAGCACACCGGCAGCGCTGAGGCTATCTCCGACTCTGATTTGACGCTGGAGGCTGTGCTGAACGCGGAGCGTTGGGCTCGCGTTCGCGCGAATGAGCTGCTGGGCATGACCGGCAACTAGAAGACGGCTTTCTTCCTGCTTGTGCGGGAAGTACAGCTGTTGCAGGAGGGGCGGTGTTCGTCCTCGTTCCTACAGGGGCACCCGCCCTCGCTTCGCTTCGGGCACCCTGATGTCACTTTCGGACGACGCCGCCCCTCCATTCGTATCCCGGAGGAAATATGCGGCGTGCCATCCCCACCAGCGGGGCGAGGATAAATACCGTCCCCCTTGCCTCCCCCCCCGGCGCATAGTAGGCTAGTGTTCAAAATATGTTCTCTCAAGGGCAAACAACGAAGAGCCCCTGAACGAGCGAACAAAGATGCAGCATATATTTCACGAGGAAGTGCCCACCTATGCGTCGACAGAACACCCTACGAACCCTCGCCGGGGCCCTACTCCCGCTGACCCTGCTGCTTAGCTCCTGCGCCTCCGGGCAGCCCAGTGCCGACTCCTCGGCGTCCGCTAACGCTGAGAAGGCGTATAGCGCCTCCAAGAGCCCTGATAGTCAAGCTATCGAAAAAGTAGAGAACCTCGCCTCACTTTCTGACAATGTTGCCCGTGCCTACCAGCGTTCCCTGAGCCAGTGCATGGCTGAACGAGGTTTCCCGAACTACAAGGTTCCTGCAGGAAAAACTGAAATCTCGCTGCTTCTGCAGGCTGATCTTGAACCTCTCACCGTTGCGGACGCCCGCGCTCGCGGATACGAAGAGCGCTACTCTTTGACTACTACAGCACTGGAAGAGCAGAGCCGTACTATGAGCGAAGCCGAAATGCAGGCTCTTTACGGCACCGAAGGAAAGGGCGGTTGCGAGCAAGAAGCTACCCGTGCAGTCTTCGGTTCAGAAGAATCCCGCGCGACCATACGAAGGGTCCACATTACCGCGGTTCACTACCTCAACAACGACGCAATCTTCAAAGATCTTGGGCCCGCCACCGAGAAGTGGGCACAGTGCATGAAAGAACGCTTCGGAGGAGACTACACCACGCCGGTTATGGGTCGCGAACAGTACCGCCAGAACAACCAGGACACCCACGAACTGGCAATCAACGATGCGACCTGCCGTGAAGCAACCGAGCTGGATGCCGAACAGCGAAAGATTGCTATCGCTTACCTGAGTTCTTTCCTCGAAAAGGAGCAGGGTCTCATCGAGCAGGTGACCACGATTAAGAAAACTGCTGAAGAGAATGCCCGAAAGATTCTGAGCTAATCCTGCGGACTATCCAGAACAGGCATACAGAGTAGCTACAACAGCTACACCTCGTCACAGCGTATTGTGCCCGGCACGTATCCCCGTGCCGGGCATAAACTAACCCCACACGGCATCGCCGCCTAAGCCCAAACGGCACAGACAACAGCGTTCCCGTACGCGCACCCAAAGAAGGGACACCATGAGCGCCACCCCCACCCGCCAGAAGAAAACCCTCTGGCTCTACGGCATTATCGCCCTGCTTCTCATCATCACCGTCGGCACGCTCATCAGCGCCCAAAACATCAAAACCACCGCCCAAAAAGACGCGGAAGCGGCACCCCCGGACCCCTCCACCATCACCGCCACGGTCACCCGCGAAAAACTGCGCACCACTGTGCCCCTGACCTGCACCGCGAACTACGCCACCTCAACCCCGCTACGCTACAGCGGCGAAGGGCAGTACACCGCAATCACCATCAAACACGGTGACACCGTCGGCAACGGCACCCTCATCGCAGAAGTCAACGGTGAACCTCTCATCACCCTCACCGGCGGCTTCGCGCTCTACCGCGACCTCAAACTCGACGATAGCGGCCCCGACGCCGCGCTCCTCAACGAGGCACTGACCGCCATGGGACGCCAGGGCCCGCAGCCCGCGCGCATCACCAAAGACACCTACGAGGCTCTCAACAACCTCCTCGACAGCCTCGGCTACCCGCACATCAAGACTGACCAGCCCATTCCCTCCCGCTACTTCCTCATCATCAACCGTGCCGGAGTTGTCACCGGCAACCCCCGCGCAACCGGCGCTATCGCAGACGGTCCCGTAGCCACCATCGCAGAAGGTAGCAAGACCCTCAGCTGCACCGGAACCACCGGCAGGCTCACCCCCGAAGCCCGTAGCGGTCAGAAGGTAACCGTGCCCTCCCTCGGTGATGCTGAGTACGTCGCAACCCTCGGATACAAGAACACCACCGAAGCCGCCGGTGCCGCAGGCAACAGCCAGGCCGGTCGTCAGGCCAATGGCGCAGAAGGCGCGGCTGGCTCCAACCTCAACGGCGCAGCCGGTGCGGCAGGAAGCACCGAAGGGGAACGCATCCTCACCCTCGACGTAGGGGATAAGGCGGACAGCCTCCGAGGCGCCGTCAACGCGGAACTCACCCTCGAAGAAACCCCCGAAGCGCACCTGGTCGTGCCCTCATCGGCGCTCTACACCCGTGACGGACAGACCCGAGTCATCGTGCTCGGCCCCGAAAGCTCCAACGGATCGAAGGCCCGCGAAGAACGCGAGGTAACCGTTACCGTCATCAGCAACGCCAACGGCAAGAACGCCGTCACCGGTGACTTGCACGAAGGCGACAGCATCAAAATCATGCGCGAGAAAAAGTAGGGAGTAGCCATGACTGACTCCCGCGCCGATCACGCGCACCCACCAGCCTATAGCGTCGATATTCAGGGAGTGTCCCAGCACTTTATGCAGGGTGACACTCGAATTGACGTGCTCAAAAATATTGACCTGAAAGTCCGCTACGGAGAAGTCGTCGCAATCCTGGGACCGTCCGGCAGCGGCAAATCAACCCTGCTGAACATCCTCGGTCTGCTCAGCACGCCCGCCTCCGGCAGCTACCTGCTGGACGGTACAGACACCGCAACCTTCAACGCGGCACAGCGAGCTGAAGCGCGCCTGGACAGCATCGGTTTCGTCTTCCAGGCGTTCCACCTCATCGAGCATAAGAACGTGTACCGCAACGTTGAGCTACCGCTCATCTACCGTGGCGTGCCCAAAGCGGAACGAACGCAACGTGTTGAAGACACTCTCGCCCTGCTGGGGTTGAGCCACCGAACGGATGCACCCATCACCACTCTCTCAGGCGGTGAAAAGCAGCGTGTGGCTATTGCTCGTGCGCTCATTGGGGAACCGGCGTTGTTGCTCTGTGATGAGCCGACCGGCTCGCTGGATGAAGAGCTCACCCGTGAAGTCATTGATCTGCTCCGTGAATGTACGGGTGACCAGCAAAGCACGATTGTGATTACTCACGACCCGCTCGTGGCGGAGCACTGCGACCGGGTGCTACGTATGCACGAGGGGCAACTCATCGAGCAGGATGCACAGCGGCAGGAAGAAACGACCGCCCGCGCGTCTCTGAACCTGCCTAGCTTTGCTGAGGAGCAAACATCTAAGCCACAGAGCAGTGGTCGTGCACCTTGGGCGCTCGCCTCCCTCAAAGAAGCCTGGGACGCTACCGTGCACCGGGTGAGGCGCAATATCTTCACCATGCTTGGTGTGGTGCTGGGTATCGCTTCGCTCGTGCTGACCGTTGGTCTGACCGCCACCATTTCTGGGCAGTTGGCTGACAGCTTCGACATTTTTAGGGCTAAGCACCTGACGATAAGCTCGACCCGAACCGAATCCATGAGCCGCACTGAACTCTTGAGCCTGGCGGCAAGTGAGAACTACCGGCGTGTTAGCCAGCTGAACGGAGTGACCGGTACCGCGCTGGTGGATCAGCTGTATGAATCCGCAGATATTCAGCGCGGTCCAGACAACTTCGGTGAGCGCGGTGCTAACGTGACGGCTGCCGTCCGTGCGGCAACCCCCAGCATCTTTAGCGTGCAGGGTCATGAACTGGTGTGGGGCCGCACTTTCGACGAGGGGCATGTGGAGCGGAACGATAAGGTTGTGGTGCTCAGTGAAAGCGTGATGCGCCAGCTCGGACTACCCTATAGCCCCGGAGTTACGGTCTATATTCACGATGAGCCGTACACCGTCATCGGTGTGGTGCGGGAGAATCCCTCGCTGACTCTGTCGTACGGTTCGGTCTACCTGCCTCTGGGCGCGAAGCCTGGTGCCGATGTTGAAGAAGCGCAGCCCGCTGCCGGTGGCGGTGCGGCGCAGACCGGTAAGCGTTCCACTCAGATTGTGGTGAGTACTGTTGCCGGTGCCGCAAACCAGATTGCGGAGGAAGCACCGTACGCGCTCTCGCCGGAACGTCCAGCCCTGTATAGCGTGAGTGTTCCGCCCGAGCCGAAGACCCTTCGTGAGGCTGTCGACCAGCAGCAACGCACGATGCTTCTTGCGATGAGCGTTATTACCCTCGTGATTGGTGCGATGGGCATTATGAATACGTTCTTGGTTGCGGTGATGGAGCGTCGCCGTGAGGTTGGTTTGCGTCTGGCTATTGGTATGCGCCCTTCGGGTATTCTGCTGCAGTTCTCGGCGGAGGCGTTGCTGACCGGCATCCTGGGCGCTGTGGCTGGTATTGTGCTGGCGGTTAACGGCATCTCGATTGTGTCTTTGATGAACCGTTGGACGCCGATTATTAGTGCCGACACTATTCTGCTGGGCCTGGGCGCTGGTGCGCTGGTTGGCGTGTTGGCTGGTCTGTACCCGGCGGCGAAGGCTTCGCGTATTGATCCGGCACAGACCCTGGCGGCAGGCTAGTCGTTGAGGAAGGCGTGGAGGGGCGGTGTCGTCCGAAAGTGACATCAGGGTGCCCGAAGCGAAGCGAGGGCGGGTGCCCCTGTAGGAACGAGGACGAACACCACCCCTCCTCATCTATCCCAGACAAACCCCACCCAAGCCAGCAGCCCCTCCGGAAAGCGGGGGAGGGCGCCTTCACAGGCTAAGCGAGTATCCTAGAAGCTTCGTATCCCCGAACCGAAACGAGAAAAAGCGTGGAAATCCTGCTGTACGCTGTGGGCATTATCCTCATGGCAATCGCTATTGCCGTCTCGATTGCCCTGCACGAGGTGGGGCATCTGGTGCCCGCGAAGCTGTTCAATGTGCGCGTCCCGCAGTACATGATTGGCTTCGGTAAGACCGTGTTCTCTTTCCGCCGCGGTGAGACTGAGTACGGTTTCAAGGCGATCCCGTTGGGCGGCTACATTTCGATGATTGGCATGTACCCGCCGAGCCCTGCTGAGGTGAAGGAGCACCATGAGGAGGGCCATTCGGGCAGTACCAGCCCGTTTGCCTCCATGGCTGAGGAGGCGCGTGCGGCGGATGCTGAGCGCCTGAAGCCCGGTGATGAGGACCGCCTGTTCTATAAGTTGCCGGTGCTCAAGCGCATGGTGATTATGCTGGGTGGCCCGACCATGAACCTGCTGATTGGTGTGGTCTGCACGGCTATTTTGGTGTGCGGTTTCGGTACGGCGCAGGTGACGAATAAGGTGTCAGCGGTGTCTGAATGCGTGCCGAGCGTGAACGTCACTCATGATTCGATTAGCTATGGCGAGTGTACGGATAAGTCCACCCCGTCGCCTGCGAAGGCTGCTGGTGTGCAGGTGGGTGACCGTGTGGTTGCTGTGAATGGTGCGTCGACGGGTTCGTGGGAGGCTGTGTCTTCGGCGATTCGTGCGGCGGGTTCTCACCCGAGCACTTTGACGGTGGAGCGTAATGGTCAGCGTCTGGATTTGTCGGTGACTCCGGTTGAGATGATTCGCCCGGTTTCTGATGGTAAGGGCCAGTATGCGCGTGCTGCGGATGGTTCGATTGCGACGACTCGCGGCGGTTTTGTGGGTGTTTCGCCGTCGAGTGAGTTGGTGCCGGGTTCTATTACTGAGGTGCCTGCGATGGTGGGCGATACGCTCTCTCGTGTGGGTTCGTCGATGCTTTCGTTGCCGCAGCGTGTGTGGGAGTTGACGGTGACTTTGGTGACTGGTGGTGAGCGTAGCGCCGAGTCGCCGGTGTCTGTGGTTGGTGTGAGTCGTATTGCCGGTGAGGTGACGGCTACTGACCGTATTGATGTGAAGGCGAAGGCAGCGATGTTGGTCTCGCTGGTGGCGAATATGAATTTGATGCTTTTTGCGTTTAATCTGATTCCGCTTCTGCCTCTGGATGGTGGCCACGTGTTGGGTGCGCTCTGGGAGGGTGTGCGTCGTTTCTTTGCACGTTTGACTGGGCGTAAGGATCCGGGTCCGTTTGATCCGGTGAAGTTGTTGCCGTTGACGTATGCGGTGGCGGGCGCATTTATTGTGATGTCTATCATTCTGATTGTGGCGGATATTGTTAAGCCCATCACCCTGTTTTAGTGTGTTGTTACGCGCGGTAAGGGTACCCGTATTAGTGCTTTCTTTCGCGTCAGTGGCACAATAAAAAGTTGAACGAAGGATGCGTCGTACGTCCTTCATAACCCATGTATGGAGGAAAACCTTGTCGGTCAGCCTTGGTATGCCGAAGCCCGCTCCCGCGGTTCTGTCCCCGCGTCGTAAGACTCGCCAGTTTAAGGTGGGTTCTGTCGGTGTTGGTTCTGAATCTCCGATTTCGGTGCAGTCGATGACGACCACTAAGACCCACGACATTGGTGCGACTCTGCAGCAGATTGCTGAGTTGACCGCTGCCGGTTGCGATATTGTGCGTGTGGCGTGCCCGACCGATAAGGATGCGGAGGCTCTGCCCATTATTGCGAAGCAGTCCCGTATTCCGGTGATTGCTGATATTCACTTCCAGCCGAAGTACGTGTATGCGGCTATTCAGGCTGGTTGCGGTGCTGTGCGTGTGAACCCGGGTAATATCCGTAAGTTCGACGACCAGGTGAAGGAAATCGCTCAGATGGCTTCGGACCACGGCGTTTCTCTGCGTATTGGTGTGAACGCTGGTTCGCTGGATAAGCGTCTGTTGGAGAAGTACGGTAAGGCTACTCCGGAGGCTCTGGTTGAGTCTGCTGTGTGGGAGGCTTCGCTCTTTGAGGAGCACGGTTTCCGCGATTTCAAGATTTCTGTGAAGCATAATGACCCTGTGGTGATGGTGGAGGCGTACCGTCAGCTGGCTGAGCGCGGTGACTGGCCCCTGCACTTGGGTGTGACTGAGGCTGGTCCGGCGTTCCAGGGCACTATTAAGAGCTCGGTGGCGTTCGGTACTCTGCTGTCTCAGGGTATTGGCGATACTATTCGCGTGTCGCTGTCTGCTCCTCCGGTTGAGGAGGTGAAGGTGGGCACCAAGATCCTGGAGTCGCTGAACCTTCGCCCCCGCAAGCTGGATATCGTTTCGTGCCCGTCGTGTGGTCGTGCGCAGGTGAACGTGTGGGAACTTGCTGAGAACGTGACTAAGGGCCTGGAGCATATGAAGGTTCCGCTGCGTGTTGCCGTGATGGGTTGCGTAGTGAACGGTCCGGGTGAGGCTCGTGAGGCTGACCTGGGTGTGGCGTCCGGTAACGGTAAGGGCCAGATTTTCGTGAAGGGTGAGGTCATTAAGACCGTGCCTGAGGATCAGATCGTTGAGACTCTGATTGAAGAGGCTACCCGTATTGCTGCTGAGATGGAGGCTTCGGGCGAGTATGTTCCCGAGGGTTCCCCGGCTGTTTCGGTGAGCTAGTTAGCTTTTGTGTGCGGAGGCGTCCTGGTGAGGGGCGCCTCCGCGCTTTTCCGGTTATGTCCGGTTATGGTGGTGGCAGGCTTGGTGCTTGCCGCTGCCGGTTGTGGCCGCATGATCCGGCTACCTTTTCGGGGTTACATGTCCCCGTGTTTTCACTCAATTTTTATCGCTCATTCTCTATCACTCAACACGTCATGTTCACTCTTTTTTCTCGCCGCTGTAAGGGTAATCGTGCCCGGTGTGCTGCTATTTCGTCGATGGATTCTTCCCCTATGCGTAATCGCGTGAAGGAACACGTTTTTGCTTTGGATACTCGGTGGTGTGATGAATTGGAGGAGGTCCTGTTCAGTGACCCGGTCCCGAATCTGTACTCCATTGAGCATTATTTGGCGTGCCCTCTTCCGGTGAGGGCCCCGCGTATTCCGATGCACTACTATCAGGGTTTTGTGGGGTGTGAGCGCGATGGGCAGTTGTGCTGTGTGTTGCTGTTGGGTTCGAATGTGGTGCCGGTGCGATTGTGTGGTGCCGCAGTTGAACATGCTGAACACGATGCGGATTCTCATGGCGCTGAATCGCCGGATGCCTCCTCCCTGGATGCGACGGCGCTCGCGCATCGTGACGCGCTGGCTCAGCTGCTGCTGCAGGTGGGTTCTCGCCTGGATTCTATGTTCGGTGAGAGCGCCTTCGTGATGCCCCTGTGGACGCGTATGCAGGAGCTGTGCGAGCAGAGCCGAGGCGGTAAGAGCCCGCTACTGCAGATGCAGCAGCCGAGCCTGCGTGACGGTTGCGATCATCGTGCGCGGGTTCTGTCGGAGCGCCCCAATCAGCCGTTGCTGTATTTGCCGCCGGAGAAGGACCTCGCCCGCTTCTACGAGGCGGAGCTTCCTGAGCTGCCGGCGCACCTGCCAGAGCCCATCAAACCCAGGCCCCTCAAGCCGGGGGAGAGCCCCGCCGCTGCTTTCCAACTCAGCGGTGAGACTGCCGGGTATGCGCGCCTTGCCACCTCCGCGGACCTGGAGGAGCTTCTGCCCGCCGCAGCCGCCATGTTCACCGAGGAGGTCGGCTTTGACCCGATTGCCCGCTACGGGGAGGGCTACGCGGCGCGCCTGCGCACGCTCATCGCCGGTCAGCGCAGCGCCATTGTCACCGATGTGAATGGGCGCGTCATCTTCAAGGCGGATGCGGGCATCGTGAACCTGGACGCCGCGCAGGTGCAGGGCGTGTGGCTGCACCCGGACTACCGCGGCTACGGTCTGGCTAAGCCGTTCTTCACTGCCGCCGCGCAGATTCTACAGCACCGCTACCCGCACTTGAGCCTGTACGTGAACGACTACAACGCCCGCGCTCTTGCCATGTACCGGGGGACCGGTTGGGAGCAGATCGGGCAGTTCTCGACCATCATTTTTGAGCGCTAAACACGCCGAACCCTAAAACGCTATAAAATTAAAGACGACTGTGCCTTTTTCGCGGCTTACCCGGTGAGCCGTGGGCACCCTATTTAAACCTATCGACCTTTCAAGGAGAATCGTGGTACTTCGCCTTTCCAACCTCTTCGTGCGCACTCTGCGCGAGGACCCCGTAGACGCTGAGGTCGCCAGCCACAAGCTGCTGGTCCGTGCCGGTTACATCCGCCGCGCAGCCCCCGGCGTGTACACCTGGCTGCCCCTGGGCCTGAAGGTACTGCGCAAGGTCGAGAACATCGTCCGCGAAGAGATGGACGCCATTGGCGCGCAGGAAGTCCACTTCCCCGCGCTGCTGCCCCGCGAACCCTACGAGGCAACCAACCGCTGGGATGAGTACGGCGATAACCTCTTCCGCCTCAAAGACCGTAAGGGTGCAGACATGCTGCTGGCACCCACCCACGAGGAAATGTTCACCCTGCTGGTGAAGGACCTGTACTCCTCCTACAAGGACCTGCCGCTGTCCCTGTACCAGATTCAGACCAAGTACCGCGATGAGGCACGCCCCCGCGCGGGTCTGCTACGCGGCCGCGAGTTCGTCATGAAGGACTCCTACTCCTTCAACATTGACGACGAGGGCCTGAACGAGGCGTACATGGCGCACCGTGCCGCCTACCAGCGCATCTTCGAGCGCCTGGGTCTGGAGATTGTCATTGTGACCGCACAGTCCGGCGCGATGGGTGGCTCCCGCAGTGAAGAGTTCCTGCACCCGACCCCCATCGGCGAGGACACCTTCGTGCGTTCCGCGGGCGGCTACGCGGCAAACGTTGAGGCCGTCACCACCGTGGTTCCCGAGGAAATCGAAATCACCGAGGACACCCCGGTAGCAATCGTTGTGGACACCCCCGACTCCGCCACCATTGAGTCCCTGGTGGAGCGCATGAACGAACTGCACTCCGAGGTAACCGGTGGCACCCTGGAAGCTTCGCAGACCCTCAAGTGCTTCCTGGGCACCGTCATCACCCCCTCCGGCGAGCGTAAGGTCTTCGCCGTGGGCGTTCCCGGCGACCGTGCCGTGGACCTGGGCCGCGTTGAGGTCAACATCGGCGCCCTGCTGGGAATCGGCGGCGAGGTTGAGGTTGAGGCAGCCAGCGAAGAGGACCTGAAGGCATACCCGCAGCTGGTCAAGGGCTACATTGGCCCCGGCCTGAGCCTGGACGCGCCCCTGCTCGGCGCGCACACCGAGGCCGAGGATGCGGTGGCTTCCGCAACCGGCATTCCCTTCTTCGTTGACCCCCGCGTGGTGCGCGGTACCCGCTGGGTGACCGGCGCAAACGAAGAGGGCAAGCACGTGGCGAACCTGGTCTTCGGCCGCGACTTCACCGCCGACGGCGTGATTGAGGCGTGCGAGGTGCGCGAAGGCGACCCGGCACCGGACGGCTCCGGCGAGCTGGTGGCAGCCCGCGGCATCGAGATGGGCCACATCTTCGCCCTGGGCCGCAAGTACGCTGAGGCACTGGGCCTGAAGGTCTTGGACCAGAACGGCAAGCTACAGACCGTGACCATGGGCTCCTACGGCGTGGGTGTGACCCGCGCACTGGCTGCTATCGCCGAGGGCAACCACGACGAGAAGGGCCTGATCTGGCCGCGTAACCTGGCACCGGCAGACGTGCACATCGTCATCACCGGCAAGGACGCAGCATCCCACGAGTACGCTGAAGAGCTCAGCGCATCCCTGGAATCCGCCGGCCTGCAGGTCATGCTGGACGACCGCCCGAAGACCAGCCCCGGCGTGAAGTTCGGCGACGCCGAGCTGCTGGGTGTGCCCACCATCCTGGTGATTGGTCGCGGCTTCAAGGACGGCGTGCTGGAACTGAAGGACCGCCGCAGCGGTGAGGCTCGCGAGGTGTCCGTCGAGAACGCGGTGGCTGAGGTCATCGCTGAGGTGCGCGGCGCCTAAGGCACGCCACTAGCCCGCAGAGACGTAAAACCGTCGCCACCTGCCCTGCCTCCCAAGAGGTGGGGCGGGGTAGCGGCGGAAGAATGAAAGAAGAGAACTATGGCATATAAGCCGAAGCGTTCTGGCTCTAAGAAGAGCGCCCCGAATGCGCGCGCTCGCCGTGCCGCATCCCGCGTGGCGAATGGTGTGAACGTTCCCCGCACTCGCGCTGAGAGCGAGCCCGTGGTGGAGGCACCGGTGCGCGTGGGTACCCGCGCGATTCGTGAGGAAGAGGTTGCCGAAGCGATTGCCCCGGTTATCTCCGAGTTCTCGCTGGTGCTGGAGGGTCTGAAGATTTCGGGCCCGGCGGCGAACCGCACCGTGAAGATTACGGTGGACTACACCGCTGAGCGTACCGATTCGCTGTCGCTGGATTCCCTCGCGGAGATTTCCGGTGCGATTTCGAGCGCCCTGGACCGTGCGGATGAGAACGACGAGTTCTTCCCCTACGAGCTGGAGGTGTCCTCGCCCGGCGCTACCCGCGCCCTGACCGAGCGCCGCCACTGGGAACGTGCCCGTACCCGCCTGATCGCGGTCACCGCACCCGACGGTACCGAGTACCTGGCGCGTCTGCACGAGGTGCAGGATGAAGGTCCGGTGCTGGCTCGTAAGAAGAACACGAAGAAGGGTCAGAAGGAGTCGTACCACGAGCCGAGCTTGCTTCCTTGGGAAAATATTGCTTCTGCTCACGTCGAGATTGACTTCAATTCGCCCGCTGAGCCGGTAGAATAGAGTTATTAAAGCTTCAGGCACGGGGTGTTCCGTGCCAGGTATATACCGTTCGGGAGCCGGGGCGCATTGAGCGTCCCGGCGCCGTGCTAACTGGGAAAGGCTGAAAAGCGTGGAGGATATTAAAACTATTGACCTGGGCGCACTGCGCGCATTGGCGAAGCAGCGCTCTCTCGTCATGGAGGAGCTCTTCACCCTGGTTGAGAACGCCCTGCTGCTTGCGTACATGAAGCAGCCCGGCGCTATTAAGGGCTCTCGTGCCGTCATCGACCACACCACCGGCGAGTTCGTCATTCTGGCTCCTGAGCTTGATGAGGACAACCAGAAGATTGACGAGTTCGACGATACCCCGAACAACTTTGGCCGTATCGCTGCCGCAACCGTCCGTCAGGTGCTTTCGCAGCGTCTGCGTGACGCTGAGGACGCATCCGTTCTGGGCGAGTTCAAGGACCGTGAGGGCACCCTGGTGTCCGGCGTGATTCAGCAGGGCAACAACCCGCGTATGGTTCAGGTTGACCTGGGCACCGTTGAAGCTGTTCTGCCCAGCAATGAGCAGGTTCCGGGCGAGAAGTACCCGCACGGCTCCCGCCTGCGCGCCTACCTGGTTGAGGCTCGCCGCGGCCCCAAGGGTCCCTCGATTGTGGTTTCTCGTTCGCACCCGAACCTGGTTCTGCGCCTGTTCGAGCACGAGGTTCCCGAAATCTCTGAGGGCCTGGTTTCCATTAACTCCATCGCACGTGAAGCTGGTCACCGCTCCAAGATTGCTGTGTCCGCGAAGAACCCGACCATTAACGCTAAGGGTGCGTGTATCGGCGATATGGGTGCCCGCGTGCGTGCGGTTGCTGCCGAGCTGAACGACGAGAAGATTGACATTGTCGACTACTCGACCGATCCGGCAACCTTCATCGCTGCGGCGCTGTCCCCGGCGAAGGTCACCGAGGTCATTATCGCGAACCCGCGTGAGTACTCCGCTCGTGCTGTGGTCCCGGATGATCAGCTGTCCCTGGCTATCGGCCGTGAGGGCCAGAATGCACGTCTGGCAGCGAAGCTGACCGGCTGGCGTATCGATATTCTCTCCGAGTCCAAGTACGCTCAGGTTCGTGCCGAGGAAGAGGTAGCAGCACGCGTGGCTCGTAGCCTGGCTGAAGAAGCAGCAGAAGAGTCCGCACAGGACGCTGAATAAGCATTAGCCCCGGTGAGGGGCGTATCCCTTTGATGCAGGCGCAGGATATTGGGCAGTAACGTGCCCGGTATTCTTGCGCCTGCGTCACAGTTTTGCCCATGATTCTTAAAAACGGGATACACTATTAAGATGTGCCGGTGTGTAACCGGGCGCTTTATCGTGCCCTCACACGCACCGGATAGAGCATCACGAATGTACTGCGAACGCGGTTCTACACACGCTAGAGAGGGGAGAGGACCATGAGCGATCACGACCTCACCGCAACCTCCGAAGCATTTGAAGGACCGGTCCGCACCTGCATCGGATGCCGTGCCCGCGATGAACAGCGCAACCTGCTGCGCATCGCCCGCACACCCGTCACGTCTGCTACCGAGCAGGCGGACACCCCGCCCTATCAGCCCGATATGGCGGGAACTATGCCCGGACGAGGCGCTTGGATCCATCCGAGCGAAAAGTGCGTAGCCGCTCTGCAGAAAAAGAACGGTCTGGCGCGCGCCTTCAAAAAAGCGATCCCTGTAGCCCAGCTGCAGGCGTGCTGTGAGCAGATTCGAGCCGTTATTGCGGACTCGACCCCCTCATAGACGCTTTTCGGGTATATGCCCTCTGTAAGTCAACGAGTTTGACGACTTCTTATCTGAAAGCGAGTCAGAAAACTGATGGATATCTAATGAGTGCCGCGAAATGAGTACCCTTTCGTGCTCACCCACCGGCAATTTCACGAATTGGCGCGCCTTCGGGCGTGCACCCCGTAAACATTAGTGTTCGCACCATTCCCGGTGCGGACCGGGAATGGAGAAAATTTGGCTCAGCCTCGAGTACACGAGTTTGCTAAAGAAGTAGGCGTACCTTCTAAGGAAGTTATCGCTAAGCTCAAGGATATGGGCGAGTTCGTTAAGAGCTCCTCTTCCACCCTGAACCCCATGGTTCTGAAGAAGCTGCGCGCGGAATTCCCCGCCGCAGCCGCTAAGCCTGCCGCAAAGGCAGCACCCGCGGAGTCGGCAGCTAAGTCGGCACCCAAGCCCGCAGCGGCTAAGCCCGCCGCTAAGCCTGCGGCAGCTCCCAAACCGGCAACGGCAAAGCCTGCCGCTAAGCCGGCACCCAAGCCTGCAGCTAAGCCCGCAGTAGCTGAGAGCGCAGCTCCCAAGCCTGCAGCTAAGCCCGCCGCAAAGCCTGCAGCAGCAGCACCCAAGCCCGGCGGTCCCCGCCCGGGTAACAACCCCTTCGCAACCCAGCAGGGCATGGCACGCCCCGAGGCTGCACCGAAGTCGGCAGCGCCCAAGCCTGCCGCTCCGAAGCCCGGCCCCAAGCCCGGTCCTCGCCCCGGTAATAACCCCTTCGCATCCCAGCAGGGTATGAAGCGTGGCGGCGGCGACTCCCAGCGTTCCGGCGGTCCCCGTCCGGCACGTAACGGTCGTCCCGGTGGCAACGGCGGCAACGGTGGCGCACGCCCCGGCGGCAACGGTGGCGCACGCCCCGGCGGTAACGGCGGTCCCCGCCCCGCAGGTGGCGCACGTCCCGCAGGTAACGGTGGCCCCCGTCCGGCAGCTGGCGCACGTCCCGGTGCACCCCGTCCGGCTGGTGGCGGCGGTGCACGCCCGAACCCCTCGATGATGCCCAAGGTTTCCAACGTTGGTGGCGGCGCGTCCGGCTCCAACAACGGCGGCGGTAACGGTGGCGGCGGCGCACGTCGCGGCGGCGGTTCCGGCGGCGGCTTCAACCGCGGTCCGGGTCGTCCCGGCCCCGGCGGTCGCGGCAACGCACAGGGCGCATTCGGTCGCGGTGGCTCCAAGCGTAAGGGCCGCAAGTCCAAGGCAGCTCGCCGCCATGAGCAGGAGCAGCTGAACGCACCGGCACCCGGTGGCGTGGTTGTTCCTCGCGGCGACGGCTCGACCGAGATTCGTCTGCGCCGCGGCGCGTCCATCATGGACTTCGCTGAGAAGATTGGCGCAAACCCGGCATCGCTGATTACGGTTCTCTTCCACCTGGGTGAGATGGCTACCCAGACTCAGTCCCTGGACGAGGAGACCTTCGAGCTGCTGGGTGCCGAACTGGGTTACTCGATCAAGATTGTTTCCCCGGAGGATGAGGAGCGCGAGCTGCTCGAGTCCTTCGACATCGACCTCGAAGCCGAAGCAGAAGCTGAGGGCGAGGATGTCCTGGAGGTTCGTCCCCCGGTCGTCACCGTCATGGGTCACGTTGACCACGGTAAGACCCGCCTGCTGGACGCTATCCGTAACACCAACGTCATTGAGGGTGAGGCCGGCGGCATTACCCAGCACATTGGTGCATACCAGGTCCACACCACCGTTGAGGGTGAAGACCGCGCGATTACCTTCATCGATACCCCCGGTCACGAGGCGTTCACCGCTATGCGTGCCCGTGGTGCGAAGGTCACCGACGTGGCAATCCTCGTGGTCGCGGCGGATGACGGCGTTATGCCCCAGACCGTTGAGGCACTGAACCACGCACAGGCCGCTAACGTGCCGATCGTGGTTGCTGTGAACAAGATCGATAAGGAAGGCGCGTCCCCGGAGAAGATCCGTGGCCAGCTCACCGAGTACGGTCTGATCCCCGAAGAGTACGGTGGCGACACCATGTTCGTGGACGTCTCCGCTCGCAACGGCACCAACATCGACGAGCTGCTTGAGGCTGTCACCCTGACCGCTGACGTGCTCGAACTGACCGCTAACCCGAACAAGGAAGCACGCGGCGTTGCTATTGAAGCAAACCTGGACAAGGGCCGCGGTGCGGTTTCCACCGTCCTGGTTCAGTCCGGTACCCTGCACGTCGGTGACGCTATCGTTGCCGGTGTTGCTCACGGTCGCGTTCGTGCAATGTTCGATGAGAACGGTCAGGCTGTGAAGGAAGCTGGCCCGTCCCGCCCCGTTCAGGTGCTGGGTCTGTCCACCGTTCCTCGTGCAGGCGATACCTTCCTCTCCACCGAGGAAGAGCGTACCGCTCGTCAGATTGCTGAGAAGCGTGAGGCTGCTGATCGTAACGCTCAGCTGGCTAAGCGTCGTAAGCGCGTGACCCTCGAGTCCTTCGATGCCGCTGTGGCTGAGGGCAAGATGGACACCCTGAACCTGATCATTAAGGGTGACGTCTCCGGTGCTGTTGAAGCACTGGAAGAGTCCCTGATGAAGATCGACGCCGGTGGCGACGAGGTTCAGCTGCGCGTCATCCACCGCGGTGTGGGTGCTATTACCCAGAACGACGTGAACCTGGCAACCGTGGACAACGCGGTCATCATCGGCTTCAACGTCCGCCCGGCAGAGCGCGTGGCAGAACTTGCCGACCGCGAAGGCGTCGAGATGAAGTTCTACTCGGTCATCTACCGTGCGATTGAGGAAATTGAGCAGGCCGTCAAGGGTATGCTCAAGCCCGAGTACGAGGAAGTGGAGCTCGGCTCCGCAGAGATCCGCGAGGTCTTCCGCTCCTCCAAGTGGGGCAACATCGCAGGTTCGATCGTCAAGAACGGCATCATCAAGCGCAACGCCAAGGCACGCCTGGTGCGCGACGGTTCCGTGGTGGCTGACAACCTCACCATCGAGTCGCTGCGTCGTTTCAAGGACGACGCTACCGAGGTTCGCGAAGGTTTCGAGTGTGGTATTGGCCTCGGCTCCTTCAACGACATCAAGGAAGGCGACATTATCGAGACTTGGGAGATGCGCGAAAAGCCGCGTGTCTAAGACTCACACGCTGATGCGCCCGTCACCCGCTAGTGTTCTCGCACCCGCAGGCTTCTAAAACTGGAGCCTGCGGGGCGGGTGCTGGCGGGGCGGGCGCTTCCGCATTACCTGGAACGCCTCCAAAGCACCCCGAGTGTTCGCGGAAGGCGCCACGATATTTCACCACGACATTTCAAGGAGAAACACATGGCTGATGCAGCCCGCGCGGCACGACTTGCCGACCGCATCAAGGTAATTGTGGCGAAGGCGCTGGAGCGTCGTGTTAAGGATCCCCGCCTCGGTTTTGTGACCATTACCGATGCCCGCGTGACCAACGACCTGCAGCACGCAACCCTGTACTACACCGTGTTCGGCTCCGAAGAGGACGCCGCAAACACCAAGAAGGCGCTGGAATCTGCTAAGGGTATTCTGCGCGCCGAGGTGGGTAAGAACATCACTGCCCGCCTGACCCCCACCCTGACTTTCGTCGCTGACGAGGTTCCCGAGAACGCCTTCCACATTGAGGCGCTTCTGCGTGAGACTCGCGAGCGCGACGCCGCCCTGGCTGCTGCAGCTGAGGGTGCCGAGTACGCTGGTGAGGCTGACCCCTACAAGAAGGATGAGCCTGCCGAGGGTGAGGACGCCTAAGTGGCGAAGAAACAACCTCAGGGCCCGTCCGGCCTGATGGTCATTGATAAGCCCGCCGGGATGAGCAGCCACGACGCAGTCTCTCAGATGCGTCGTATTGCTGGCACCCGGCGGGTTGGTCACGCCGGTACGCTGGATCCTGCCGCGACCGGCGTGCTGATTTTGGGCATCAATAAGGCGACGAAGCTGCTGACCTACCTGGTCGGTCAGGATAAAACCTATGACGCGACGATTCGCCTGGGCATTGAGACGCTGACTGAGGACGCCGAGGGTGAGCACACCGCCGCGCATCCGGATGCCGTTGAGGCGCTGACCGGTATGGACACTGAGCAGATGCGTGCGCGCATCCTGGAGGCTGTGGCGCAGCTGAGCGGCGACATTCTGCAGGTTCCTTCTGCGGTGTCTGCTATCAAGATCAACGGTGTTCGTTCGTACGCGCGTGTGCGTAGCGGCGAGCAGGTTGAGTTGGCGGCGCGTCCGGTGACGATTAGCGAGTTCACGGTGCATTCTGTGGCTGCCGGTTTTGCCGAGTACGTGATTGAGGACCCCGAGAACGAGGGCGAGCACACGGCAACCTCGGTTCCCGTGATTGACTGCAAGGTGACGGTTTCGTGCTCTTCGGGCACCTATATTCGTGCCCTGGCGCGTGATCTGGGCAAGATTCTGGGCACCGGTGGACACCTGACGGCTCTTCGCCGTACCCGTGTGGGTGCGGTGGTGCTTGAGGACGCCGCCGATTTGGCGCAGTTGAAGCAGCGCCGTGAAGAATCGGAAGCACCGCTGGAAGATTTGCCGCTGCTTCCCCTGGAGGAAGCGGCACGCCGCATCTTTGGTGCGCGTGAGCTCTCTGCCGTGGAGGCGAGCGATATTTCTTACGGTCGTCGTATTAGCCCCAGCGGTGATGGTTCCGTAGTGAAGCGTTCCGTGCACGCGAGCGCGGATGAGTCCGGCGCGGTGCAGCATGCCAGCGTTGAGGGTATTGTGGCGGGCTTCGCCCCGGACGGTACCTTGGTTGCCCTCCTGGAGAATAAGAAGCAGCGCGGGAAGGTGCAGGCCGCCCCGGTGCTGGTTTTTGAGGCGAATCGTTCCTTCAACTAGGCGTTGAAGGCTTATGATGGGCGAAGAGGGTTCGGTGTTTGCGCCTACCCAAAGCTGATTCCTCAAGCCTGATTGATTCAGCACCTGTTGAACGTGCGCCCTATTCATTCAACACGCTAACGTAAACATCCCTGAACACACATGACTACTCGTGCGGGTGCCGCCCGGCCCTGCTGAAGGAGAGAATATGAGCGAGAACCAGAGCTCCGCTAAGAAGGCGAGTGAGCCTCGTACCGCGCCGGTACCCCGCGTGGAGTCTGCACAGGCTGAAGCTACCGTAACCGGGGCTGCTGCGACCGGAGCTGCTACTCAGGGCGGTGCCGCGAAGGCTGCCGGTGCTAAGAGCGCTGAGCCTATTTCAGCGGCGAAGGCACCCGAGGGTGTTCGTGTAGCCGCACCGGCGTCCGGCGATAAGGCGTCGCAGAAGGCCGATAAGAAGGCTGAGAAGAAGGCAACCCGCGAGGCGTTTGCCCGCCCCAAGAGCATTGAGGAGGCGGCTAAGCCTCAGAACCGTGCGGCGTTCCGCGCGGCGGTGGCGCTGTACGGTCTGTTCATGATTGCGTACGGTGTGTGGCAGGTTCTGGGCGGTATCCGCGTCATTCCGGATGCGCCTGCAGATTTTGCGAACCCCTCGGTGCAGTCGAACTACGTGTTCTTCGCGGCAACCTATGTGGGTGTGGGCCTATCCTTCGTGTTCATTGCCGTGAAGTTCAAGTGGGTGAACATGCTCGCGTTCTCCTGCCTGGTGGTTTTCCTGGGCGGCGTGGGTCGTATCCTGTCGTGGGCGTTCTTCGGCACCCCGCACTGGTCGCTGATCGTGCTGATGGTGACTGAGCTTGTGATTCCTCCGTGCCTGCTGGTGTGGTACAGCTGGATTAACAAGTCCAATAAGATTCGCGAGGAGATGCTGAAGGCTTCTCGTAACCAGGCTCGTAAGTAGTCGTAACGCCCGGGAAGGTTCCTGCCGCACGGTGGGGTGCCTGCCCGGGCTTTCTTATGGGTGGGTTTTCTGCGGGCGGGGCTTGGCTTGTGGGTGGGGTTCTGCCGCTGCCAGTCAGATACCCGCCACCTCCGCCGCATCCACAAAGCTAGGGGAGAGGGCACCGCCTGCGAGGGGCGCCGTTCCATTCCCTGTTGATTCCCGTTTTGAATTCTGCATCCTGCCGCCTGTGGTCTAGGATGGTTAGGTACATTTATCTTTTTCAGGAGAGCCCGTGACCCTCTACACCGCTTTGAGCGAGGTCCCCGCCGGCTACGGCCCCTCGGTCGTGACCATCGGCAATTTTGACGGCGTGCACCGTGGACATGCCCGCGTGATTTCGCGCGTGGTCTCCCTTGCTGAAGAGCACGGTTTGAGCTCTATCGCGGTCTCTTTTGACCCGCACCCGATGCAGGTGCACCGTCCCGAGGTCGCCCACCACGACATTATGGGTCAGGGCTCGCGACGCTACTTCATGTGCCTGCTGGGTCTGAACGACTACCTGCTGCTGAACTACAACCTGGAGTTCGCTGCGCAGACCCCCGAGGAGTTCGTGAAGTCCACCTTTGTGGATGCGCTGAATGCGCGTTTCGTGGTCATCGGTGACGACGTGCGCTTTGGTAAGAACAACTCCGGCGACCTGAACACCATGCGTGAGCTGGGGGAGAAGTACGGCTTTGAGGTGGTTGTCGTTGAGGATCTGATGGTGGATGAGAACACCCGTTGCTCCTCGACCCGCATCCGCCAGCTGCTGCTGGAGGGCGATATGCCCGCCGCAACCGAGCTGCTGGGCCGCCACCACATGATGGCTGGTGAGGTCGTACACGGTCTGGCGCGCGGCCGCGAGTTGGGCTTCCCGACCGCGAATCTTGAGCTTGAGGCGCGCGGCCTGATTCCCGCCGACGGTGTGTACGCCGGCTGGCTCGTGGACGAGTCCGGTAACCGTCACCCCTCCGCTATTTCGGTGGGTACGAACCCGACCTTTGACGGTATTGAGCACCGCCAGGTTGAGGCGCACGTGATTGACCGCCCGGAAGAGCGCGTGGAGGATTTCAACCTGTACGGTCAGCGTGTGCTGATTGAGTTCGTGAAGCGTCTGCGCCCCATGGTGGCGTACACCGGTGTTGAGGCGCTGATTGAGCAGATTAACGACGATGTGGTGCAGACCCGCGAGGTGCTGGCTGAGGACGCGAAGAACTACTGCCCGCCGGAGTGCCCGGTGCAGGCGGAAGTGAAGCATCCCCACTTCTAAGAGCAACGTCCTGCGCCATGCCCCTACGATAACTGCTTGTAGCCCGGGCGGTAGATTTTCGGATCTGCAGCCGGGGCTTTTACGTACCCGACCGGATGTGCCGTAGCTGCCACCTTCTTCGCGCCTGACCTGCTGCGCCGCTCATGAAACATCCTGCGTTGTCAGCCTTTACATCCTGCGTCGCCCGCGAGGTGCCCCTGTTTTAGTCGCCCCGCTTTTAAGAGAAGATAGAGTCATGGAAAAATTGAACGTCGAATCCTTCAACCTCGACCACCGCGCCGTAGCAGCACCCTACGTGCGTATCGCAGACCGCAAGGTCCTGCCCGGTGGCGACACCCTCATCAAGTACGATATCCGATTCACCCAGCCGAACACCGCGCACCTGGAAATGCCGACCGTGCACTCCATCGAGCACCTGAGCGCCGAGCACATGCGCAACCACACCGACCGTCTGATTGACTTCTCCCCGATGGGCTGCCAGACCGGTTTCTACGCGCTGACCCTGGCCCTGGAGCCCGAGGATTTCTTCCCTATCCTGGAAGCAACCCTCAACGATATCCTCAACGCGACCGAGGTTCCGGCAGCGAACGAGGTGCAGTGCGGTTGGGGCGCCAACCACACCCTCGAAGGTGCGCAGGCTGCGGCTCGCGAGTTCCTCGCGGCACGCGATGAGTGGGCGCAGGTGATGGCGTAATGAGCGCACAGATTCCTGACGCTTTCGCATCCGCCTTCAACCCAGTGGACTTTGACCCGAACGCTTTCGACCCGGCTGAGGCGTTCAACAGCATGTTTGAGCTGATGGACGGCATGTCCAACGCCATCATCATTCAGGTGGCTATGGATGAGGAGCTTGCACCCTTCCTGAAGGTGACCGAGGAGCTGCAGCCCTCCTTCACCGAGGGTGCGGCGGTATTCCACCCGCGTTACCTGCAGGTGGGTGAGGACCAGGTTCCGCTGCTGCTGGTTCGCTCCAAGATCGGTCTGGTGAACGCGGCGAGCGCCGTCACCGAGGCGATCAGCTACTCCTCGAACTGCCTGGGCGTCATCAGCGCAGGTACCGCCGGCGGTTTGGCTCGCGGCATTAACGTGGGCGACGTGCTGATTGGCGCGAACTACACCTACACTGATGCCGACGCGACCGCGTTCGGTTACGCGCGCGGCCAGGTTCCGGGCATGCCCGAAAGCTACGACGGTCAGGCGGATGAGTGGCAGGACGCTCTGGAGCATGCGCTCGCCGCACTGGAGCCTGTGCGTGAGCAGGCTGAGAGCCCGTGGGAGGTGCGCCGCGGCCAGATGCTGGCGGGTAACTCCTTCGTAACCGCCCACAACGTGAAGGACACCCGCGAGGCGTTCGAGGGCGCCATCAGCACCGACATGGAGACCACCGCTATTGCTCAGGTCTGCCACAACTACGAGATTCCGTTTATCGGAGTGCGTTGCGTGTCTGATCTGTGCGGCCCGGAGGCTGACCAGGACTTCCACCTCTCCGTGGACGTGGTGGCTCCTCGTTCGGCTCGTTACGCTCTGCAGCTGGCTGCTGAGCTGTGGACCGAAGCACAGCTGGAGGCGCTGGACCTGGCTCTCTAAAGCTCTAGAACTAACGATCCAGAGCATGCGGCACGATGTGAGCTCGCATGCGGCATGTGCCGGGGCGTGAACCTGACGGGTTTGCGCCCCGCTCTTTGCGCCCCGGTCCTTTTATACCGGTCTTTTTGTACTGGTTTTTGTACCCCAGTCTTTTTCTGATTAGGCACTTTGATGTACCCGGTCCGTAAGAAACGCAGAAATATTAACCGCGGTGAATATACATTCTGTGTGTCGTGGAGTACTATGAATGTGGAAACTGTCCGATCTCACAGAGGAGTACGTCGTGAAGTTCTGCCCGACTCTCGCCTCCGTCACCGGTCTGCTCGGTGGCTACAAGGTTGCATCTAGCACCGGCATCCGCCCGCTCGGTGGCGCTATCCTGGCACTGTGCGGTGCCGTGGCTTACAAGAATTGGAAGCGTAAGGCTGGCGCAGGCCGTGCCACCTTCCTCACCGCTGTCTACCTCGGCGCGTTCGGCGCCGCTCATCCGCTCGCCAAGAAGCTTGGCGCGTGGCCTGCAGTCTACACTGTGACTGCTGCAACCGCTCTGTGCTCTATCGTCATTGGACGTAAGCGACAGAAGTAGTCTTTGACGAAAAGACGGCGGAAAGGCAACGTTGCCTTCCCGCCGTCTTTTGCGTTCCCTCCCGCCGTACCGGTTGAGTGGGGATGCGACGGGGCGACGCGCGAAGGCAACACCTTCCGCGCAACGCCCCATCACTCGATGGGGAGTGAATCAACCGGTACCGCTCTCAGCCACCTGCTAAGCTGCGGCACCGCCCGATAAGTTTCCCCGCCACCGGCGGGTACACCCCACGAGGTAAAGGAAAAGAAGAAGATGAATACCACTCCGGACTCATCCCCGGTACAGCAGGGCGTAGCTGAGGCTACCTCCGAGAGCCCGCAGCTAGCGCGTGGACTCTCCCTGCGTCACATCATGTTCATCGCCCTCGGCTCCGCCATCGGCACCGGCCTGTTCTACGGCTCGGCATCCGCCATTCAGCTGGCGGGCCCCTCCGTGCTACTTGCCTACGTTATTGGCGGCGCGGCAGTGTTCATGGTGATGCGTGCAATGGGCGAACTCGCCCTGGCGCACCCGGTCTCCGGAGCGTTCTCCGAATACGCGACCCGCTACCTCGGACGCTGGGCGGGTTTTGTGACCGGCTGGACCTACGCCCTGGAAATGGCGCTGGTCGCCATCGCGGACGTCACCGCCTTTGCCGTGTACATGAAGTTCTGGTTCCCGAACAGCCCCTCCTGGATTTGGATCGTCTCGGTTCTGCTGATTCTGCTCGCCATTAACCTGGCGAAGGTCAAGGCATTCGGCGAAACCGAATTCTGGTTCACGCTCGTAAAGGTCAGCGCCATTATCGCCATGATCGTTGGCGGCGTGGTTCTGCTCTTCGTGGGTGTGCAGGCACACGACTCCGTGGCGCCCTCCGTCACGAACCTCTGGGCTCTTGAAGGTGGCTTCTTCGCGAACGGTTTTACCGGCTTCCTCGCCTGCTTTACCGTGGTGATGTTTGCCTTCGGCGGTATCGAGAACATCGGTATTGCCGCCGGTGAAGCGAAGGACCCGCGCACCTCAATCCCCAAGGCGATTCGCACGGTGCCGTTCCGCATCCTCATCTTCTACATTCTGACCCTGTCGGTCATCATGTCCCTGTACCCCTGGTACTCGGTGACGAAGGCGAACTCGCCGTTCGTGCAGATTTTTGAGGGTCTGGGCATTCCGGCTGCCGCATCGATTCTGAACGTGGTCATCATTACCGCCGCCATCTCTGCGCTGAACGCGGACGTGTACGGTGCCGGCCGCATGATGTACGGCCTGGCGAAGCAGAACCTCGCCCCCGCGTCCTTTGCGAAGGTTACCAAGAACGGTGCGCCCTGGATGACCACCCTCATCATGGTGCTGGTCATGGCGGTCGGCGTGATCGTGAACGTGCTCTTCGAGAACGCGTTCGAGGTGGTTGCCTCCCTGGCAACCTTCGCGACCGTATTCGTGTGGGTCATGATTCTGCTGGCGCACATTGCCTTCAAGCGCAGCGGCGCCGATACCGAGGTGCAGCCGGTACGCCAGCCCCTGTGGCTGAGCTATCTGGCGTTGGCGTTCATGATCTTTATCGTGGTGCTCTTCGGCTGCTTCGCGGACACCCAGCTGGCGCTGGTGATGGGCGCAATCTGGTGCCTGTTCCTGCTGGGCTACTACCGCCTCGTGGTGGTGCGCGCTCGCGCTGAAGCGTAAACACCGAATAAACGTAGAGCCCGGTGCGAGGACTCGGCGTGAGAACCCGGTGCGAGAGCCCGGCTGTGAAGCCCGGCGACCGGTAGTGTGATGAGCTACCTGTTGCCGGGCTTCTGCTCACCCTTCCACGAAAGCGCCCCGGTAGCGTAGAATGGGAAGAACGCGTCTGCAGTCCGCAGTAGACGACGTGTATTACAGGGGCGTAAGCCCACCACCCGGCGGCAACCGTCCGTACGGGACGTATGCGGTACTAACTCTAGGAGTTAAAAGTGGCACTGGATCCCGCTGTCAAGCAGGCAATCATCAAGGAATACGCAACTCACGAGGGCGACACCGGTTCGCCCGAGGTTCAGATTGCAGTTCTGTCTCGTCGTATCGCCGACCTGACCGAGCACCTGAAGTTCCACAAGCACGATCACCACTCCCGTCGTGGCCTGATGATCCTCGTTGGTCGTCGCCGCAACATGCTCGGCTACCTGAAGAGCGTCGACATCGAGCGTTACCGTTCGCTGATCGAGCGCCTGGGTCTGCGCCGATAAAACAGGAGCGTCTTGACGCTTTTGTGGTGATTAATCGCCTTTAGGCGGTGTGTGCGGACGTGCTGTCAGCACTACCAACCCTCCAACACGGAGGCGGGTAGCGCCAGCGCGTCCGTACTGCCGCGTTGAGGGGCGCATCTTCCACTCGATAGATTTCACTAGATTCACAGCGAGAAATCGGTAGAAGACGCCGCCCCACCTGAAAGAAAGAACAGAAGGCCGTACCGGCACACACGCCGCGGTCCTCGGTAGCGAATTACGGAACAACACCACCCCCACAACCGCGCCGACACGCGTCGAGCACACGAAAAGGCGGGGGAGAGGTGCCGTGGTTTCCTATCGAAGGCCGACTCGTGCGCCGTACGGCCTGCTAAGAAGAAAGAAGGAACCGTGGAAGGTCCCGAAATCAAGTTTGCTGAAGTCGAAATCGACAACGGCATTCACGGTAAGCGCCACGTGCGCTTTGAAACCGGCCGCCTCGCAAAGCAGGCTGCTGGCTCCGTCCTCGTCACCATCGATGACGAGACCACCCTGCTCTCCGCAACCGCAATCGGCAAGTCTCCCCGTGAGGGCTTCGACTTCTTCCCGCTGACCGTGGACGTGGAAGAGCGCATGTACGCAGGCGGCAAGATCCCCGCATCGTACTTCCGCCGCGAAGGCCGCCCCAGCACCGAAGCAATCCTGGCTGCACGCCTGATTGACCGCCCGCTGCGCCCCGCCTTCACCAAGGGTATCCGCAACGAGGTGCAGGTCGTTGTTACCGTTCTGACCTACGAGCCGGACGAAATCTACAACACCTTCGCAATCAACGCTGCATCCGCATCGACCTCCCTGTCCGGTGCGCCGTTCAACGGCCCCATCGGTGGCGTGCGCATGGCACTGATTGACGGCCAGTGGGTCTGCTTCCCCAAGTACTCCCAGCTGGAAAATGCTGTGTTCGACATGGCTGTTGCAGGTCGTATCGTCACCAAGGCTGACGGTACCGAAGACGTCGCCATCATGATGGTTGAGGCAGAAGCAACCGACAACTCCTGGAAGCTCATCAAGGAGGACGGCCAGACCGCCCCCACCGAAGAGATCGTCGCGGAGGGCCTGGAAGCAGCTAAGCCCTTCATCGCAGCACTGTGCAAGGCACAGGCTGACCTGGTGGCTCGCGCAGGCAAGCCCGCCCTGGAACTGCCCTTCTTCGGCGGCCACGGCGAAGACATCGACGCAGCAGTTGAAGCATTCGCAGCAGACCGCCTGGCAGAGGTATACTCCATCGCTGGCAAGCAGGAACGCGAAGCAGCAGCAGCTGAGTTGCAGGAAGAGCTCATGGAAGCTCTCACCGGCGAAGGTAAGGAATTCGAAGAGCGCTCCAACGAGGTTTCCGTAGCATTCGCTGCCCTGACCAAGCACGTGGTTCGCCAGCGCATCCTCACCGAGCAGGTCCGTATCGACGGCCGCGGCCTGACCGACATCCGCCAGCTCACCGCTGAGGTTGAAATCCTGCCCCGCGTTCACGGTTCCGCTCTCTTCGAGCGCGGCGAAACCCAGATCATGGGTATCACCACCCTGAACATGCTCAAGATGGAGCAGCAGCTGGACTCCCTGCACCCGGTCAAGTCCAAGCGCTACATCCACCATTACAACTTCCCGCCGTACTCCACCGGTGAGACCGGCCGCGTGGGTTCGCCCAAGCGCCGCGAAATCGGCCACGGTGCACTCGCAGAGCGCGCAATCACCCCGGTGCTGCCCTCCCGAGAAGAGTTCCCCTACGCAATCCGTCAGGTCTCTGAGGCTCTGGGCTCCAACGGCTCGACCTCCATGGGCTCGGTTTGCGCATCGACCCTGTCCCTGCTGAACGCCGGTGTGCCGCTGCGCGCACCCGTTGCAGGTATTGCAATGGGTCTGGTCTCTGACGAGGTTGACGGCGAGACCCGCTACGCAGCCCTGACCGACATCCTCGGTGCGGAAGACGCACTGGGCGATATGGACTTCAAGGTTGCAGGTACCTCCGAGTTCGTGACCGCTATCCAGCTGGACACCAAGCTCGATGGTATCCCCGCATCCGTGCTCGCTGGCGCACTGACTCAGGCACGTGAGGCTCGCCTGCACATCCTCGAGGTGCTCGTCAGCGCGATTGACGCACCGGATGAGATGAGCGAGTTCGCACCGCGCATTATTTCCGTGAAGATCCCGGTTGCCAAGATCGGTGAGGTCATCGGCCCCAAGGGTAAGATGATCAACCAGATCCAGGAAGACACCGGCGCAGACATCTCCATTGAGGACGACGGCACCGTGTACATCGGTGCAGCTGACGGCCCCTCCGCCGAGGCTGCCCGTGCGGCGGTGAACGCTATCGCTAACCCGCAGGTTCCCGAGGTGGGCGAACGCTACCTGGGTACCGTGGTGAAGGTGACCGACTTCGGCGCGTTCATCTCCCTGACCCCCGGTAAGGACGGCCTGCTGCACATCTCCGAGATGCGTAAGCTCAACGGCGGCAAGCGCGTTGTTGACGCTGAGGACGTTGTCTCCGTGGGCCAGAAGGTCCAGGTGGAGATCACCAAGATTGATGACCGCGGCAAGCTCTCGCTGGCACCGGTCGTTGAGGGTGGCGACGACGAGTAGTCGTAACCCCCGCTAAGTGATGAGGGGCGTTCGGCGCACCCGGTGCGGTTCATTCCCCACCGGATGTACCGGGCGCCCCTCATCTCATGAGGAAAGAGAACAGCGGAATGCAGACTGCTGTTCTCACTATGAAAGGAATATCAGAATTGTCGACTCGACGAGATACGACGATTGATATTGCCAAGGGCATCGCGATTATCGCGATTGTTTTTGGGCATATTCAACGAGGAATGTGGGCATCAGGGTTGGGCACCGAGGCTCTGCGTCCCTACAAGTTTATGCTGGATTATGGGGTTTATTTCTGGCACCTGGTAGTTTTTGCTTTCCTGAGCGGTCTTTTTGTGACCCGAGGAGCAACGAAGACTACTGCCTCCTCCTATCTGACGAAGCGTCTGGTTCTCTTCGGATACCTGTATGTTGTTTGGCAGGTTTTGCAGGTGGGCATGAAACTTGTACTTCCGTCTAATTCTTCCGATAAGACGACTGTTATGAGCCTGCTTGAATTGTGGAAGCCCGAGGGCCAGCTCTGGTTCTTCCCCTGGCTCATAATTGTAACCATTATTGCTGTGCTGGGCCGCGTCTGGCAGAAGGATGTCAAAGCCTATGCAGTTATGACGGTGTGCGCGGTTCTTGCCATCGTTTTCTGGGGCTATAGTGGCGATTATGTAGGTACCGGCGGTATCTCTCTTGCGGTCTTCTTCATGCTTGGCGTGGCTCTTGGCCATGAGAGATTCCAAGCTATTATGGAGTCCGTACCGCTGGCGGTACACGCCGCCATTGTGGTAATCGGTCTTGCCGTGTACGCCGTAATTTTGGTGAATGTACAGGCCGCTCCGCCGACTGTGGTGCCCTACTTTGCGAATAACCCAGCGGCAATCGTCATGGGTATTGTCGCTTCATTGCTGTCCTCGCTGGCGGTGCTCTCGCTCTCCTACCTGCTGGCAAGGGTTTCGTGGAGCGGCTGGCTCGCCTACCTGGGCCGTCACTCCCTGGAAATCTTCATCGCGCATATTGTGTGCGGTGCAGCTTTCCGTTTCGTGCTGACGAAGTCTGGTTTCTTCTCGGTACCCCTGTTCCTGGTGGGAGGAACGATCTTCGCAATCCTCGCCTCGCTCCTGATGGGGTACTGCGCTCAGAAGCTGCGGGTTCCGCTGTTTGCGTTGCCTCGCCCTCTTGAACAAAAAATTAGCTAATCGAAATATCGAAGGACGCTGAATGTCTATTTCCCTGCCCGTCGAGCTTGAGGCCATTGCCGAAGAGCTCAACTACGAGCATGGCCGCCTCATCTACGAGGGTGTAGGCGGTAACGAGGTGCGCCGCTCCATCCTGCCCGGTGGCGTACGCGTGATTACCGAAAAAATGCCCGGTACCCGCGGCGTATCTATCGGATTCTGGGTCGGAGTCGGCTCCCGAGACGAAGCCCCCGGCATGCTTGGTTCCACCCACTTCCTGGAGCACCTGCTGTTCAAAGGCACCGGCACCCGCACCGCCCTGGACATCGCATCATCCTTCGATGCGGTAGGCGGTGAATCCAATGCGCTGACCGCTAAGGAACACACCTGCTACTACGCGCGTGTGCTCGACGATGACGCGCCCATGGCGGTGGACGTCATCACCGATATGGTCACCAACGCCCTGCTGGATCCGGCTCACCTTGAGCAGGAACGCGGTGTGATCCTCGAAGAGATCGCCATGGACCAGGACGACCCGACCGACGTTGCTTTCGAAAACTTTGTGGAGCAGCTCATGGGTGAGAACCCGCTGGGCCGACCCATTGGCGGTACCCCGCTGGAGATTACCGAGGTGCCGCGTGACGCCGTGTGGGAGCACTACAAGCGCTACTACACCCCGGACCGCCTGGTTATTTCTGCCGCCGGTTCGCTGGAACACAGCACTATGGTCCGCCTCGTGCTGGAGGCACTGACCCGCTACGGCTGGAACCTACAGGAGGGTGTGGCACCGGCACCGCGTCGCGTACGTACCGACAGCGGCATTGTTCCGCTGAGCGAACTGCGTGAGGTGGAGAAAGGCTTCGAACAGACCAACATTGTGATGGGCTGCCCGAGCATTATTGCCGGGGATGACCGCCGCTACGCGATGAGCGTACTGACCAGCGCGTTCGGTGCGGGTATGTCCTCGCGTCTGTTCCAGGAGATTCGTGAGAAGCGCGGTCTGGCATACAGCACGTTTGCGTTCTCCGGTGCGTACTCGGACGCCGGCTACTTCGGCATGTACGCAGGCTGCCTACCCGCTAAGACCGAGCAGGTGCGCGAGGTCATGGGCTACGAGTTCGATAAGCTCGCCACCGCCGGTATTACCGAAGAGGAGCTGACGAAGGTCCGCGGCCAGCTGGCTGGTTCCACCGTGCTCGGTAGCGAGGATTCGGGTTCGCGCATGTCCCGCCTGGGCCGCGCCGAGCTGGACTCGGGTCTGTTCACCAGCACCGATGAACTGCTGGAGAAGATCCGCGCGGTCTCTCTGGAGGAGGTGCGCGACCTGGCAGCGTACCTGGGGCAGCAGCAGATGATTACCACCATCGTGCGCTAACGCTCAATGCTTACGGCATAGAATGCCCGTTCCCACACCCCACTAAAGCGGGGGAGGGAACGGGCATTTGGTTTGTATCGGTCCTATTGCAGAGGCGTTTCCGAGAAGTGCTTCCGGGGCACTCTGCCGTCCATGCTCTTGACGCTCAGCATGAGCGGCAGAATCGAAAAGCTACCCCAGAACACTACCTCTGAGGGCTACTTCTGCACGCTACTTCTGTGCCTTGGCGATAGCCTCCATCAGCACTTGAGCGTAGAGTTCCTGGCCGGCTGCCTCCGGATGAACACCATCGGAGGTGAGAAGACCATTCTGAGTTTGCAGAGCCTGGCGAATCGCAGAGTTCCAATCCGCAATAATCACACGATTAGAATGCTGAGCCGCAAACTCGTGAATCTTACCGTTCGAGTAGTCAATCCAGGTTAGGTTGCGCGGGCCGTAACCGGTGACCAGCACCAGTTTAGAATCGGCGGGCATAGCCGCCAGAACCTCGTCGAGCTGACCGTCCAGAATGGTCGAGTTCGCGGTCACCGACAGCACGAAGGTCTTACGGATTTGGCCGCTGGCTCCCATGGACTTAATAATCGGCAGAGCCTTGGCGATGGTGCGTCCCTCCGCCGCATCGATGGATGCTTCGGGCATCTTGTCGTACAGCTCGGGGGATACTGCCACCACAATGGAGTCACCCACAATAGTCACCTGTGAAGAGTTCACGGAACCGGTCGCATCCTTCGAAGCTGAGGGGCTTGCGGAAGCCTTTGTATCCTTACCCGCAGCGCTTGCGCTTGCTGATGCGCTCGCAGCCTGCGCCTCCTGACGTGCCTTCAGACGCTCAACGGCGGCACGCTTGCCATCCTCAACGGACTGCTGGGCGGTAGTCATTGCCGGAGCGGTGTATACCGCCAGACCGGTTGAAGCAGCCGCCACGACAGCCGCAAGGGCGACCGAAACCGGCAGGAACTTAGTGCGCGAGGACTGGAAGGCCGCCACCACACGGTTAGCACTACCTCGGAAACCGTAGCGGCGAATCGGGGTCTCAACCCAGCGGTACGACATCTCTGCAATAACGAAGGTCGCAACAAAAACGCCCGCGTTCACCAGCGGGGAGCGATCCGCGCCCAGCACATAATGCATCACTACAGCAAGCGGCCAATGCCACAGATACAGGCCGTAGGAGCGCTCGCCCACCCAGCGTAGGGGAGCGAAGTTCAGTAGGCGGCGCAACATTTCGGAGGCGCCAGCAAGCATATCGGGTAACATACCCTGAATTACGCCCAGCGCCAACAGGGAGGCACCGAACAGACCCGAGGGAATCGCTCCGGGTGCAGACTCAGGAACCAGAATTGCGTAGGGAATCAGCGCGAATAGGGATAACCAGCTAATCATGACGCGGGCGAAAGCGACCAGACCGAAGGGCTGAGCTACGCGGTACAGTACGGACTGCTGTAGCGGGGGATACAGGGACCAGGGACGAGCGAACGCCAGCAGGGCGCCGAGTAGCAGACCGTAGAGGTGAGTGTCAGTGCCGTAGTAGATGCGGCTAATGGGGGAGCCGGACATCAGCAGTGCGGTGGCAGTGCTCAGCGACGCAATAATACCAAGCACCATGACCACGCTGAAACGACGCCATGAACGGCGCAACAGTATGCCAGCGCTAACAATCAGCAGGGGCCAGACCACGTAGAACTGTTCTTCCACTGCCAGGGACCAGAAGTTCGTGAAAAGCTCCGGGGAAGTCTGCGCGAAGTAGTCGTTACCGGAAAAAATGGAAATCCAGTTGGACGAGAAGGTCGCCGCACCGGCAAGTTGTCGACCCAGGTTCACCTGAATATCGCCGCCAACGAGCAGGCTGACCGGTCCCATGACCAGAATCAGCAGGGCAATGGCGGGAAGCAGTCGGCGGGCACGGCGAATCCAGAAGCTACCCAGGGCAATTTTGCCGGTGAGTGTACCTTCACGTAGAAGCAGGGAAGTAATCAGGAAACCGGAGATGACGAAGAAAATATCTACGCCGATCATGCCGCCGGGTAGTACGGTGGGCCAGAAGTGGTACACCATCACGAGGAGCACAGCGATTGCTCGCAGGCCGTCCAAACCCGGCAGAATATAACGCCGGTTAGCCTCATCTGGACGCACGGAGGAGGTAAAGAGGGACTTCATACTGTTTGTGTACTCCGTAGGACGGAAATTATAGAAATACTTGCTAATTATATGTTTGTTCCCTTTAGATGACATATAAATACCCGTATATGACGCACATAATACTTCGTTTTTATACTGCTGAGGTTCCGCAGGGTATCTCACCCTGTGTGTGCGATGGCGTGCACCGTGCCCACAGAGGGGATAATAGAGGCTGTACGTCACAACCCCCATCGTCGGGGCGCCAACAAGTTACGGAGGAGAGAATCATGACCCACGAGGCTGATGAAAAAATCTGGAAGGTAGCGGTACTCGGTGCTGCGGGCCGCATGGGTTCCGAGGCGGTGCGTACCGTCAACACCTCCGCAGACATGGACCTGGTGGCGGCGCTGGGCCGCGGCGACGACCTGCAGGAGCTGGTCGATGCCGGCGCAGAGATTGTTATTGACCTGACCGTTCCTGAATCCAGCGAAGCAAATGTGCGCTTCGCGGTGGAGCATGGTATGCACGCTGTGGTTGGTACGACCGGTTGGACCCCCGAACGCCTGGAGTCCCTGAGAGCGCTACTGGCTGAGCACACCGAGGTGGGTGTGCTCATCGCCCCGAACTTCGCGATTGGTTCGATCCTCGCCACCGAGTTCGCGGCGAAGGCGGCACGCTACTTCGAATCGGTAGAGATTATTGAGATTCACCACCCGAATAAGGTGGATGCTCCCTCCGGTACCGCTGTGCACACCGCCCGTAAGGTGGCTACCGCCCGCGCGGAGGCTGGCGTGGGCGGTAGCCCGGACGCCACCACCTCCGATCCTTTGGGTTCGCGCGGTGCCGTGGTCGACGATATTCACGTACATGCGGTACGTCTGCGTGGTATGGTGGCGCATCAGGAGATTCTGCTGGGCGATCCCGGTCAGCAGCTGGTGATTCGTCATGATTCTTTTGACCGTACCTCCTTTATGCCTGGCGTGCTGTTGGGTGTGCGTGAGGTGGCGGCGCATCCCGGTTTGAGCGTGGGCTTGGACGCCTACATGGATTTGTCCTAGGAGAGAGTATTGTCTGAACAGACTTCGCGTGAGGTTTCATCGAGCCCGTCGGAGGCACAAGCCCGCGGTCCCTGGTGGACTTCGCTACGCCTGTGGAGCATCTGTGCCTGCGTGCTGATGGTGCTGACCGTGCTGATTCTGCCGCTGCCGCTGACGGTGCGTGCCTCTATTATGGGCGTGCTGATTTTTAGCGCCGTCTTCGTAGCGGTGGATGCCGGCGGTTGGGGTAAGACCTTCGCGGCGCTGACTTGCGCGCTGCTGACCCTATACCTGGTGCATATTGCCCAGCAGGGGTTCGTGATGCTCACCTCCGGTTCGGTGGCTGGCATTGTTCTTGGCGCGGGTATGATTTTGCTGCCGATTCTGGGTGCGTGGGCGCTGGTGCGTGAGGTGCTTTTCGGTGCTCGTATTCAGCGTATGGCTCAGGAGCTGGCTGCTTCGGGTGAGCTGGCGGAAGATACCCTGCCGCGCACCCCCTCCGGTCGTGTAGACCGTGAGGCTGCGGCGGTGGAGTTTGAGAGCTTTGCTGCGGCGGTGGAGCAGGAGCCGAATAACTGGAAGGCATGGTTCAACCTGGCGTGTATGTACGATGCCGGTGGTGAACGCAAGCGTGCCCGTGCGGCGATGCGTAACGCGTGGGCGTTGCGTTCGGGCGGTCAGGCCAAGGGTATGCGTTAGGCGGTAGCCCCGATTACGTATGGTCGATGCCGCATGTATTTTCGGCATGAGGTTGATAACGCCGAGGCTGTGTGCCCGGTTTCATAGGCTCTCGCGGAAGTACCGCGGGTTTGAAAGAGTCCGAATAGTAGAACACGTATGAAAACTTATGCGTCCTGTAGCAAAAATCTGCATTTCGGGCGTACTCTGGACATATGTCTGAGAACCTTTCGAACCCCGGTACTTTTGTTGAGCCTGTCTTCGGTCGCCTCCTGACCGCAATGGTGACCCCCTTCGCGAAGGACGGCTCCGTCGATGAAAAGCAGGTTGCAGACCTGGCGAACTACCTTGTGGAGAACGGCCACGACGGCCTGGTGGTCTGCGGTACCACCGGCGAATACTCCACCATGACCGATGACGAGAACGAGCGCGTCTTCCAGATTGTGAAGGACACCGTTGGCTCTCGCGCGAAGATTATTGCCGGTGTTGGTTCAAACGATACGGCGCATACTATTGAGCTGGCGCACCGTGCCGAAAAGATTGGTGTGGACGGCCTGCTGGTTGTGACCCCGTACTACAACAAGCCGACTCAGCCGGGTGTCTACGCCCATTTTGCGACCGTTGCTCAAGCAACTGAGACCCCCGTCATGCTTTACGATATTCCGGGTCGTGCGGGCATCCCCATCGCACCCGAAACCTACCGTCGCCTTGCAGAAATTGATAGTATTGTAGCGGTGAAAGACGCCAAGGCAGACTTCGGTGCCGCAACCGAAGTCATGACAACCACCGACCTGCACTACTACAGCGGTGACGACGGACTGACCCTTCCCTGGATGGCAATGGGCGCTGTCGGCCTCGTTTCGGTGACCGCACACGTGGCACCTGCACTCTTCCGTGCCCTGATTGATGCTGTCGTCGCACAGGATTTGGTGGAGGCGCAGCGTCTTCACCTGGAACTGACTCCGATTGTCCGAGCAACTATGGGTCGCGCCCCAGGTTGCGTTGCTGCCAAGGAAATTCTTTCCTGGCAGGGTGTGCTGGATGAGCCCGTCGTCCGCCTGCCGCACGTACTCTCCGAACCGGAGGTTGCCCAGGCTATGCGAGCTGACCTGCTCTCCTCGAGCATCGCTCACACCCTGAAGAACTCCTAAACTTTGACGCCTACCCGACGCACGCAATAGTGCAGGGAGCGTATATATAGAGGATTTCGGCTACCGTCACACCCCGACTTCGGGGCACATGATGTAGCCAACGGACGCGGACTCCACACCTAACACTAGGTGAGGGGTCCGCTCTGGCGTATTGCCGCGGTTTACCGTCGATGATTCGGCCCACCCACTCAGACAGGGACCCAGCTTAGGTAGAGGCATCCGAGCAATACGCCCCCAATACTTTTGAATACTTTCGGTGATTTGGACGCACCGGTAGCACCTCCGCAGCCTCGGCACGTGAGAGCCGAACCGGCGGGAGCGCTTGCGGTACGAAGCGTCGCCTACGAATCACAGACATCACAAGAAAACATAGAAGAAAGAGGAGACACACGATGAGCGTCTTTGAAGCGAATCTTCCCCTCCCTCCCCGCCTGAAGAAGGACACCCTGCGCGTGGTGCCCCTGGGCGGCCTGGGCGAAGTCGGTCGTAACATGACCGTGTACGAAATCAACGGCAAGCTGCTGATTGTTGACTGCGGCGTGCTCTTCCCCGAAGAGTCCCAGCCCGGCGTGGACCTGATCCTGCCCGACTTCAGCTACATTGTCGACCGTCTGGACGACGTGGTTGCCATGGTGCTGACCCACGGTCATGAAGACCACATCGGCGCGGTTCCCTACCTGCTGCGCCGCCGTCCCGACATCCCCCTGGTCGGTTCCGAACTGACCCTGGCACTGGTCGAGGCGAAGCTCGCCGAGCACCGCATCAAGCCCTACACCCTCGCGGTGAAGGAGCACCAGGTGGAGCGTTTCGGTCCGTTCGAGTGTGAGTTCGTTGCTGTGAACCACTCGATTCCGGATGCGCTGGCTGTCTACATCCGCACCAAGGCAGGCAAGGTTCTGCACACCGGTGACTTCAAGATGGATCAGCTGCCGCTGGATGGCCGTATCACCGACCTGCGCCACTTCGCTCGCCTGGGCGAGGAGGGCGTGGACCTGTTCCTGCCGGACTCCACCAACGCTGAGGTTCCCGGCTTCACCCCGACCGAGAAGCACATCGGTCCGGTGCTGTCGAACGTTTTCCGTGACGCAAGCGGCCGCATCATTGTGGCGTCCTTCTCCTCGCACGTTCACCGTGTGCAGCAGGTGCTGGACGCAGCCGCTGAGCGTGGCCGCAAGGTAGTGCTCGTGGGCCGCTCCATGGTGCGTAACATGACCATTGCCGAGAAGCTGGGCTACCTGAAGGTCCCCGCCAACGTGCTGGTGGACCTGAAGAAGGTTGACGACTACCGCCCCGACCAGATTGTGATGATGTGCACCGGTTCGCAGGGCGAGCCGATGGCGGCACTGTCGCGCATGGCGAACGGTGACCACAAGATTCAGATTGAGCCCGGCGACACCGTGGTGCTCGCCTCCTCGCTGATTCCCGGTAACGAGACCAGCGTCTTCCGCATCATTAACGCCCTCATGAAGCTGGGCGCTAACGTGGTGCACAAGGGCAACGCGAAGGTTCACGTTTCCGGTCACGCTGCCGCGGGCGAGCTGCTGTACTGCTACAACATTCTCAAGCCGAAGAACGTTATGCCGGTTCACGGCGAGGTTCGCCACCTGATTGCTAGCGGTGACCTGGCGATGGAGACCGGCGTTCCGAAGAAGAACGTGCTGCTCTGCGAGTCCGGCACCGTTGTGGATCTGCGCGATGGTGTGGCGTCCGTGGTGGGCGAGGTTCCCTGCGAGTACCTGTACGTTGACGGCCGATCCGTCGGTGAGGTCACCGAGAGCGACCTGAAGGACCGCCGCATCCTGGGTGAAGAGGGCTTCGTGTCCATCGTGACCGTCATTGACCGCGCAACTAAGCGCGTGGTGACCGGCCCGGATATTCACGCTCGCGGTATCGCTGAGGACGACTCGGTCTTTGACGAGATTGTTCCGAAGATTACCGCCGCTCTGGAGGATGCTCTGCACCGCGCACCCGAGAAGGTACACACCGTGCAGCAGCTGCAGCAGATTGTGCGCCGCACCATCGGTGCCTGGATTTCTCGCCGTCTGCGCCGCAAGCCCATGATTGTTCCCGTGGTTGTTGAGAACACCTCGAAGGCTGCGAAGAACTAACACTCTGCTCGAGGCTAGATGCTTCTCATAGCGAAAAGGCGGGGTCGATACGTTGTGTCGGCCCCGCCTGCTGTGTATCTGCAGAACGTATGCGCGAAAGCTGCGCGAAAGCGAACGCAATGGGGGAGAAGCACCTCATCAGTGCCCTATCAATGCCCGCGTAGGCACCGGGCGGGGCACACTTTTTAGCTCACTGATAACGAAAGAATCGGTACATTAACGGGAAGGTTGATACCCTAAAAGGTATGGCTCCACGGACCACGAAGGGTCGTAACACGACCTCTACTAAAGCAAACACTAAGAAGACCACCCGCAAGCGCACCACCTCCCGAGGCGGTGCCCAGCGCGGTGCCAACGCGGCGAACCCTGTAGCGGGCGCTATCTCCTCCGTTTGGCTGAGCATCGCTCACGCTATCGGTGGGCTATTCCGCTCCATTGGCGCGGTGCGCCCCGACCTTGCGCCTGAAGACCGTCGTGACGGCGGCGCGCTCACCATCCTGCTGTTCGGCCTGATTAGCGCCGGAGTGGAGTGGTACAACTGGCGTGCTCACACCTCCCTCGGTTTGTTGCGAGCGCCCCTGGACGCCTGGCACACCATGCTGGGCGGTATTTTCGGTCAGGGCGCCCTGCTGATTCCGGTGTTCTGCCTCATTATGGCGTGGTGTGTTTTCCGTGGGCCCGACCTGATTAAACGTAATAACCGCGTGGCATTGGGATCCTTCATCATCCTGGTGGCGACCTCCCTGTTCTTTGCTCGCCATGCGGGTCACCCGACCTTCGCGGATGGTTTTGACGCCGTCTGGGCTGGTGGTGGTGTGGCTGGCGTGCTGCTGGGCACTCCCATTGTGCGTGTGAGCGGCGGTATTGCGTTCGTTGAGATTCTGATTCACCTGCTGCTGGGTATTGCCGGTCTGATGGTTCTGACGAACACTCCGATTCGTCAGGTGGTGCCGCGTACTTTGCACCTGGTCGGTCTGGCGTTGGGCGAGAAGCCGAACGGCACGACTCGAACCTCCGCGAAGGACAGCCTTTCGGATGCGACTCAGACCGTGGACCTGAACGCTGAGGAGCACGACCGCAGCTACCTGTACGAGGATGAGAAGCCGGCACGTACGACTCAGAAGTCTGGTGGTCTGTTCGCTCGTCTGCGCGGCTGGTTGGGCATTGCTCCCGCTGCGTCGACCGATTCTTCGCTGGACGAGTACGCCGGTGATGAAGCATTCGTGAGCGCCGTGGTGGATGAGACCCACCCGGAGACCACGCAGATGCCGGTACAGCCGGAGGACTCTGCACAGGATTCTGCGCAGGGATCCGCTCAGCAGAAGCGCCCGGCGGCTAAGCCGAACCGCCTGTCCCGTCTGCCCGGTCGCCTCAACCAGGCACCGGCCGCACAGGGTACGTCCGCCCAGGGAACTTCTGCGCAGAACAGCGCTTATTCGAGCAGCCCTGACCTCTTCGACGTTGAGGCATCGGATGCGCCCGCAGCCCGCCTGGATCAGGTGCAGCGCGCCGCCGTGGCGAACGGCCGTGTGAACCGTATTCCTGGCGAGGAGCCTCTCTTTGACGTTGAGGCATACGACGGCTTCGGCGCTTCTGAGGAAGCTGCACCGCAGACCAAGCCGCACCAGGTGGTGAACCCTGCGCAGTCTGCTACCTCGGCTTCTGCATCCCAGGCTCCTGCCGCACCCGCGGCTCAGCCTCCGATTCCGACCCGCATGCACTCGCCGGGTGCGCACCCGAAGAACGCGGCTCCCGCGGCTTCGCGAGCGCCCGAGGCTGGCGCATCCCGCCCGCTGCAGAACAATACTCAGGTGGCAACCACCGAGCGGGCGCGCGGCGAGCAGGTTGTTCAGTCGTCCCGCGGTACCTATGTGCTGCCCTCGGAGGAGATGCTGGTTGCTGGTCCTCCCGCCAAGGAGTCTTCCGAGGTGAACCAGCACATGGTTGAGGCTCTGACGAATGTGCTGGAGCAGTTCAAGGTGGATGCGCAGGTCACCGGCTTCTCGCGCGGCCCGACCGTGACCCGTTATGAGATTGAGCTGGGTCCCGCCACGAAGGTGGAGCGTGTGACGGCGCTGAGCAAGAACATTGCGTACGCTGTGGCGAGCCCGGATGTTCGTATTCTGTCCCCGATTCCGGGTAAGTCCGCGATTGGTATTGAGATTCCGAATACGGACCGTGAGACCGTTGCCCTGGGTGATGTGCTGCGTTCCCCGCAGGCTCACGCGAACCAGCACCCGATGGTCATGGGTGTGGGCAAGGACGTTGAGGGCGGCTTCGTGCTGGCGAACCTTGCGAAGATGCCGCATATGCTGGTCGCTGGTGCGACCGGTGCCGGTAAGTCTTCGTTCGTGAACTCGATGATTACCTCGATTCTGATGCGTGCAACCCCGGACCAGGTGCGCCTGGTAATGGTTGACCCGAAGCGTGTGGAGCTGACCGCCTATGAGGGTATTCCGCACCTGATTACGCCCATCATTACGAACCCGAAGAAGGCCGCCGAGGCCCTGCAGTGGGTGGTTCGTGAGATGGACGCCCGCTATGACGACCTCGCCCACTACGGCTACAAGCACGTGGACGACTTCAACAAGGCGGTGCGTGAGTGTAAGGTTCAGCCCGATCCCGGTAGTAAGCGCACGGTGCACGAGTACCCGTACCTGCTGGTGATTGTTGACGAGCTCGCCGACCTGATGATGGTCGCTCCGCGTGACGTGGAAGAAGCGATTGTTCGTATTACCCAGCTGGCGCGTGCTGCGGGTATTCACCTGGTGCTGGCGACCCAGCGTCCGTCGGTGGATGTGGTGACCGGTCTGATTAAGGCGAACGTTCCGTCACGTATGGCGTTTGCGACCTCCTCGGTCACTGACTCTCGCGTGGTGCTGGATCAGCCCGGCGCGGAGAAGCTGATCGGTCAGGGTGATGCGCTCTTCCTGCCGATGGGTGCTTCGAAGCCGATGCGTGTTCAGGGCGCGTGGGTGTCTGAGTCTGAGATTCACGCCGTGGTTGAGCACGTGAAGAAGCAGGCGCCGACCATCTACCGTGAGGACGTGATGATCTCTGCCGCGAAGAAGCAGATTGATGAGGAAATCGGCGATGACCTCGATGATCTGCTGCAGGCGGCGGAGATTGTGATTACGACCCAGTTCGGTTCGACCTCGATGCTGCAGCGTAAGCTGCGCATGGGCTTCGCGAAGGCTGGCCGCATCATGGACCTACTGGAGTCACAAGGCGTGGTGGGCCCCTCGGAGGGCTCGAAGGCACGTGAGGTGCTCATCCGCCCGGATGACCTGCAGGCGACCCTGGCGCGTATTCGCGGTGAGGAGCCTCCGGCCGCCGACCCGTACGCGAATGCGGTGGACCAGGGCGAGGCGGTCACCGACTATTTCGATGAGCCCGATGATGAGGGCTCGGAGGACGCCTGGCAACTGACCGGCCGCTAGTCCTTCAGCGCCCTATCCCTTCGGCTGAGTCCACTCAGCTGAGTGAACTCGCGACATGCACCCCGTATAGCCCCTGTGATGTCTGCTACGGCACACGTATAATGGACGGTACGGGGTGTTTGCGTATCCCCGATACGTTTAGGTGTCGGTGCGTACGCGGTCTCTCACCGTCGAAAGCCATCTACCCGTAAGGAGCCGTTATGAGTGAAGCTCGCAATTCCGCATCCGCCGGTGCGGTCAGCACAGCGAAGCCTTCGAACTGGAATGTGCCGAATGTGTTGACGGTTCTGCGTATTATTGCGGTTCCTTTCTTCATTGTTGCCCTGGTTGCGGGCGGTACTTTTGGTGCCGCTGATCCGACGCACCGCTGGCTGGCGTGGATTATTTTTATTCTTGCCATGCTCACGGACTGGGCGGATGGCTACCTGGCGCGCTCGCGTAACTTGATTACGAGCTTTGGTAAGATTGCTGACCCGATTGCCGATAAGTTCCTCACTGGCGCGGCGTTCATTGTGCTGTCGGCGCTGGGTGAGCTGTGGTGGTGGGTCACGATTGTGATTCTGCTGCGCGAGTGGGGCATTACGATCATGCGCCTGTTCGTCATTAAGTACGGTGTGATGGCCGCTAGTAAGGGCGGCAAGATTAAGACCGTGCTGCAGACGGTGGCGCTGGTGCTGATGCTTCTGCCGCTGGGCCAGCTGGGTCTTGGCTGGCTGATTCCTGGTTGGGTTTTGATGGGCGCGGTCACCGCGATTACCGTGTGGACCGGCCTGATGTATGTGCGTGATGCGTATATTTTGCGTCGTAACTGGTTGCAGGCTCAGGCCTCCCAGGGCGGCGGTCATTAGAGGCGAGGGGAGTGGCGTGTGCTGCTCCCCTTCGCTGTACCTGCGGCGCGTTGTGTGCCGCGTGAGGTTTTGTGCGGCGGTTCGCCGCTGAAAGGAGAGAATGATGGTTCCCCTCGTACTTGAAGATGCTCTGGCCCTTGAGCTTTCCTCCGCTGAGGTTTTCTCCGGTACCCCGGAGGCGGCGGCGCTGTTGCTACGTGATGCGGTGCAATTGCGCGCCGCCCAGGAGGGGCCGGTGCAGGTGGCGACGGCTGAGTCGCTGACCGGCGGGGATGTGGGTGGCGCGATTTGTACGGTGCCGGGCGCATCCGCGTATTACCGCGGCGGCGTGATTTCGTACGCCTACGAGGTGAAGTCTCAGGTGCTGGGCGTGGACGCTCAGCTGCTGGCGCGTGAGGGCGCGGTGCATCCTGCGGTGGCGGTGCAGATGGCGGTCGGTGCGGCGCGTGTGTGCGGTGCCGATTATGCGGTGTCGACCACGGGTGTTGCCGGTCCTGATCCTGCGGATGGCCAGCCGGTGGGTACGGTCTATATCGGTGTGTGTTCCCCGGGTGGTTCTGAAGTGTTTGAACGCCACTATTCGGGGGACCGCGCGCAGATTCGTGCGGCGGCGAGCGCGGATGCGATTGCCCTGCTGGCGCGTGCGGTGCGCGGCGGCGCCGGTGGGGTTCTGAAGGACGAGCTGGCGTAGCGTGCTAAGGGCTGGAGTGGGCTGGGCTGTGCGGTGCCTGGAACGGCTGTGTAGTCGTCTGTGCGGCGCCTACCTAAAAAAATTTACGGTTCAAATATATTCACAGGGTTCTTTCAGCTCCGCAGGAATAAAGGCATAGGTTCGCCTGTTTGAATAGATACAAGCCATAAGAAGAGGACGAAAATGGCGGGGCTCCTAGCTCACGCTCCAAAAATCAGTTAGGCTTAACTCTGTACAGTCCCGCAGGTCGGGAATACCTACTCAAGAAAGTGATATAGAAGCTCATGGCTAAGCAACGCGTATCGATTAATGGCATTACTAAGTGGAAGGAAATCGAGGAGACCCCCCGACAGGTCGCCCCGGTCGTTGAGGAAGCTAAGGTTGTTCCCCTGCGACAGGCAATCGGTGAGGTTCTTCGCGATGTTCGCCAGCGTCAGGGTCGCACCCTGCGCGAGGTTTCCCAGCGTGCCCGTGTTTCCCTCGGTTACCTGAGCGAAGTTGAGCGCGGTCAGAAGGAAGCTTCCTCCGAACTGCTGGCGTGGATTTGCCAGGCTCTGGACATCCCGATGTCCCAGATGCTGCGTGAGGTTGCCGACCGTATGGCGGTTCTCGAGGGCGTTCAGATTCCGGATACTGTTCCGGCTGAGATGTCTGAGCAGTACAAGAGCGATTACTACATTCTCTCGAAGTAACGCGAGGCGGCACATGCCGCACTAAACGTGAAGCGATGCCGTGCATCCCCGTAAGGTGGGTGTGCGGCATCGCTTATTCTCGGGTTTGTTCTGGGTTTATTCTCGGGCGAGATGCGGGCGATGTGACGAATTATGAAGCGAACTAGCGGCGAAATGGAGGAGTGCTTGTGAAGCTGAGCGAATTTTGGGCGTGCATGGAGTATGAGTTCGGTGCCGGGTATGCGCCGGTGCTGGCGCGTGATTTGGTGCTGGGCTCGTTGGGCCATGTGACCGCTGCGGAGGCGCTGGACCAGGGCGTTAACCCGAAGGATGTGTGGCTTGCAATCTGTGAGGAGCAGGAGATTCCGCAGGAGCGCCGCCTGGGTCCCGATAAAGAGCCGTTGCACTAGTCGGTGAGTCTGGCGCTTTCTCGAGTAGGGGCGGGGCCTGCCGTTTGTTCGAGTGCTAGCGCCTGCGCGGGAGGTATTTTCGAATAATTAGCCGATAATCCGGGGTTTTTCGAAAATATATGCCGAAACCCTATCCGATTTATTCGAAACTGGGTCGTAATTTTGTTCGACTCGTGCTAGACTTTTCCACATCAGGAATTTTTTGGAAAAATCTTCAAAGTTTTCCACAGATTTTAAAAAATGGCCTTATCCTGTCAGGCTGTGACCCTAGAGTAGTCTCAGAAGGAACCGGTAGGCCAAAACCTTCAAGGTCTCGATTACGAGTCCCACCGATTCCGAAGAAACATTACTCCCGTCAACCACTGACAACACAAAGAACGAGGTACTACCGTGGCTAAGAACACCAAGTCTCAGAGCGTAGCTCGCGTTCCCGAAGAGGGTCGCGCCAAGGCACTTGAAGCCGTGATGGCACAGATCGACAAGAACTACGGCAAGGGTGCAGTCATGCGCCTGGGCGATAAGGAAATCACCAAGACCGAGGTTATCTCCACCGGCGCTATCGCCCTGGATGCCGCTCTGGGTATTGGCGGTCTGCCCCGCGGCCGCGTCATCGAGATTTACGGTCCCGAGTCCTCCGGTAAGACCACCGTTGCGCTGCACGCTGTAGCGAACGTTCAGAAGGCAGGCGGCGTGGCAGCGTTCATCGACGCCGAGCATGCGCTGGACCCGATTTACGCGGCTAAGCTGGGCGTGGACATTGACCAGCTGCTGGTCTCTCAGCCCGACACCGGTGAGCAGGCGCTGGAAATCATGGACATGCTGGTTGGTTCCGGCGCCGTTGATATCGTGGTCGTCGACTCCGTCGCCGCGCTGGTACCCCGCGCCGAAATTGAAGGCGACATGGGTGACTCCCACGTGGGTCTGCAGGCTCGCCTCATGAGCCAGGCGCTGCGTAAGATTACCGGCCGCCTCTCCGCAACCGGCACCACCGCAATTTTCATCAACCAGCTGCGTGAGAAGATTGGTGTCTTCTTCGGCTCTCCCGAAACCACCACCGGTGGTAAGGCGCTGAAGTTCTATGCTTCGGTCCGTATCGACATCCGCCGCATTGAGACCCTCAAGGACGGCGCTAACCCGATCGGTAACCGCACCCGCGCCAAGATCGTGAAGAACAAGATGGCTCCGCCCTTCAAGCAGGCTGAGTTCGACATCCTCTACGGTGAGGGCATCTCCGTTGAGGGCGGCATCCTGGACCTGGCGGTGGAGAACGACATCGTTAAGAAGTCCGGCGCATGGTTCACCTACGATGGTGAGCAGCTGGGCCAGGGCCGCGAGAACGTTCGTAAGCTGCTCAAGGACAACCCCGAGCTCACCGAGGAACTGCAGTACAAGGTTCTGGTGAAGCTGGGCATTATTGAGGAAGAAGCTGACGAGCAGGCAACTGCTGAGTCCGAGGGTAACGACCCGCTGGACGAGCTGGCTGAGGAGTTCTAAACCGGCCCGTGTAGCTTCTTGCTAACGCCACGACTGATTGCCGTGTGCTGTGCATTCCGCACGGTGCACGGCAATCTGTCGTTAACGGGAGCCCGTTAACGGGCGCGCATTAAGGGGAGTATCGGGGGTGCGGAGACAACGCCTCGTTACAATGGGGGAGCGCCGTATAGCCGGGCGCACGGGCCATCAAGCGAGCCAATACAGGGGAGAGGAGGAACTGAACATGACGGAACAGCGCATGACGGAACAGAACGGCCATGAAGAGCGCGAACGAAACAGCGCGCGTGACGGCGACGCCGGTTTTGCGGCGCTGGATGCGACCGAGCCGCACTTCGGTTCCTCAGCTCTGCAGGGGTCAGCCTTCCAGGGCTCTGCTTTCGAGGATTCTGCATTCCAGGACTCTGCATTCTCTGCGCCTGTTTCCTTTGAACCCGTTACTTCTTTTGAGCCCGCTATTTCCTTTGAAGCTACTGGTTCGTTTGAATCTACCGCCCCACCGATTGAGGTAGGTGGCTTCGAGGCGCTCAATTTTGAGGAGCCCGCGTCCCTGGCGGAGCCCACCCTCAGCTGGGAGGCGCCTCCTCCTGTTGCGCCTCCTGCTGTTAAAGAACCCCCGTATGAGGACGAGCCCCCATACCCTGACGAGCCTACCTACGAGGACGAACCTGTGTATCCGGCAGAGCCTTTGTACCCTGAAACAGAGTACGCGGGGGAATACTGGGTATCCTCGGACGAAGCAGCACCCGCAGAAGCGGTAGCGGAGAAGCTTGGGGGTCAAGAACCCTCACCCCAAAAAACCAAGCCGAAAGCGCGGCAGGCTGAAAAGCCCGCGCCCAAGAAGAAGTTAGCGGCTAAGAAGAAACCAGCGGTCACAGAAAACGCATCCAAAAAGTGGGTGCGGAACAGGGTCGCGGATTCGGTAGCCGCTGAGGAGTTCCCGGACTGGCACCCCGCCGCGCACGGCTTTGTTGAAGAAAGCATCGCCCGCGATAACGGCGGCGACTACGCCGGTGAGTTCCGCGTACCCGAGCTGCCCCTGCAGGCTGTGCCCGCCAACTTTGAAGATGGCAGTTCTGGGGAAGATGGCGAATCGCCGCGCCGCAGCCTGCTCGTTGACCCGAACCTGCCCGCCGTCTCCATTGACGAAGCGCCCGCTCGTGCCTTCACCCCCGGCGGTGCCGAGCCGCGCCCTATGGCGGCGGGGCGCATGAGTCGAGCGGGTGCCGCCTCCATCGGATCGGGGCTCACCGCCGAAGAAAAAGAAGAGATTGAGAGGCAAGCCGCTCAGCGGGATAATCAGAAGAAACGCAAGTCTTCGCGTGCCTCCAAGAACACCGACTATAAGCGTGGATTCCGCCGCATGAGCGCGGCGCAGCAAGAGAAAATGCGGAGCCGTTCGCCCTACGCACCCGCCTTCGGGGCTCGAAGTGACGACGACGAAACCCGTAAGAGTTCTGCGGGCCGCGGCTCGGGGAGCAACCTATTTAGGGAGGGAAGTAGCTTGAACGAAGAACTCACCCCCGCCGAAGAAGCACTCATCCGCGGTATTGCCGATGAGGAGGCGCATGGAGTCGGTACCGGAAAGCGCCGTGCCGCTTCGGCTGGATCCCCAAAGGGTGGTTCTCGAGCACGCGGCTCCCAACCGGGCGGCTCTCAGATGGGACATGCTTCCTCGCCGTCGGAAAGCAAAGTGCCTTCCTGGAAGCAGAAGGTGCGTGCCGCCCGCGCCACCGAGGAGACCGACCCCTACACTCGCGCTAAAACCATCGTGTACAACCAACTGGCGTACTCGGCAAAAACCCGAGGTCAGCTGCGTAAGAAGCTGCAGGCAGAAGGCTTTGACACGGAGCTCATTGAGCCGCTGCTCGATAAGTTCGAGGCGGCAAAACTCATTGACGACGCCGAATACGCCCAAAGCTTTGTGGCGCAGAAGAGCCGCACCAAGAAGCTCTCCCGCGCCGCGTTGCGCCGTGAGCTCGCTGAACGCGGGGTGTGCGGTGAAGAGGCGGAGAACGCACTGGCGCAGCGCACCGACGAGCAGGAACGTGATGACGCCGCCGAGCTGGTGCGTAAGAAGCTGCGCCCCGGTATGGAGCTGAGCGACCGCGCTGAAAAGGATAGGGTGACCCGCCGACTGCTGGGGATGCTGGCTCGCCGCGGGTACTCTTCCTCGGTGTCGATGTTGGTGATTCGTGAGGAACTCGCCGCCTATGGTGCGGAGGACGAGCTCTGGTAGTTCACGGCACTGGCAGGGGACAAGCAGGTACGCACTGTCAACGAGCCACTGTTAAAAAGCCTCCTCCAAAGAGCCTCCGTCAATGACTCTCTGCCAATGACTTCTCGCCAATGAGCTAAAAGGGCGAGCCCGCTACAGACATACTCTGTGGCGGGCTCACCCATTACGTTTTGAGTTTTATAAAACACCTTGTCGAAGGCTATATCCGCTGTTTACTCTGCTGCTTATTCAACGGCCCCCAGATGGTCCGCGAATTCGGCGAGGGTTGCATCCTGAGAACCGGCGATCTCAAGCAGCAGACGCATCAGCTGCGCACCTTCACGGCGAATACGAGGCAACAAATCGGCACGTGCCGAAGAAGAGTACAGCTCCAACAGGGCGCATACGGTCACCGCCGTGCACACCGCCAAATCCTCCGCCAGGTGCTCATCCAGCGGGACGTCTTCGAACAGCGCAGAGTACAGCGCCGGCAGCGCCTTCTTGCGGTCCACCCGGTAGCGCGGGTACTCCGGCGAGGAGGGGAAGCCCAGCATCGCCTCAACGAAGGGGAAGCCGCGGTGGTGCAGGCAGGTGCCCTCCGCATCGACCATGCGCACCTGCGCGCCGTCCGCCGAACCGATCAGCACGTTCTGCGGCGAAAAATCGCCCGAAGAGAGCATATATACCCTGCCGCGGTTGAGCTTAAACTGCTCGGGTACCGGCGGGCGTTTGGTAAAGAAAGGCTGCAGAACGCGGCGGAAACGGAAGGACAGCTCCTCAACGGCGGCGGGAAGAACGGGTGCGTCCTCATGCGCGGCAGAACTGGAAGCAGGGCTGTCAGCACCGTGCTCGGGGGTGCGCGCCTCATCAGCCACACCGTACAGCTTCTTCAAACCGCGCTCGGCCAACCCCGGCGAGGCAATAGCGCCCGGGAACTGCGCCTTGCGGTCGGCACGCGCCAGGTTCAGACGATAATCCTCGACCGCCTCACCCATGATGCCGCTGGCGGCAAGGGAACGGTACGCCTCAATGTAGTAGTTCAGCGCATCCAGCGCCTGCTGTTCGGTGCCCTCCAGCAGGGCGTGGGCGACCGAAGACTGCTCGCCCTCAACAATTCCGGCGCTTACATCTTCCAGCGCCAGCACGCGCAGCTCAGGATCCGCGCCGTAGAGCTGCGGGAACAGACCCGGAACCTGCCGGTTCAGCGCCTCCAAACCGTAGCGCTCACGCAGGTACCCGAAACCGCCCGCGTTCACCGTCGAATCCTTACGGCGGTAACGCTTCACAATAATCGAGGTCGGCAAAGACTGTGTAGACTCGAAAGACTGCGCAGACTCGGCTGCAGGCTCATACGCCACACGCACCACAACGGAACGCATACCGGTGCCCAGAATCTGCACACGCTCAACCGTGCGGGTAGCCACCTGTTCCAAAGAATGCGCCCAGCTGAGCAGCTGCATCAGGGTCTGACGCATCGAGGCAGAATCAGTGCTCGCCTGAGGCGGCACGGGGGAGTAGGCGGCAATCGCCTCCTCAATGAGGGCGCTCAGAAGCTCCCTGTCAGGGGCGGGGACGGAAGAATCGTTCGGTGACAGAGCCGGAAAGTTGCTACTAAGGGAAACCTGCATAGAGCCATTATCCCCCATCGGATACCCTATAGGGCATGACTTCGACCCTCAGCGATTCCGCCCAGACCCCCGAAACCAGCCCCCGCACCTACGAAGTGCGCACTTTCGGCTGCCAGATGAACGTGCACGACTCCGAACGAATGTCCGGCCTGCTGGAGGCTAACGGCTACGTTCGCGCTGAGGAAGGCACCCAGCCCGACCTGGTGGTTTTCAACACCTGCGCGGTCCGCGAAAACGCTTCCAACCGCCTGTACGGCAACCTCGGTCAGCTGGCACCGGTCAAGCGCGCCCACAAGGGCATGCAGATTGCTGTGGGCGGCTGCCTGGCGCAGAAGGACCAGGACGCCATCATTGAGAAGGCACCCTGGGTTGACGTCGTGTTCGGTACCCACAACATTGGCTCCCTGCCAGCGTTGCTGGAGCGTGCCCGCCACAACCACGAGGCGCAGGCAGAACTACTCGAATCCCTCGAAGTTTTCCCCTCCACCCTGCCCACGAAGCGCGATCACGTGTACTCCGGTTGGGTGTCCATCTCGGTTGGCTGTAACAACACCTGCACCTTCTGCATCGTGCCGTCCCTGCGCGGTAAGGAGAAGGACCGCCGCCCCGGCGACATTCTCGCTGAGGTTCAGGCGCTGGTCGATGACGGCGCTATTGAGGTGACCCTGCTCGGTCAGAACGTGAACTCCTACGGCGTGGAGTTCGGTGACCGCGAGGCATTCTCCAAGCTGCTGCGTGCCTGCGGCGAGATTGAGGGCCTGGAGCGTGTGCGCTTCACCTCCCCGCACCCTGCAATGTTCACCGACGACGTGATTGACGCGATGGCGGAGACTCCGAACGTCATGCCCGTGCTGCACATGCCGCTGCAGTCCGGTTCCGACAAGGTGCTCAAGGATATGCGCCGCTCCTACCGTTCCAAGAAGTTCCTGAACATTCTGGACAAGGTACGCGAGCGCATCCCGAACGCTGTGATTACCACCGACATCATTGTGGGCTTCCCCGGCGAGACCGAAGAGGACTTCCAGGACACCCTGAAGGTTGTGGAGCAGGCTCGTTTCTCCTCCGCATTCACCTTCCAGTACTCGATCCGCCCCGGCACCCCGGCGGCGACCATGGAGAACCAGATTCCGAAGGAGGTCGTGCAGGAACGCTACGAGCGTCTGATTGCCCTGCAGGACCGTATCGCTGGTGAAGAGAACCGCAAGCAGCTCGGTAAGACCGTTGAGCTGATGGTCGTTGCGGAGGCCGGTCGTAAGGCTGACCAGACTCACCGCCTCTCCGGTCGTGGCCCGGACCAGCGCCTCGTGCACTTCTCGGTGCCCGAGGGTTGCGAGACTCCCCGCCCCGGCGACATGGTCACCGTTCCCATTACCGAGGCTGGTTCCTTCCACCTGATTTCTGACCCGACCGCTGAGCAGTACCAGCTACGCCGCACCCGCGCCGGTGACGCGTGGGACCGTTCCCAGGCTGACTCTTGTGGCACTGGTACCACCCAGGTGTCCGGTGCGCCGGTGGGCCTGGGCATGCCGACCATCGGTCTGCGCCCCTAAAACCTATAACGAATCATGCGCCCTGTTCTTCGGGCTCTTGCCGCCACCGCAAGTGGGGGGGGTGAGGGAACCGGTAGAATGGGGCGCATGACTATCTCCGAAACTCTGCCCGTTATCGCTATTGTGGGCCCGACCGGTACCGGTAAGAGCGCTCTCGCTATTGAGCTGGCTCTGCGCCTGAACGGTGAGTGCATTAACGCTGACTCTATGCAGTTCTACCGGGGTATGGATATTGGTACCGCGAAGGTCACAGCGGAGGAGATGCGCGGCGTTCCGCACCACCTGCTGGACATTATGGATGTGCGGGATGAGGCGTCTGTGGCGGAGTTTCAGGAGCGTAGCCGTGAGCTAATTGAGCAGATTCGTGCCCGTGGCCGCTACCCGATTCTGGTGGGTGGTTCCGGCCTGTATGTGCGTGCCGCCCTGGATAAGTTGGAGTTCCCCGGCACGGATGCGCGGGTGCGTGAGCGCCTGGAGGAGCGGGCACGTACCGAGGGTATCGGTGTTCTGCACGCCCGCCTGGCGGAGGTCGACCCGGAGTCGGCTGCGCGGGTGAAGGATGAGCGCCGCATTATTCGAGCCCTGGAGGTGTTCGAGGTGACGGGCCGCCCATTCTCGGCGTTCATGCCGGTGCGCGAGTACATGACGGAGAGTATTCAGATTGGTCTGGATATGGATCGTGCCCTGCTGCACGAACGTCTGCACCGCCGCGTGGAGCTGATGCACGAGCAGGGTCTGCTCGATGAGATTCGTATCCTGAATACGCAGGGGCTGCAGGAGGGGAAGACCGCTTCCCGCGCGATTGGTTACGCACAGTTCGCTCGCGCCCTTGAGGACGCGGACTACAGCGTGGAGCAGGCGATTGAGGATACGACGATCGCTACCCGCCAGTTTGCGCGCCGCCAGCTGACCTGGTTCCGTGCGGACCCGCGCGTGCACTGGCTGGATGCGCTCTCACCCACCCTTGCAGATGAGGCGTTGGCTACAATTTTGCAAAAATAAGCAAATGGACGTACTAAGGTTGGGAAATTGAGGTTACTCTAGGGGCATATTGAACTCAACTATAGAGGAAATATGTCACTCACATCACATACGAAAAATTCTGCCACTCTGTCCGCGGCAAAATCCACTCCGCGTTCCCTCTACGATGCCATTCTGGGCGAAACGAATTCGCTGAACTTTCTTCGCCTCTCATTGGCCTCGTTAGTTATCGTGGCCCATGCTGCCCCTCTTGTCGGTTTTAACGCTGGAATTCTCGGAGTTCCTGTTCCCGAACGTATCGGTACTTTGGGTGAATGGGCTGTGAACATGTTCTTTTGTATCTCAGGATTCCTGATTGCTCATAGCGCGCAACGGGGTACTATCTCCGGCTATGTTAAGCGTCGCGCCCTAAGAATTTTCCCCGGCTACTGGGCATCCATTCTATTTGTTGTCTTCCTGTGTGCACCGATTGCTGTAGCCACCGGACACACGGCAGAGCCCTATTCACTGAAGGGCGCAGGCGGATACATAGCGCACAATTTTGACCTTTTCAATCTGCAATACCCCCTTTTTGGTGGTCCCATTGGCATCCCTTTCAGTAGCGTCCCGCATAGTGGTGTAACCGTGGG
>NZ_KZ627122.1:0-1008 GCF_001811075.1 Rothia sp. HMSC069C03
GATAAGTACGGTCCGGCGCAGAATGTGCCCAAGCCTGCTGAGCCTGAAGACGGGTACCGTGAGAAGTCTGTTGAAGGTATGCGTAAGACTTTGGACGCTTGGGTCAAATGGGGTAATTATGGCGTGCAGACTGGTGATTATTCGATGGCTCGTCAGTTTGTGTCGCCGACTTTTAAGAGCGAGTTGGAGGCTTATGAGGGTGTCGAGAGGCTTTACCAGCATGGTGGTTGGGTGATTGATGGTATTGAAAGCTTGACTGCTGATGGCGCGCCGTGGTCTGAGGACGGGGAGACTTATTTTTGGAAGGCTTACCATGTCTGGGAAAAGGAGATTTATGTCGCGGCTGATGGTAGTTGGCGCTCTTGGACCAATGAAGATAAAACTAACGACACTTATAAAATTGAGCTAAAGCACAACGGTCAAAAATGGGAGCTTATTGGGTATGTAAAGGTTGAAGATTAAAATGAAGCAGTGGCATAAAATTCTCTTCCTCCCTTTTGTAAGCATACAAATATTTCAACTTAGTATTCTCCCCTCATTTGCAGATGTAAAAACGAGTGAATGTTCATCAAATAATACTGCTAGCATATGCCAAGAGAAAATTCCTCCTAAAGAAATGGTTGGAAATGAAAATACGGAAAGAACAGGAAGCGCTTCAGATATTGATTCCGTTACAAACCAGCCAGTAACGCCTGCCCCCGAAACAGATACGACAAAACGGCGCGAGGGATTTTATGTTACATCTTATAAAGACAACCCCAACAATTTCTTCTGCACCACGCTAGACGGACGAGTAGGGCATGTTGGATATACAAACATGACCGTAGACGAAAACGGAATTCCTATCGACCGTGGTGGAAGCAGACATAGTCCTTCTTCTGCTAGCTGCATTCCCAACGATACCCGCACCCTGACCAGTGCCGACAGCCCGGGTCCCACCGGCCCGACCTACGAAGAAGTCATGGAGGAAATCCGCCACGCTGCAGAGTCGCTAGAGCCAGGCAAGCC
>NZ_KZ627123.1:0-17164 GCF_001811075.1 Rothia sp. HMSC069C03
CCACTCGAAGGCACGAAAAAACCGGCTGAGCACCCCGTGTGGGGTCTCAAGCCGGTTCATCATCTGTCGAATACGCTCGGTCGATATGCACCGAATCATTCCGCGTATTCTTTATGCCTCATCCTCGTAGGACGCGTACTTTTCTGCGTATGCCGAGTAGTCATCCTCGTCGTCATAGCGACGGCGGGACGAATCGGAGGACTTCGTTTTCTTCGCGCTGCTGAGCTCGCGCTCGAGTGCGCTGTAGTCGGTCTCGGGGCTGAAGTACTTCATCTCCCGAGCCTGCCTTGTTGCTTTAGCCTTCTGACGGCCGCGCCCCATGGCGTGACCCCCTCTTTCATCCTGTCCGAGGCGAACAGCACGTGCGGCGCATCGCTCTCGGATCGTTCAACAGTCTTTACTACACTATAGAGTACCCTGTTTCAGCCCTGAATGTCTCGCTCAGCGGCACCTATTTTGCGTATCTGAGTACTTCTTCGCACCGGAACAACCGTTTTATTTTGCACCCGCGGCTTTTTACCCCAGACACCACAGTGCCCCGCACCGGACGTATCGCTACAACCAATGCGGGGCGTGGGTCTCTGCCTCCGGCTCACTCACAAGATCGGGTTCAGAGAGGGGACCGTGCCGGTCATGACATCCAGCGCGGGGCTTGAGGGGCGCTCCTGCCGCTTAGCTTGCGGTAAAGGAGCCCAGCGAGGTGGCGTTAGAAGCCAGGGTGGTACTGGAGGCATCCACGCTATCGGTGGTGGTGTACACAGTGCAGCTCTCGCCCTTGGTGATCTTGGATCTAGAGACCAGGATCAGTGCGGTACTGGAGTTAGTCACCTTGTAATTCGCCACCACGTTACCGGAGGAGTCGGTCACCTGTACGGTGGTGCCGGAGCTCAGGTTCGATACGTTGCTAATCTTCACGTAGCCGCTGGTGGAGTTGGTCGAGGGCGCCTCGAACATGTCACCGGAGTTAGCCGCGGTCACGGTCGTGCCGTTGAGCAGCAGGTCGCCGTTGGTGTCCAGGGAGGCGTTACCACCGGTAAAAGGGCCGTTCACGATTAGGGTGCCACCGGAGAGGGTTGCCGTACCGTTGGAATCGATGCCGTCGCCGTTCGCGTTCACAGTGACGGTACCGCCGGAGATGTTGATGGTTGCGTCGACCACCTCGAAGGTGCCGCCACCACCCATGCCGCCACCAGCCTGGGGTTGGCCCATGGTACCGGAGGGAGCCTGACCACCTGCCGAGGCCTGACCTGCGCTACCGCTGGGCACCTGGGGTGCAGAGTTCTGGCGATTCTGCGCGCTCTGATTAGTCGAGGTTGCAGTAGTCGAGTCGGTGGTAGTCGTAGTGCTGTACGAGGCGTTGATACCGTCATCGGAGCTGGTCACGTTCACGGTGCCGTCCAGAATGTTGATGTACTGCGCCTCAATACCCTCGTTCGCCTGGGTAATGTTCAGGGTACCGCCGGAGATTTCAAGCACGCGCTCAGCCTTGAAACCGTCATCACCTGCGGAGATGTTCACGGTACCGCCGCTCAGGCGTACCCAGCCGCGGTTGCCGTCGGTGTCATTGGTTGCCTTGATGCCGTCCTGGCTTGCGGTTACGGTGATGGTGCCGTCCAGGATATCGACGTAGTCCTTACCCTTGATGCCGGTGTTTGCCGCGTTCACTTCCAGGGTGCCGGAGGCAATGACCAGGCCGTCAGAGGTGTGGATACCCTCTTCGTACTTGCCCTCAACCTTCAGTGTACCCTCGCCCGCCAGGGTCAGGTCACTCTTCGAGTAGATAGCTGCGTCGGGGCTACCGCTGGCGGTATCCGAGTAGGAGGAGCCGTCAGAGACGGTGCTGGTGGTACCCGAGGCGGTGTAGATAACGACCTCGTCCGCCTCAACCACGTTGATTGCCGCGCCGGTGGAGTTGGTGATGGTCGCGTTGTTCAGGATCAGGCGGACCATATCGCCGCTGGTAGCCTCAACCTTGATCTGACCCTCGTAGGTGCCGGTGAGCTTGTAGTTGCCCGCCTTGGTGATGGTGATGACGCCGTCGCTGACGGTCACGCCGTCGGTCGCGGTCGGGTTCGAAAGATTGATAGTAACTTCGCTGGAGGAGTCCCAGGTGACGTCTTTCGCGGAGTAGTGGGTGTCCTCTGCGAGCTTCGCGCCGCTCTTCACGTCGGTAGAGAAGGAGTCTGCCACCTTCGAGGTGGTGTCCGAAGTGCTCGAAGCGGAGGTGCTGGTCGCGCTAGTGGCAGTAGCACTGGCGTTCGAGGTCGAGGTTGCCGAGCAACCGGTCAACGCCAGGGCTGCCAGGAGGGTAATGGAGGTTGCGCTCTTAATCATATTGCTCTTTTTCACGGGTTTTCCTTTGTGTTTGGGTGACTACTTGCGTAGAGCCAGCGCCACAGGGGTAAGACGTATGTGAAATGTGAATATGTGTGAGAGCCGTTATTGCCTGTGTGGGGCGAATAAAGCCGGTATTGTGTTCGGTTCGGGGGTTTATAGATGAGGGGCTGCGGGTGCGGGTAAGGTAGGTGCGCTACCCTACCCGCACATCCCAGATTGCCGTTTTAGGCGGCTGCAAAACGCTCGGTCAGCAGCTTCTGGTAGTCCTCTTCGGTCATGTCATCCAGGTTGAGGCGGGTGCCGTTGACCGGTTCCAGGTGCATCCAGTTCTTGATGGTTTCTGCCCACTTGTTGCTTGCCAGCTGCGGGTTCAGCGCCGCCATGCCGGTTGCAAACTTGGAGATTTTCGCGGGGGTGATGCCCGCATCCCAGAGGTGCTGGTCTGCTACGGAGGGCTCCACGCCGGACTTGGTTTCGATGATGACCGCGTTCGGCAGGCCGTAGGTGGTGCCGACCAGGTTACCGTGGAAGTTACGGTAGTTCACGCCCGCCATGAGAATGTTCTCGGACATGGGGGTCCAGGTCAGGTTGGTATCCACCGTCATACGGGAGGCGACCGGGTTCTTCTCGCTCTGCGGCAAGAAGACCGTGGTGCGGCGGTAGCCGGTGGTCAGAACCGCCTCCAGCTTCTCGACCGGGCCCGCGAGGATATCGCCGAGTGCTTCGGTGATGTACTCGTGACCTTCCGCGGTCAGCTGGTCGCGCGTCTCGAAGGTGTACGGGATACGCTTCTTGACGCTCATATCCTGCTCACCGTCGGTCTTGACCTCCAGGAAGGTCAGCTCCGAGTCCAGGTAGCTACGGGTACGGATCTTGAAGGTGTCCGGGCGGCTGTAGGCTGCCGAGTGGTAGCTCTGCATCTGCGGGGTGTCGAAGTAGACCGAGTCGTAGGCGAAGTCGCGCTGACCCTTGATTTCCATGACGGAGGCGTCTGCGTCGAGCGTGGAGAGCACCTTGGCGGCGGTTTCTGCGTCGACAATGTACTTGCGGTCCACGCGGGTCTGCATGGCGGCCTTCTCGTTCATGGCTTCGAGGCTGATGCTCTTCCACTCTGCGGGGATGATGTTTGCGGCTGCGTTAGTCATGGGTCTTCGTCCTTCTGGGGTGCCGCCCGGCGCGTATTGGGCTGTGCGCCGAGGCGGCGTGTCGTGGGTATCGGAGATGTTTGTGCGGTTGGAGTGAATCGGAGGCTTAGATACCGGTTGGTCTTATTTGCCTACCGGGGTGCGCTGGAGCGGAATCATCCGGGTATCCAGCGTGGCGTGCGCCTCGGCGGTAGGTGCTACCGGCTGGCGGGTTGCACTAATCTGTGACGCTGCCGCCTCCACTGCCGCGGGGGTGCCGCCCTCGGGGGTTTCCTTGGGCTGGTAGGTGACGGTGGCGCGGGTCAGGTTGTTCACCATATCCAGCTCGGTAACGCTGACCGAGGTGACGGTGTAACCCAGGCGAGCGCTCAGGTATGCCTTGAGCTCTTCCTCGTCGCTGATCGCACGATCGGCGGTAACGGTCTGAGTCTGATCGGTAGAGACCGGGGCGCTGCGCGAGTCGAGGACCGCGATCAGGGCAACCAGGGTAGCCATGAGGCCGAAGGCGATGTACGCCGGGCTGATATTCACACCCGCGATCATGCCAACCGAGAGAGCCACGAAGTAGTAGCCGACTTCGCGCTGGCTCAGGGCGGTGGAACGCAATCGGATAATCGACAGGACACCGAAGAGGCCCATACCCATAGCGGATGCGTTCGATCCGGCGGATACCAGCGCCACTGAGACGGTGAAGATGCCGGCGTTGATGACCGCGTAGGAAATCATCAGTTCGCGGTTGCGGTGCCGCACCATGTAGAGGGTGCAGAGCGCTGCGATGGCTATGGCATCGGCAATCGCCATGGTCAGAATAGTCATTGGGTGCTCCAGATATCGTGTCGTGATGTTCGCGGTGCTCTTTGCTGTCTGTTCTTCAGCTTCGGGCTGTGCGTTGTTGCCTTGTCTGCTTGGTATCTAGAATCTCGTGCGATGCTGTGTTTACCCTGTGTTACCCTTAACTTAGAGATAAGTGTTAGAAGTCTCTAGTAAATCTGCTGGTCAAATGCACTAGAGGCTATTATTTTTTTCTCTCTCCACTACGTTTTCTGTATCTTCTGCGGTATCAAAAGGCACAAAAAATGGGCTCCCTCCGATATGGAGGGAGCCCATAAAAGCAGCTAAAAACTTAGCGACTAGGCGTTATTATGCTTTCTTGCGCATGCGGGTTGCCACGATGGTTGCACCACCGGCACCCAGAGCAATCAGACCCAGGCCAGCAGCGGTCATCGCATCGGATGCACCGGTCTTAGCCAGGGAAGAAGAGCTCTTAGAGGATGCGTTCGAGGAACCGGAACCCAGGTTGTCATTCGAGCCGGAGCTCAGACCACCGTTAGAACCGGAACCCAGGTTGTCATTGCCAGAGGAACCCAGCACGAAGCTATAGGAATCCTTGGAATCACCCTCGATGTGGTCAGCCGCGGGGGCGGACTGCTCATCAGACTTCTGCTCTTCGGCAGGCTTCTGGCCCTCAGCAGGCTTGGTTTCCTTAGCTTCCTCAACTGCGGGTGCGGAGGTCTCTTCAGCAGGCTTGGGAGCCTCGGTGGTCGGAGCCGGGGTCGAATCCTCAGAGGGAGCGGGGGTCGGATCCTGGGAAGGAGCCGGGGTCGGATCCTCAGAGGGAGCAGGGGTGGACTCTTCGCTAGGTGCCGGAGCGGGCTGCTCTGCGACCTTAATGGTCACGGTAGCTGCCTTACCGCCGCGGGGAACGTCGCCGTCCTTCAAGGAACCGGACAGCAGGTAAATGTCAACGGAAACGCTGCCGTGCAGCTCTGCCTGCCAGGGGATGGCAACGGAGAAGTTGCCAGCCTCGTCAGCGTGGATTTCCAGGTAGTCCTGGCCGTTAATCTTAACTGCACCCTTGTTCAGCTTCAGTGCCAGAACGGAACCGGAGGTGCCGTCAGCGGTCTTGAAGCCCTCGCCGCCAATGTTCAGATCCTGACCCTCAACCCATACGTCGGGGGCGATAAACTGTGCAGAGTCTGCGTAGGTGTGGACAACCTGAGGTGCGCCTTCAACAGCGAAGGTTGCGGGGACGGAAGTAGCAACGAGGCCACAGCCGATGAGTGCGGTGGCGCCGATGCGTGCAATATTGTTTCGAATGTTCATGCCCCCCATTCTAACGAGCGAAGCTTAGGATACCGGCACCCAAGACGTCAATTTATTATGACCTAACTCACAAAACATATTTTTCTTGAAGGTTTCTTGAAGGCATGATTGAACTATATAAGCCTTTTACACTGCCGTGCACACCCAAACTCTCAACCCCACATTGAAGAAACTAGCAAGTACATACCCCATCCCATCAGCACAACCCAACAGCAAAAACCACCCCGTTAAACGCGAAAATCCCCTCCACCCGAACACTCAAAAGCATTCAGGGGAAGGGACCCTCACTCACCACCGGGCGGCGGCAATAGTTTTAGGAGTTCTTGCGGTTGCGCACAGCAGACACGCCAGCAACACCCAGGCCCAGAGCTACCAGACCCATACCAGCAACGGTGAAGGCGTTAGAAGCACCGGTGTTAGCCAGGGAAGAGCGCTGAGCACGGCTCGAAGTGTAGCTGCTCGAAGGGGAGGAGTCGCCGCCCAGGTTATCCAGACCGCCAGAGTTGCGGGACGAAGAACCCGAGGAGCCGTTGGAGGAGGAACCGTCGGTCACCTCGCTGTTAATGACCTCGCAGCCCAGGCCGTTACCGTCGTTATCGAACTTCTTGCGGAAGTCCGGGTGGCTCTTATGCATGGGCGCCAGGCCAGCGGCCGCAACCTCTGCACAGTTCGCGAAGCGAGTGCTCTCAGCCGAAGCGGTCACCTGCTCGGTAGCGGAGGTGGAATCACCCAGCTGATCCTTCGCCTTGTTCGCAACGGCTGCGTTCTGATCAGCAGCAGCCGACTCGGTAGCAGATGCCGATGCGCTCGCAGAAGAAGTTGCCGAAGCGGAGGGGGTAGCCACCACAGAAGCCGAAGCCGGTGCGGTAGCCGAAGGGCTCACCGATGCGGAAGCCTTCTCATCGGCGCGGTTCTTAATCTCTGCATCCACGGAGGCAACAACCTCATCAGCGGCGGTAGCCGAAGCAGTCGCGGAAGCCGAGGGGATAGCAGATGCGGAAGGCGCCACAGACGCGGAGGGGGTAGCCACCACAGAAGCGGTTGCCGGAGCGCTCGCAGATGCGGTAGCGGAGGGGGTTGCTTCCTGAACGGAGCGAGCCGCAATCTTCACGGTGGCTGTCTTGCCGCCGCGAGCGGTGTCATTGTCCCTCAGGGAACCGGAGAGCAGGTAGACGTCCACGGAGATACGCTCCTCCAGGTCGTCCTGCCAGGGAATGGAAACGGAGAAGTTGCCCTTCTCGTCAGCCTGAACTTCCAGGTAGTCCTTGCCGTCAATCTTGACGGTGCCCTTGTTCAGCTTGATAGCGATGGTGGAGCCGGAAGTGCCGTCCTGGGTCAGGAAACCTTCGCCGGTAATCTTCAGGGTTTCGCCCTTGTACCATACCTCAGAAATGTGGGAGGTTGCCTTGTCGGAATAGACGTAGGTGACGGACTCTTCACCGTTCTGAGCGAAAGTTGCGGGAATTGCGGTGACCGCCAGACCGCAACCGATCAGGGCGGTGGCACCGAAGCGAGTGATAGTGTGTCGAATGTCCATCCCATCATTTTATCCCCGCATTCTGGGTATATCCGCCTGTCCAGGGGCTATTTGCAATGACTTGCAACACAAAATAGCACTTTCGTGCACTTAACTTTGGGGCAGTGCATGCGCGGCAAAATTCGCCAGAGAAACAACATTCGCTGGGGAAACAGCATTCACTGGGGGAACAGCGTCGCCTAGACCCCTGCAACGACTCTGGCAACCTTAAACGTCAACAGCGTCGAGCATGAGTTCCAGCGCCTCACCCACGCCGCTGCGCCACAGGTAGGTTGCTTTCGCGTCCGCACGACCCGGACCGCCGTTAATCACAGCGACCGGCTTGCCGGCGCGCAGAGCCTCCAGCACAATTTTGTAGCTACTCATAACCGCCACCGAGGAGCCCACCACCAGTAGCGCCGAACATTCAGCGAGCATGGCGTCCTTACGTGCCTTACGTTCGGCGGGCACGGACTCGCCAAAGTACACCACATCCGGCTTGAGGCGGGTCGAACCGCAGCCGAGGCAGGGCACCATCTGAAAATCGAGGATATAGCGGTCATCCAGCTCCACGTCACCGTCAGGGTTCACGCGCAACTCTTCGTCTTCAAGGCGCGCCAGGTAGCCGGGGTTCGCCGCATCCAGGCGTGTATCCAGGCTTTCGCGGCTCTCGTCCTGCCCGCATTCCAGGCACACAATACGAGAGAGGTCGCCGTGCAGCGCCAGCAGGCGGGAGCTTCCAGCGCGGGCGTGCAGCCCATCCACGTTCTGCGTAATCACGCCGCTCACGGCGCCCAGCTGCTCCAGCTCGGCGAGCGCATAGTGGGCGCGGTTCGGTTCGGCACGGCGCATGCGGCGCCAACCCACGTAGGAGCGCGCCCAGTAGCGTTGGCGGGCTACGTCATCGTAACGGAATTCCTGGTAGGTCATGGGGCGGTGGTCGTGCAGGGAGCCGCCCGGTCCGCGGTAGTCAGGGATGCCGGATTCGGTGCTCACTCCAGCGCCGGTGAGCACGAGAACCTTACCGGCCTTGAGCAGCTTGGCAATACCCGCGAAGGCGTATTCTTCGTCGTGCGGGGTGGCGTTCTCAGAGACAACGCGCTGAATCGAGCGGATTGCGGCACGGTGCACGGAGGCGATTTCTTCGCGCTGCTCACCGGCGGCTGCGAAGTTCTGGTGGTCAGTCCAGCGATCCATTCTTCTCCTCAATGCTCTGTGTACTAGTGCGGTTCAGCGCGGTTCTAACGCGTTAAACGGCTGTGGGGCACCCCCTTTCGAGGGTACCCCACCGCCTATTTCTTATGATTTCGAATGTGCAAACTCAGCCACAGGCTAAGTCCGCCCAGCCAACCGGTTGAGCTTAGTTCTCAGCTTTCTGCTCACGCTCGGAGGTCACCGACAGGCCGTCGCTGGCAATGTCCGGGTTCACGTCCACGGTCACGGTGTCGCCGTCGTGGATTGCACCGGAGAGGATGCCTCGAGCCAGGCGGTCGCCAATCTCGCGCTGTACCAGGCGGCGCAGCGGGCGGGCACCGAATGCCGGGTCGTAGCCGGTCTTACCCAGCCACTCCAGAGCGGCGGGGGTGACGTTCAGGGTGAGGCGGCGGTCCTCCAGACGCTTAGCCATGCTCTTGATCTGCAGGCCCACAATCTGGCCCAGATTCTCAGCCGACAGGGGCTGGAACATGATGATGTCGTCCAGTCGGTTGAGGAACTCGGGGCGGAATGCCTGGTGCACAACCTCCAGTGCCTTCTCGGAACGCTCCTCGAAGGGCAGGTCCTGGTTGACCAGGTACTGCGAACCGAGGTTCGAGGTCAGGATCAGGATGACGTTGCGGAAGTCCACGGTGCGGCCCTGGCCGTCGGTCAGGCGGCCGTCATCGAGTACCTGCAGCAGGATGTCGAAGACCTCGGGGTGTGCCTTCTCAACCTCGTCGAGCAGGACCACCGAGTAGGGGCGACGGCGTACAGCCTCGGTCAGCTGACCGCCCTCTTCGTGGCCAACGTATCCGGGAGGGGCACCGACCAGGCGAGAAACGGTGTGCTTCTCAGAGTATTCACTCATGTCGATGCGTACCAGGGCACGCTCGTCATCGAACTGGAACTCAGCCAGTGCCTTAGCCAGCTCGGTCTTACCAACACCAGTCGGGCCAAGGAACAGGAAGGAACCAATCGGGCGGTTCGGGTCGGAGATGCCGGCACGGGCGCGGCGGACAGCGTCAGAGACAGCTACCACTGCGTCTTCCTGACCGATCAGGCGGGCGCCGATGCGCTTCTCCATTTCGAGCAGCTTCTCGGACTCACCCTGCATCATGCGACCTGCAGGAATACCGGTCCAGGAGGAAATCACCTCGGCAATATCGTCCGCGGTGACCTCTTCGGAGACCATGGATTCGTTCTTGGCGTTGTCCTCGGCGCGCTGTGCTTCTTCCAGCTCAGCCTGCTTTGCGGGAATTTCGCCGTAGAGCAGGCGGGATGCCTCGGCGAGGTTGCCTTCACGCTGTGCCACCTCTGCGCGGGAACGCAGCTCGTCAATCTCAGTCTTGAGGTCACCCACGCGGTTCAGGCTAGCCTTCTCGGCCTCCCAACGAGCGTTGAGGGCGTCGAGCTGTTCCTTCTTGTCAGCCATGTCCTTGCGCAGCGCTTCCAGACGCTCCACGGATGCGGGGTCGGTTTCGCCGGCAAGTGCTAGTTCCTCCATGGTGAGGCGGTCCACGGCGCGGCGCAGCTGGTCGATTTCCTCCGGTGCGGAGTCAATTTCCATGCGCAGGCGGGATGCTGCCTCGTCAATCAGGTCAATTGCCTTGTCCGGCAGCTGACGGGAGGGAATGTAGCGGTTGGACAGGGTTGCTGCGGCAACCAGCGCGGAGTCAGCAATCTGCACCTTGTGGTGTGCCTCGTAGCGTTCCTTCAGGCCACGCAGAATACCGATGGTGTCATCTACGCTGGGCTCGCCCACGTACACCTGCTGGAAGCGGCGCTCCAGTGCGGGGTCCTTCTCGATGTTCTCGCGGTACTCATCCAGGGTGGTTGCACCGATCAGGCGCAACTCGCCACGGGCAAGCATGGGCTTGAGCATGTTGCCTGCGTCCATGGAGCCTTCGGATGCGCCAGCACCGACGACGGTGTGAATCTCGTCGATGAAGGTCACGATCTGGCCCTCGGATTTCTTGATTTCTTCGAGGACTGCCTTCAGGCGCTCCTCGAATTCACCGCGGTACTTTGCGCCTGCGACCATGGAGCCCAGGTCCAGGCTGATGAGGGTCTTGCCGCGCAGGGATTCGGGCACGTCGCCAGAAACCATGCGCTGTGCCAGGCCTTCCACGACGGCGGTCTTACCGACGCCGGGCTCACCAATCAGAACGGGGTTGTTCTTGGTGCGGCGGGAAAGCACCTGCACGACGCGGCGAATCTCAGAGTCACGGCCGATGACCGGGTCAAGCTTGCCTGCGCGGGCAATGGCGGTCAGGTCGGTGCCGTACTTTTCGAGCGCCTGGAAGGTGCCTTCGGGGTCGGGGGTGTCCACGGTGCGGTCTCCTCGGACGTTGGGAATGGTCTGTGCGATGAGCTCTGCGGTAGCGCCGATCTTGTGCATTGCGGTTGCGGTGCTATCGGTTCCGCTGGCGATGCCGAGCAGAATCATTTCGGTGGAGACGTAGCTGTCACCGAAGCCCTGGGCGCGGGTCTGTGCCGCCTGCAGAGCGGAAAGCGCGGCACGGCTGAGGGAGGCATTCTGCACGGAAGCGCCGGATGCCTTCGGCAGCTTCTTGATTTCAGCGGATGCCGCCTCGGAGATAGCGTCCACATCCAGACCTGCAGCCTTGAGGACTGCTACGGCGACGCCTTCGCGCTGGTCCATTAGGGCCTTGAGGATGTGCGAGGTTTCAATAGTGGGGTTACCGGCGGTTTGAGCATTAGTATTTGCCGCCGAGATGACTTCTTGACTCTTGGTGGTGAACTTGTTGTCCATGACGTTCCTTTCGTATTTCGAGGGGCTTATCCTATGCGCCCCTGCATTACATAACTTGAGTCTACTCCACTCAATTATGTTTCGCAAGCCTCCTGCAAAAAAATTTTCGTATTTTTTGCCCCACCTCACACCCCCTGCCACCCGAACAAAAGCCCCGAACAAAAGCCCCGGTCAAAACCGCATTGCTATACTGACCGGACTGGGTACTTGCGAGGCTGGGCGCTTGCGGGCTCCCACAACAATCACAGTCACGAATGGGGACCCACATGAAAATACTGGTTCTAGGTGCAACCGGCCGCACCGGTTACCTCTTCACCCGCAAAGCCCTAGCGGAGGGGCACACGGTCACCACCTACGTGCGCAACCCCAACAAGGCGCTAACACTTTTGGGAGCGCACCAAAATCTCACTATTGTTCCGGGAGCCCTGGATGATGCCGAACAGCTCGCCGCAGCATCCTCCGGGCAAGACGTGATGGTCAGCATCCTGGGTCAGAAAGCCACGGTGCGAGAATTTCTCTCCTCCACGTTCATGCAGGAGCGCCTGCCCCTCATCATGGAGGCGGTCACGGGCGCAGGCGTGAAGCATTGCGTTCTGATGAGCGCCTACGGTGTGGGCGATACGGTACGGACCGCATCCCTGCCCATGCGCCTGGTGTGCAAGGTCATCATGCGCGGCATTTTCACCGACAAGGTTAAGGCGGACGCCCTGGTCGCCGAATATCAGCCGCATATTTCGCGTGCGCATCCGGGCAGGCTGACCGACAATCCCGGTAAGGGCGGAGTGAAGGTGTTTGACATGGCGAGTGTCGAGCGAACTCCGGGCATTCCGACGATTGCCCGTGAAGACGTCGCCGATGCGCTACTCACTATCGCCAAGAACCCCCAGAATGCGAGCACAGATTTTTTGGTGACGATTGGGGACGTTACCCTACGCTCACCCCAGAAATAAACCGGTAGGCTTAATGACATGACGACTACGAACACCTTCCCCGCCGCAATTCTCTTCGACCACGACGGAACCCTCGTCGACACCGAACCCGTATGGGCTGCCGCAAAGGTTGCTCTCACCGCAGAATTTGGCGGCACCTGGACCGAGCAGGACACCCTCGATTGCCTGGGCCTGTCCATGCAGTTCACCTTGGATCGCCTACGCGAGCGCGGCGTGAACCTGCCAGACGAGGAGATTAATGACCTACTGGTGGCAAAGGTGCACGAAACCCTGGCGCAGCAGCGAGTCGAGTTCCTGCCCGGCATTGAGCGTTTCCTCTCGGAGGTTCACGATGCGCAGATTCCGGCCGCCATCGTCACGAACGCGACCACCTCCGTGGCTCGCCGCACCGCGAATGCGGCACCCGAGGGCACGTTCTCGGTAATTATTGGCAACGATGAGACCACCAACCCCAAGCCGGACCCGCAGCCCTATCTTTTGGCGGCGGAACGTCTGGGCGTTGACCCGACCCAGTGCGTGACTCTCGAAGATTCCCCTTCGGGCGTGCGCAGTGCAACCGCGGCGGGCATGCGCGTCATTGTTGTGCCGGGCGAGCTGGAGGTTCCGGCGGAGCTGGGCACCGCGCGCCTCAAGCATGAGGAGCTGACCTTGGAGGCGGTTCGCGCGCTGGCGTAGCCGCCTAGTTTGCGGGCTGAAAGGCTGGAAGCTCTGTAGAAAACTGAATACGCTTCACCATAAAGGGTGGGATGCGCGAGATGAGATTCCGCGCATCCCACCCTTTGTGCGCGCCTGGGCGGTGAGCCACGCGGGCGTTCGGGGCTAGCACGTTTGAGCAGCGCCTTTTGAACAGGGGCTTTTAAGTGCGGCGCGACACATAGATGACAATTTATTACGAATTACTCAAAATAACCTTGACAGCGGTTCCTTAAAATGATTTACTCATAATAACGATTCGGCGGGGCGACAAATCCCACCGAACCACAAGTATCACAGCATCATGAAGGAGACCATCATGGCATTTGCAAACTACACCGCACCCGGCCTGACCCTCGAAGAAGGCAAGGGCATTTCCGAGGTTCTCCAGGCACGTCTGCACGACCTGAACGACCTGCACCTGCTGCTGAAGCACGCTCACTGGAACGTGACCGGTCCCGGCTTCATCGCCGTTCACGAAATGATTGACCCCCAGGTCGACACCGTCCGCGAGTTCGTCGACGCCATCGCAGAGCGTATGGCAACCCTGGGCGCAACCCCCAACGGTCTGGCTGGCGCGCTGGTCGCACAGCGCACCGTCGAGGACTACCCCGTCGGCCGCGCACGCGTTGCTGACCACCTGCAGGCTCTGAACGATGTCTACACCCGCGTGATTGAGGCTCACCGCAAGGCGATTGCATTCGCTGGCGAGTCCGACCCCGTCACCGAGGATCTGTTGATTGGTCAGACCGCTGAGCTGGAGAAGTTCCAGTGGTTCATCCGCGCATTCCTGGAAAACGGCGAAGGCAACATCTAAGCTGCAACCATCTAAGTCGTAGCGCCTAAACTGCAGCCTACTTATGGCGGCAAGTTATATAGGCGCCAGCTTTTAGAGTCACGAAGCCGGGCGGGTGCACTCTCTTTATGGAGGGTGCACCCGCCCGGCTTCTATACTGTTTCGGTGCTTTTCCCCGACCTTTCACCTCACCCGCGGGATACCCTAGAGTGCGTTGAGGCAAACATAATTGTCGGGTTAGGCCGTCCTAGATTTTCTGTTCAGAGTGCTCTACAGTAGTGCACTATTCATGACAGAGCACACAGATATGAACGCTTCATCAGGCGCAGGGATCTCACCCTGCACGCACGGCACCCGTGGAAAGGGAACTATGAGCACGTACGCCCAGCACGAGCATGGCGAAGAAACCGAGAAGCTTCAGCCGGAAAACTCCGCCACCGAAGCTTCGCAGGCCACCCGCCATAGCGCCGTCATCTCCCCCTCACCCGCGCAGATTAAGCGTTAGTGCCGCTACCTTGCCGATGAAGAATCGGAAGCACGCGTCTACCGCTACCTGGGTCGCCGTGCCGAGAGTACCGACCGCGAAATCCTTCTACAGGTTGCTGAAGCGGAGAAGCGTCACCAGCAGCATTGGCGTGACATGCTCGGTGAGCAGGTAAATGTGCACGTGCGCCCGTCCAGGCAGCACCGGCCGAAAGACGGCGGCGGGTAGCGTTATGTGATTCAGTCATTAAAGGTTTACTTATTTGCAAGAAGCGGCGGTGCGAGTGCCGCAAAAAATTGCAGCTCTATGAGCGCTGATTTGTGAATTATCTAAAGAATAGCACCCCGTATTGCGTATTTAAGAGAGCCTTCAAAAAATCACTAATGTCTTATTTTTATAGACATACTAGAGTTTTCCTCGGTTCGAAAATCAGCAAACCAGAGGCAAGTTTCGCGCACATGTTGCATTTTTTCACACAAGCACCTAAAAGCTGAAACTACCTTATTAATACACCCTGCTGTTAGGTTTTTACCCAAAAGCTTCACAAGAATAATTTGAAAATTTACTTAGAGAAAAATCAATTTTTATTTCAAAGAACTACCGCAAAGACAATGGTGCCCCGCCCCTCCAGATGGAGGGGCGGGGCACCATTGTCTTAGTAAAATCAGGCTAAGGTTTACTTGATGTTGCCCTGGCCGTCATCGATGTGCGAACGGATGAACCACTGGAACTTCTCCAGTTCAGGCGGTCTGGCCGATGAGGATGTCTTCGGCAATGGGGTCAACATCACCAATTTTTGCGATAGCGGCGCGGTGGTCTTCAATAACACCGTTGTAGACCTCATCAAGAGCGCGCAGGTGAGTCTGAGTATCAGCACGATTTACGCTGCATTCTTCCCAGGTTCGCTTTTCAATCAGGTCGCCGGGCAGGCCGTTGGGGGTTACACCCATGGTTGCTATACGTTCCGCAAGCTCGTCAGCATAGCCACGGACCAGATCAACCTGAGGGTCAAGCATCTCGTGAACACCAATGAAGGAGGGACCCACAACATTCCAGTGTGCGTGTTTGAGGATCAACTGCAGATTATTGAGAGCGTGCAGATGAAGCTACAGAACGTCTGCTACGTGGTGGCCACTTTCTTCGGTGATCCCGGGAACGGTAAATGATGCGTACTTGCTCATTGTGGGTTTCCTTTCAAAATCCTGTGAGTTTGGAGCTCTACCAGCTCGGGTTTCGCTACGGATATTGGTTTTAACTCTACTCCCCCAGGAACTGAAAAACAGCCTTATTTTGAATAAATCAAAATAAGGAAAGATTGCACTGACCTGCTTATACACCTTTTTAGGCGGTAAGCTCAGCCTTATCTAACTGACATGTAACCAGTACAAACACACACAGTTTCTATAGAAATTTGAATTAGCTAAACCCAACCATTCCAAATTAAATAACCAATAATTTTTTAGAGCTCTGCCCCATTCCTTCTATATTGCGAATTCCCGGTAGCTCCGGTAGTCTACTTCATGAACGAATGGGGGTAGCTTCCACCGGGAACATCACCCAAAGCGATTTATCGACATGCTGGCGGTCTCGGCACCATAAAACAGTGCCCCACCAGACTGCCCAGTAAATCACCTGGCCTCACCAGGCGAGCGAGACCTTCGGGCCGATACCCGTTGTAGCCGGAGTGTAGGTAGCTCGCCTTTTTCTATGCTTTGGCGCTTTCCTGTAAAGGTGTCTTCATGAGTCAAAACATTACTCCCACCCCTCTCACCGACCGACCAGAGCCAACGCGTGAGCAGATTAAGAAGTGGCGCCGCTATCTTGCCGAAGAAATCTCTGAGGCTAAGGTTTACAGTCAGCTAGCAGAGCGCTCAGAGGGTAGAGAAGCTGAGATTCTGCGCAAGGTTGCAGAAGCTGAGCACCGTCATCAGCAGCACTGGCGCAATCTTTTGGGCGAGCATGCCCACCCTGAGCCCCGCCCGTCGGTGTACGCCCGTCTTCTGCAGTTTTTGGCTAGGAATTTTGGCACCGTTTTTGTGCTGGCTCTTGCCCAGCGTGCTGAAAGCCGCTCAGATTACGCCACCGATCCTCACGCCACCGACGCTATGGCGGCCGACGAGACAATTCACGAGGAAATTGTCCGCGCCCTTTCAGCCTCGGGCAGGGAGAAACTTTCCGGCAACTTCCGCGCTGCTATCTTTGGCGCCAACGATGGCCTGGTTTCTAACGCCGCCCTGATTATGAGTATTGGCGCTTCGGGGGCAAGCTCCCAAATGGTCCTCCTCTCAGGTATCGCCGGCCTTCTTGCCGGTGCGCTGTCGATGGCTGCCGGTGAGTTCGTGTCGGTGAGGTCCCAGCGAGAGATGCTGGAGGCGTCCCGCCCCACCCAGGTCACGCTGGACGTCGCGCAGCACCTCGATATTGACGCCAACGAGCTGGAACTGATTTATCGGGCTCGCGGTATGGAGCCGGACGCCGCGCACCACCGCGCAATGGAAAGATTTGGTTACCTGGATTGCGACTGCGATAATTCCCTATCCTTCCGCCCCGAGTTATTAGAGGAGGAGGCTGAGGAAAACGCTGCGCTGGGTACAGACATCGGCGCGTCTGCCTCCAGCTTTGCCTTTTTTGCTTCGGGCGCCCTGATCCCGATTTTGCCCTATATTTTTGGGGCAACCGGGACATATGCTATGGTGCTGTCGCTGATTCTGGTCAGTATCGCACTGATGGGTACCGGCGGTATCGTGGGTCTGCTCTCGGGGGCAGCGCCGTTTACGCGCGGCCTACGCCAGCTAGCCATCGGCTACGGCGCGGCCCTGGCGGCCTACCTATTGGGGCTGCTCTTTGGGGTGTCTATAGGTTAGACGTAATAACCTTTTTGGAGCGGGGCAAAGGCACTGTTTATGCTTACCCAATCTAGAACCCCAAAATGTATACCTGACCAAAATTTTAGATATTAATTTTTGTAAGGAAAATTACCCAAGTCAGGGTTCACTCAGATTTTACCGTCCACCGTGAAGTATTAGACGTATGATTTTTAAACTGTCTACTTGCACTGACACCTTGTCACTATCATTAGGAGCTTCATGATTTCCTCCATCTCCCACCGTACCCTAGCCAAGGGTGCAGCCTGAGCGGCGCCCGCCGTCCTTGCAACCGCCACCATCCCC
>NZ_KZ627124.1:0-4116 GCF_001811075.1 Rothia sp. HMSC069C03
CTCGAAAGAGCAAGTTGAGGTGTTGAATCGGTGTGTTGCTTGAGAACTCAATAGTGTGCTTTGTTCAATAAAATCACCATTATGGTGATGGAAACTGAAACTAATACCAAATATTTATTTATATTTGATAATCATCAAATGGTTTCAAATTTAGTCAGCTTGAGTCACGCACCCCCGTGTGTGATTCGCTGTTTGAGATCAGATTATCAAGCTTTTCTATTTTTTCAACGGAGAGTTTGATTCTGGCTCAGGACGAACGCTGGCGGCGTGCTTAACACATGCAAGTCGAACGATGAAGCCTAGCTTGCTAGGTGGATTAGTGGCGAACGGGTGAGTAATACGTGAGTAACCTACCTTTAACTCTGGGATAAGCCTGGGAAACTGGGTCTAATACCGGATACGACCAATCTCCGCATGGGGTGTTGGTGGAAAGCGTTATGTAGTGGTTATAGATGGGCTCACGGCCTATCAGCTTGTTGGTGAGGTAACGGCTCACCAAGGCGACGACGGGTAGCCGGCCTGAGAGGGTGACCGGCCACACTGGGACTGAGACACGGCCCAGACTCCTACGGGAGGCAGCAGTGGGGAATATTGCACAATGGGCGCAAGCCTGATGCAGCGACGCCGCGTGAGGGATGACGGCCTTCGGGTTGTAAACCTCTGTTAGCAGGGAAGAAGAGAGATTGACGGTACCTGCAGAGAAAGCGCCGGCTAACTACGTGCCAGCAGCCGCGGTAATACGTAGGGCGCGAGCGTTGTCCGGAATTATTGGGCGTAAAGAGCTTGTAGGCGGTTTGTCGCGTCTGCTGTGAAAGGCCGGAGCTTAACTCCGTGTATTGCAGTGGGTACGGGCAGACTAGAGTGCAGTAGGGGAGACTGGAATTCCTGGTGTAGCGGTGGAATGCGCAGATATCAGGAGGAACACCGATGGCGAAGGCAGGTCTCTGGGCTGTAACTGACGCTGAGAAGCGAAAGCATGGGGAGCGAACAGGATTAGATACCCTGGTAGTCCATGCCGTAAACGTTGGGCACTAGGTGTGGGGGACATTCCACGTTTTCCGCGCCGTAGCTAACGCATTAAGTGCCCCGCCTGGGGAGTACGGCCGCAAGGCTAAAACTCAAAGAAATTGACGGGGGCCCGCACAAGCGGCGGAGCATGCGGATTAATTCGATGCAACGCGAAGAACCTTACCAAGGCTTGACATATACTGGACCGCATCAGAGATGGTGTTTCCCTTCGGGGCTGGTATACAGGTGGTGCATGGTTGTCGTCAGCTCGTGTCGTGAGATGTTGGGTTAAGTCCCGCAACGAGCGCAACCCTCGTTCTATGTTGCCAGCACGTTATGGTGGGGACTCATAGGAGACTGCCGGGGTCAACTCGGAGGAAGGTGGGGATGACGTCAAATCATCATGCCCCTTATGTCTTGGGCTTCACGCATGCTACAATGGCCGGTACAGAGGGTTGCGATACTGTGAGGTGGAGCTAATCCCTAAAAGCCGGTCTCAGTTCGGATTGGGGTCTGCAACTCGACCCCATGAAGTCGGAGTCGCTAGTAATCGCAGATCAGCAACGCTGCGGTGAATACGTTCCCGGGCCTTGTACACACCGCCCGTCAAGTCACGAAAGTTGGTAACACCCAAAGCCGGTGGCCTAACCCTTTTGGGAGGGAGCCGTCTAAGGTGGGATTGGCGATTGGGACTAAGTCGTAACAAGGTAGCCGTACCGGAAGGTGCGGCTGGATCACCTCCTTTCTAAGGAGCACATTTAGTTGGCCATGCTACCCGCGAGTGTCGGGTGGGTGGTTTTGCTCATGGGTGGAATATTGGTTTTGGGTTGGATGAGGCGCATTGTTGGGTTTTGGGGTAACACATTAGTGTTGTTCCTTTGTTTGCCTGGTATGGTGATGATGCAAATGTTTTTGTTTGTGTTGTTGTTGTGTTGTGGGTTGTTGTTTGAGAACTATATAGTGGACGCGAGCATCTTCTGGAATTTGCGTTGAATCAATGCTTTGGTGTTGGTTTGATTGTTGATTTTAGATTCTTATTTTTCTTGATTGTGTGTAAGTTATTAAGGGCACACGGTGGATGCCTTGGCATTAAGAGCCGATGAAGGACGTGTGAATCTGCGATAAGCCTCGGGGAGCCGATAACTGGGCTGTGATCCGAGGATTTCCGAATGGGGAAACCTGGCTCATCTTCATGGTGAGTTACCGCCAGCTGAATGTATAGGCTGGTTGGGGGGAACGCGGGGAAGTGAAACATCTCAGTACCCGCAGGAAGAGAAAATAAAGTAATGATTCTGTGAGTAGTGGCGAGCGAAAGCGGAAGAGACTAAACCTGTGGTGTGTGATAGCGGTTAGGCGTTGCATCATGGGGGTTGTGGGAGTCACAGTGGCAGTTCTAACTGGCTGCCGGCATGATGTTCAGGATGGTAGGTGAACGACTTGGAATGGTCGGCCGTAGAGGGTGAGAGTCCCGTAATCGAAATTGTTCTGTCCGTGGTGTGGCCACCCGAGTAGCACGGGGCTCGTGGAATCTCGTGTGAATCTGCCAGGACCACCTGGTAAGTCTAAATACTTCTTAATGACCGATAGTGAATCAGTACCGTGAGGGAATGGTGAAAAGTACCCCGGGAGGGGAGTGAAATAGTACCTGAAACCGTGTGCTTACAAGCCGTTGGAGCCTTTTGGGGTGACAGCGTGCCTTTTGAAGAATGAGCCTGCGAGTTAGTGTTATGTCGCGAGGTTAACCCGTGTGGGGTATCCGTAGCGAAAGCGAGTCTGAATAGGGCGTTTGAGTGGCATGACCTAGACCCGAAGCGGAGTGATCTATCCATGGCCAGGTTGAAGCGACGGTAAGACGTCGTGGAGGACCGAACCCACTTCAGTTGAAAATGGAGGGGATGAGCTGTGGATAGGGGTGAAAGGCCAATCAAACTCTGTGATAGCTGGTTCTCCCCGAAATGCATTTAGGTGCAGCGTTACGTGTTTCTTGCCGGAGGTAGAGCTACTGGATGGCCGATGGGCCTTCACGGGTTACTGACGTCAGCTAAACTCCGAATGCCGGTAAGTGAGAGCGTAGCAGTGAGACAGTGGGGGATAAGCTTCATTGTCGAGAGGGAAACAGCCCAGACCACCAACTAAGGCCCCTAAGCGTGTGCTAAGTGGGAAAGGATGTGGAGTTGCTTAGACAACCAGGAGGTTGGCTTAGAAGCAGCCATCCTTGAAAGAGTGCGTAACAGCTCACTGGTCAAGTGATTCTGCGCCGATAATGTAGCGGGGCTCAAGTACACCGCCGAAGTTGTGGCAATGACCTTTTTTGGTTGTTGGGTAGGGGAGCGTCGTGTAGCCGGTGAAGCTGCGGTGTAAACCAGTGGTGGAGGCTATGCGAGTGAGAATGCAGGCATGAGTAGCGAAAGATGAGTGAGAAACTCATCCGCCGGATGATCAAGGGTTCCAGGGTCAAGTTAATCTGCCCTGGGTTAGTCGGGGCCTAAGGCGAGGCCGACAGGCGTAGTCGATGGATAACGGGTTGATATTCCCGTACCGGTGAAAAACCGCCCATACTGATATTGTGATGCTAACCATGCGAAGCATGATGTGCAGGCTTTTGTTTGTGTGTTGTGTGGGTTGTGGGACCCGATCTTTGGAGGTAAACGTATTAACAGGTGTGACGCAGGAAGGTAGCCAAGCCACGCGATGGTTGTCGTGGTCTAAGCGTGTAGGGTTGTCGGTTGTTAAATGCGCCGGCTGTGTGCCTGAGACGTGATGGGACCCCGTTTTTGGGGGATTTGGTGATCCTATGCTGCCGAGAAAAGCATCGGCGTGAGGTTTTAGCCGCCCGTACCCTAAACCGACACAGGTGATCAGGTAGAGAATACTAAGGCGATCGAGAGAATCATGGTTAAGGAACTCGGCAAAATGCCCCCGTAACTTCGGGAGAAGGGGGACCTTGAGCGTGATGGGCACTTGCTGCCTGGAGCGTGTATGGGTCGCAGAGACCAGGGGGAAGCGACTGTTTATCAAAAACACAGGTCCGTGCGAAGTCGTAAGACGATGTATACGGACTGACTCCTGCCCGGTGCTGGAAGGTTAAGAGGATTGGTTAGCCCTTTT
>NZ_KZ627125.1:0-234 GCF_001811075.1 Rothia sp. HMSC069C03
CCTGGCCCGGCACCAAAATAGCGCTGCGATTCTCGTCACGAATCAGGCCGCGCAGTAGCAACAGCTACTTCTACGGCGGCTACGTTTTCAGCGCCACCCTGGATAACGGGCGAAGCTTCGAGGACATATCTCTCATCCAGCGCACCAACTTTGCGTAATCTCAGCCCCTGTCGCTCAGCGCGACAGGGGCTTTCTTTCTGACCGCCCGCCGTCCTTGCAACCGCCACCATCCCC
>NZ_KZ627126.1:0-1540 GCF_001811075.1 Rothia sp. HMSC069C03
GGAGAAACCTGCGAGTTCCGGGGCGACGGGTGTCATAGTGTGTACCTTGCTGGAGTACCAGTTATCCTGGAAGTAGTACGTGAGTGACCCAGTCTGGCTTTGTGCAAAGTAGTACAAGAGCCGCGATGCTGCGTAGGCGGGGATGGCGGTGGTTGCAAGGACGGTGGGTGCCGCCCAGACTGCGCCCTGAGCAAGGGCGCGGCGAGAGATAGTAGGCATGAGTGTCTCCTGGAAAGTATGTTTTGAGTTTGGTGAGTATGACCCAGTCAAGAAAAAGTATATAGCATGACTTTGTTCAAAAACAACTAGATTTTAAAGAGTATTGATGTGATATCTAGCAACTTTAAAATTACTTATTTTCTGCGGTATCACCAGAATCAAGGGGTAAGTATGAGCTACTTGGAAGCATATTTGTACTTTACTGTGCTGATTTTATAAATACGATAGTGCTTATAAGTGGGGCCGGGTGGCAGGATTGCTGTTGTTAAAAGACGGGAAACTGGGAACGGGTATTTAAACAGCTAGCCCGCCCCTCCGGTAGGAGGGGCAGGCTAGGGAGAGACTTTTGGAATACTAGGAAAGAGTTAGAGCCTGAACGCGTCCAGTAAAGCCATCTACGCTGTAACCGCTGTCGGTGGCAATGCTGTACTCGGTCACATAAACTGCTTCAATACCTGACTGGGGGTCGGGGCAACTATCGGAAGAAGTAACCGCTTCAGCAGTGAAATAAGAGGCGGGATCAGGGGTAAGTGACCCTTCCTGCTGAGTGGTGGTGCTGAGGGTGCCGTTGTACTCAAATTCGTAAGCGGTAAGACCGCTGGTGGGAACGGTGTAGCTCAGGTTGCCGTTTTCAGCAGGCTGATAGTCGAGGACTGAATCAGCTACAGAATAGGAGCCGAGGTAGGTCCAATTGCCTAAAGTTATGTTAAAGCTGTCGACAAGACCGGTGGGTAGGTGCCAGGTTACTAGGAGATTCGTTATCTCTGCGTTCTGAACTTGGCCCATACCTTCGGGGTAGATTGCAACGATACCTGCAGGGTCGCCGTTGGTATTGACAGAGTTTGTCACGGTTAGGCTGGTTAGGCACCCCGTGCTGTTATCACGGGTGTAAGTACCGCTGTTGTTTGAGTCCAAACTATAAATTTCGTGAGAAGCTGCGTAAGTGGGGATGGTGGCGGTTGCAAGGACGGCGGGCGGTCAGAAAGAAAGCCCCTGTCGCGCTGAGCGACAGGGGCTGAGATTACGCAGCAAACTTGGAGCGCTGGATGAGAGTTTTATCCTCGAAGCTGTACCCGTTATCCAGGGTGGCGCTGAAAACGTAGCCGCCGTAGAAGTAGCTGTTGCTACTGCGCGGCCTGATTCGTGACGAGAATCGCAGCGCTATTTTGGTGCCGGGCCAGGTTGCAGATGACTTTTCTTCAACAACCTTATTGGTGAGCGGGCCGGTAAAGGTCATCCGGTAGACGTTGAATCCCGATGTGCTGATTGGTCCATTGTCCGTCGGTAGTGTAGGAAGGTCGACCCGGGTGGGGGCTGTCCA
>NZ_KZ627127.1:0-1408 GCF_001811075.1 Rothia sp. HMSC069C03
AGGTCAAGTACTGTGGAGTGGTGTAATCGTTTTGTGTCCTTCGGGTTGGGTTATGCGCTGAGTTGGAGTGGGGTGTCCTCCTGCCCGGTGGGTTGTGGTGTGAGTCGTGATTTGGTGAGGATGTCGAGGCTGAGGTAGCGTCGGCCTTCGGCCCATTCGTCGTTTTGTTCGGCGAGGACGGCTCCGACCAGGCGGATGATGGCCTGGCGGTTGGGGAAGATCCCCACGGTGTCGGTGCGTCGGCGGATTTCGCGGTTGAGGCGTTCATTGGGGTTGTTGGACCAGATCTGGGTCCATACCCCGGTGGGGAAGGAGGCGAACGCGAGGACGTCTGCCCTGGCTTGATCGAGGTGATCACACACGGCGGGGAGCTTGTCGTTCACGTAGTCCAAGAGCCGGTCGTATTGTGCGTTGACCGATGCTGCGTCGGGTTGGTCGTACACCGAGTGCAGCATCGCTTTGACGGCGGGCCATAGTGCTTTGGGGGTCACCGACATGAGATTAGCGGCGTAGTGGGTGCGGCATCGTTGCCAAGTGGCTCCGGGCAGGTTCGCTGCGATGGCTTCAACCAGGCCCAGATGGGCGTCACTGGTCACCAGGCGCACGCCGGTCAGGCCTCGGGCGACCAGGTCGGCGAAGAACTCGTTCCACGCCGGGCCGGTCTCGCTGGTAGATACGCGCACCCCCAGTACTTCGCGATGTCCGTCATTGTTGACTCCAGTGGCAACCAGAACCGCGCACGAGACGACGCGTCCTCCTTCGCGCACCTTCATGGTCAGTGCGTCAGCGGCGACGAACGTGAAAGGCCCAGCGTCGTCGAGGGGGCGATGGCGGAACTCGTCCACGTGTTCGTCCAGGTCGGCTGCCATACGTGAGACCTGGGACTTCGATAGTCCTGTGATCCCCAGGGTTTTGACGAGCTTGTCCATGCGGCGTGTAGACACTCCTGCTAGGTAGCAGTCAGCGACCACTGTGATCAAGGCGTTTTCGGAGCGTTTGCGGCGCTGCAACAGCCACTCTGGAAAGTAGGTGCCTGAGCGTAGCTTGGGGATCGCCACGTCAATGGTGCCGACCCTGGTATCCAGGGGCCGGTGGCGATACCCATTGCGCTGGGCCTGGCGCTGCGGGTCTTGTTGGCCCCACTGGGCCCCGCACACGGTGTCAGCGTCCGCTGAGAGCAACGCGTTAATCACGTGCTGGAGCAGGGAACGCATCAAATCTGGGGACGCCTGGGATAACGCCTCGCCAAGCAGGCCAGCAGGGTCGATAATATGAGGAGCGGTCATCGTTGTGCCTCCAAATCGTTTCGAGTCAGAAGTAGAGAGCTTTCTCGAAGGATCACACGGTGACCGCACCCATATCAAACGGGCCGACCACCCACGGTTACACCACTATGCGGGACGCTACT
>NZ_KZ627128.1:0-56978 GCF_001811075.1 Rothia sp. HMSC069C03
ATTTTGTTGTCCAAGAAACGGGAGGCAGTTCAGATATTCTCCGGTGCGGGGGCTTTTTGTATAGGTCTATTGCGTGGCGCTATTTGGAGGCGCGCGGCTTGGCGAAGCGGCGCTCACCCAGGTACCCGAGCAGGCTTCCGAATGCGGTCCACTGTAGTGCCGCCAAAAGCAGGGTGGACAGGTCGGTCACCTCAAAGGAATTGGGGATGACCTTGAACCACAGCAGCGGCAGGTAAATTAGGAACAGAATGGGGGACGCCCACACGAAGAACGGGACGGGGTGCTTGGCCGACGGATACTTAGCTCGTGAGTACGACATTGTGACCTCCTTGGGGTGTCAAGGTGCGGAGAAAACTCCGCTGTCACTGCATCATAGCGCAAAAATATTCTCCGGGGGGGGGGGATTACGCGCCGCTGACTTAGAGATATTTCTCCAGGCTGCTCTCCGCCATGCGGGAGAGCTGCTCACGCACCGTGCGGGCACGAGCCTCACCCACACCGTCCACGGCGCGCAGGTCCTCAAGGGACGCCGCCATGAGAGCCTGCAGGCTACCAAAGCGCTCCACCAGACGCTCAGAAATAGCGTTCGGGATGCTCGGAATGCCGGCAAGCAGGCGGAAACCGCGAGGCTGCAGGGGTAGCTCCAGGTCGGGGTTCTCACCAAAGCCGACAGTGCGGGCAATCGTGCGCAGATCCACGATGTCCATATCGTCCAGGTTCTGCAGAGCCTCAACGCCGGCGGTAATCAGCTCGTCGTTCACCTCGGGCAGGTAGTCGCGCAGAATCAGGTCGCTGGCGGTCATCTCGGGGGCGCGCAGCTCCTCCAGCTGCAGGGCAATCAGGCGGCCGTGCACGCCGAGCTCCAGCACGTAGTGGCTGACCTCGCGGATAATGCGGTTCACCATCTCCATGCGCTGCAGGGTCATCGCCACGTCGCTCAGGGAAACGTTCGATTCAATCTCCTGGGCAGACAGGTTGGAGAGCACCGAACGCAGACGCTTCTTGTAGCTTTCAAGGGTCTGAATCGCCTGGTTTGCGCGAGCCATCAGGTACTGGCTGTCCTCAACCATGTAGCGGGTGCCGTCAACGTACACCGAAATCACGGACATCGATGCACTCACCGAAATCACCGGGAAACCGGTCTGAATTGCGGTGCGCTCGGCGGTGCGATGGCGGGTGCCGGACTCGTTCGTTTCAATGGAGGCGTCCGGCATGAGCTGCACGCCGGCGTGCAACAGGCGGGTGGCGTCGCGGTCGCAGATGATAGCGCCATCCATCTTCGCCAGCTCGCGCAGGCGGGTTGCCGAGAACTCAGTGTCGATATTGAAACCGCCCGACGACAGGGAGGATACGGTGCGGTCGGATCCGAGTACGATGAGTGCGCCCGTACGGCCACGCATGATGCGTTCCAGGCCCTCGCGGAGCTCGGTGCCGGGGGCGATTCGGGCGATAGTTTTAAGCAATAGGTCACTATAATTCATCTGCACGAAAACCATTGTACCCGTAAGGGTGGTTATTGAGCCAGGTCAGGGGCGGAACGGCGGGCTAAAGTGCCTCAAAAACGAACGGATATTCTCGATATTTATACGGGAGTGCACCGGGCTAAACTATCTGCGTTTAAGAGTAAAAATGCGTTCTGTGGCACCCCATTTCGCCGTGACCAAACACCGCGCGCCATATCGCCCCAGACCCTAAAATAGACCCATGACCGCGCGCACGAAAAACACCAAAACCGCACCCGCCTACCGCTGCACCGAATGCGGCTGGACCACCGCCAAATGGGTAGGCCGCTGCGGCGAATGCCAAACCTGGGGCACCGTTGAAGAAGCCGCCGGGGGCACCCGCGCGCGTACCCGCGCCGCATCCAGCGTGCAGAAACCCGCCCAGCCCATCGCAGAAGTCGACTCGCGCGTAGCCGCCTACATGAGCACCGGAAACCCCGAATTTGACCGCGTGCTCGGCGGCGGACTCGTACCCGGCGCGGTCATCCTCATGGCGGGCGAACCCGGCGTGGGTAAGTCCACCCTGCTGCTGGATGTTGCCGCCACCTTTGCGCGCGGCACCGCCGGAATCGCGGGGGAGAAGGGCGCGCAGAACAACCCGGCGCAGAATAGCGCACCCCAGCCGCCGCGCCCGGTGCTGTACATTACCGGCGAGGAATCCGCCGCGCAGGTTAAACTCCGTGCCGACCGCATCGGCGCCATCGCGGAAACCCTCTACCTGACCAGCGAAACTGACCTCGGCACCGCCCTAGCGCATATTGAGCAGGTCAACCCCTCCCTGCTGGTCATCGACTCGGTGCAGACCCTCGCCTCCGCGGAAGTTGAGGGTAGCGCCGGCGGTGTGACCCAGGTGCGTGAGGTTGCCGCCTCCGTGATTGCCGCGGCTAAGGAACGCAATATGTGCACCCTGCTCGTGGGTCACGTGACTAAGGAAGGCACCATCGCGGGCCCGCGCCTGCTTGAGCACCTGGTGGACGTGGTCTGCCAGTTCGAGGGCGATAAGCACTCGAATATCCGCATGCTACGCGCGATTAAGAACCGCTTCGGACCCACCGACGAGGTGGGCTGCTTCGACATGCACGAGGACGGCATCGCACCGGTGCTGGACCCCTCCGGCATGTTCGTCTCCAGTACCCCGCACCCGGTGGCGGGCACCTGCGTGACCGTCACGATGGAGGGCCGCCGACCCCTGCTCGCGGAGGTACAGGCGCTACTGGATCAGGCGGTGGCACCCGCCCCGCGCCGTACCGTTTCGGGCCTGGATTCGGCGCGTATTCAGATGCTGTTGGCGGTGCTGCAGCGCCGCGCCGGGCTGAACGTGGGCAAGCTCGACTGCTACGTCTCCACGGTGGGCGGGGCAAAAATTGCCGAGCCCGCCGCTGACCTGGCGTGCGTCATGGCCCTTGCCTCGGCGGCGCAAAATAAGCCGCTACCGCGCAAGCTCGCGGTCTTCGGCGAGGTCGGCCTGGCCGGTGAAGTGCGCGCCGTGCCGGGCATCCGCCAGCGCATTGCGGAGGTGGGCCGCCTGGGCTTCACGCACGTGCTGGTGCCCGCCTCCCCGACCGGTGTGGGGGACGTGCCCGAGGGCGTGACCGTGCGTGAGGTAACCACCCTGGGTGAGGCACTCGCGCTGCTCTTCCCGCAGAAGTAGCCGCCCGCGCATTAACAGCATAGAGATAGCGGAGGAGGGGGCTCCCGGCTGGCGTGAATGCCGGCCGGGAGCCCCTCCGCTGTATCTTGATGGTTGCCACTGACCCCACTAGAGCCCCGCTAGAACCCCGCTAGGAGGAGCGGCTCTCCTCCTCGTTCTCGTGCAACATGATGTTGATCGAGCGGGTGTTGAGCTTGTTCGTGCGGTGGGTGTTCACCGCGCTATCGGTCACGTCATCAACCACCATGGAGTCATCCATGTCAGCGTCAACAATCGGGATTGCCGAGGTACGCGGTGCATGTTTGGTGACCGCCTCACCCAGAGGCACCAGAACCGCCACGGCATCCTGGTGGGACATACCGGTTGCCTCCATAAAGTCCACCACAATCAGGCGGAGCATCAGCACGAGCGACTCGCCCTCAAAGGTCGCCACACCCATTGTGCGCGGCTCGAGGGTGCCGGCAAGCTTAATCATGTGCTCGCGTGCCTCCATCATGTAGTGCTCGCGTTCGCCCTCCGTCGGGGCGGACATGCCCAAGCCGAGGCTCTGCGCCGCCAGCGACAGCTCGGTCAGCGCGTCACTGAGTGAGAGCTGCGCGGCGGTGCGCAGTTGCACGTGGTGAATCGTGGACGCCATGCGGCGGTTGAGCACGCGGTCGTTACGAATCGCCAAATCCACCGCGGCGAGGGTCTTCGCCATGCGCGCCAGCTCGCCCTTGCTCTTGCGGCTATTCCAGGACAGCTCGCTCATGCCCTGCGCGGTAATCAGGTCACCGCGGCATGCATCGTAGAGCGGCTGCAGGGCGCGCGCATCGAGCAGGCTCTGGTACGCCTTGTTGTAATCGTAGTAGCGGATTGCCTCGGAGGAGAGCTGGAAAACCTTCGCGAACGCATCCATGAGAGCCTGCGCGCGGGCACGCGGGTTCTTACGCGGGTCGCGCGGCATCAGGTACATGGCGAGGAACGCGAAGGCGCCACCGACAATGCCGTCAAAACTGCGGGTGAACGCATCGTCAGGTACGGGCAGCAGCAACGTGAAACAGGCCTGGAAGCTGAGCTGAATCGTAAAAATAATGCCCTTATCAATAAATCGGGCAATAATCACGGTCAAGAAAAGCACCACTGCCGCCTGCCAGGTACCGTGACCGAGCAGGATCAGCAGAAGGTCGCCAATGAGAATGCCGAGGGTCACGCCGAAGGAAACCTCAAGGATTCGGCGGGAATGCTTAGCACCGCTTACATAGCCGAGGGATACGAGGGCAGCGACCGGCGCGAAAATGGGCTCGTGGTGGCCCAGGACGCGCTCAGCGAAAAGCCAAGCGCCCATAGACGCCGCAACAATCTGCACAGACTGAAAGAAGTCTGCTCGGACTCGGTGAATACCCTCACGGATGAACTGTCGGGTGTTCTGTTCAGTAGTGCGTAGAATGTCTGCGAATCGTGCCATGGGCACCATCATACCGGCGCATATGCGGTGCACAAGGGGGTAGGGGAGTGTTGGGTTGAAGTGTGAGAGACCCCGCGCCCCGGACCCCGCATAGCACTCTGGCTTGGGTGGTTTTTCGCGCGGAAACTTTAGCTCAAGGGCTCAGCCGCGAATCTAGCCGCGGAGGCGCCGCGCTACCTTCGCCAGCAGGCCCGGCTTCGTCTCGGCGGGCGCTTCAGAAGATGACTCAGGCTCAACGGTGACAGGATGCGTTTCTTCGGCGCCGTGTGCCCCGTGAATACCGTGCGCGCTGTACCCGCCGCCGATTGCGCGGGCACGCTCGAGCTGCCGACGGTGCTCAGCATCCCAGGAGTGCGCCCGGTCGGACATTGCCCACTCAAACCCAGCGGTGAGGGAGGTTTCGGTAAAGAGATCGCGTGCGGCGCGGACGGTCGCACCCAGCGGCTCGGGGAGAGCCGGGGTTTGCTCTGAGGCAGGGAAGGGTGCGGGGGCCGCACATTTCCCAGAGCCAAGAATCTGCGCGAGCAGGTAGGCACGCTCGGCTCGCAGAGCCTCCAGCAGCTCGGTGCGGCGTGCATCCGATGCCACCGCCGCATGCCGCAGGGCAGCGGTGACCATCAGCTCGGGAACGCCACCGGCGAGCATGCCCAACGGCAGGGTGAACTCGCCCAGCCCGTACTGACGCAGGGCACCGCCCACGCGCATCTGCGTGAAGGCGTCCGGCACGAGGGCGAGCACGGGAATACCCGCTGCGGCGGAGAATACCGCCGGGTGGTAGCGGCTGGTCAGGGTGAACGCCGCCGCCCGGTGCACGGTGATGCTCTGGTCGGCGTGCAGAATCGGCAGCAGGGTCGCCGGGGTGGAGGGGCTGAGCTGCTCGGCGATGCGCTGGTGCGTCTGAATATCGCCGCTTTCGGGGTTCTGCGGGTCGCCAAAATGGCTCAGGAACACGGAGGCGTAGCCGTGCTCGCGCCACATGTTATCGAGCAGACGCGCGAGCTGCTGCGCCTGCTGTTCGGTGCACTCGTTGACGGTCACGCACACGTAGCGTTCGGGCAGCTCATCCAGCGCCTGACCTGCGGAAACACCTTCCGCATAGTGCAGGGTACGCGCGGGGGAAGCCGGCAGGTAGTCGGTGGCATCGTCCACGCTCAGGCGCGCGTCAATACCCCGCTCACGGCACCAGGCGAGGGAAGAATGTTCGCGCACCGTCACCGAACGGGCGGTGCGCAGCATACGCTCCAGAACCTGCGCATCCTCAGGATTGAGCACCGGGCCCAGGGACTGGCCGGTCACGTACACGGGCACGCCCGCATGCTCGGCGGCACGCACCGCGGCGGCGCGTTCGTAGAGCAGCCAGCCGTAGCGGGAGTTGAGGTTGCCGCCGCCGGAGACCACGACCGCGTCCATGGTGGCGATAGCGTCCGCGAACTCCACCATGCGCTCAACGGTCTGCGCCAGCGGATGTAGCACCTCCGGCAGCGCCTGCACCTGCGGCAACGCCACCAGCTCGTTAGCGGAGGGGCGCTCCCGGTCGGCGTGCAGCTGCGCCAGGACGCACTCGAGCGCCGCGAGGGTCAGCTCGCGTTCAGCCGGCGCCCAGGGGAAGAGGAAAAACGGCAGGTACTCGTAGGGTACGCCCGCCTCATGATGTACCGCCGCGCCAATATAGCGCGCTGAATGGCCTACGTCGCGGGTCATGAGGGTGACCGCCGCGCCGCCTTCGGAAAGTGCCTCCGCGCTCGCAATGGTCATGGCTTCGTCGCCCACGTGGTAGGTGTGCTGGCCGATATCGCCGATGACGAGCACGCGCGGTGCTTCAGTAAAGTGCGGTGCTTCAGTAATAGGCAGTGCTGTAGAAGAATGATTGTTCTCCGTCATGGCTATGCGCCCTTCTCGCCGGTAGAACCATCCTCAGTACCGCGACGAGCCTGAGAACGCTGGCTGAGGGAACGCTTCGCCAAGGAACGCAACGCGCGGCCCGGGGTGCGCAGGTGCTTGAGAACCCGCAGACGCTCCTCAATACCCTGCTGACGGGCCTCGATACGTTCCAGGCGGCTCTCAATAGAGCGCAGAATGTCCAGGGATTCGCGGGTCAGATCGTGCCCGTCAATCACGCGGCGCTCCAGGTCAGCCGCCAAATGCGCCTGATACAGGTACGCACCCGGTCGGGCACCCGCCTGCAAATCCTCGCGGATAGCGCGGGCGCGCACCAGCGAATCGAAGCGGGCATGATCAGCCTGACGCTTCACGCTATTCGCCTCGGCACCCTCCGCGTCGGGGCGCAGTGACCAGTACGCCAGCGGCTCATCCACCAGCAGAATATCCGCAACGGATGCGGCACGCATGTTGAACTCCCAGTCGCCGACCACCGGCAGGGACTCGTCATAAAAACCGACCAGCTCGTGCAGGCTGCGGCGGTAGAGAATACCAATCGGCACGGCACGGTTCGTGCGGAAGAGGAACTGCAAACCCATGCCGGGCAGGCCGTCGTGGAAAATACGCTCCTCGTACACCTCGAACTCGCCGTCGGCGTTCTCACGTTCGTACCGCTCCACAACGCGGGTGGTGCACATGAGCGCGCCGCTCTCTTCTAGCGCCGCGACGGTGCGTTCCAGGAACTCGGGTGCCCACAGGTCGTCGTCATCGTGAATCGCCACGTATTCGGAGGTGGTCGCCGCCAAACCGGCGTTGGATGCCGCCTCCATGTTGCCGCCGACGGTGGTCAGCAGCTGCACGCGGCTGGAATCCTGCGCGTTAGAACCCAGCAAACCCAGCGGGGAAGCCTCAATGACGGCGCAGGTTGCCTGCTCGTCGCCTCCGTCGTTAATCACGCAGACCGTGTAGTCGGTGAAGGTCTGCTGCGCAATGTTCTCCAGGGCGCGACTCAAGAAGCGGGGGCGGTCCTTCGTGCGGACCAGAATAGCTACGGTAGGGGAAGACATAACCACAATCAGTCGAGGGCGAATGGGCCCGTGCCAGCCCAAGAACTCAACCCATTATGAAGGTGTGCACTGTTCAGACTCAACCCGCCGCCCGGCTAACCCGCGACAGTGGGCATGCACAGGCATGCACCGCCCCTAAAAACTAGCTGATGGACTGTAGCGCCACCATTGCCAGCACACCGAGCACAAAGCACGCCGGAATGGTTACCAGCCACACCAGAAGAATCTGCAGAACAATCCTGGACTTCAACGCGTTAAGACGCTGATTCACGCCCGCGCCGAGCGCCGATGCAGTCGCCAGGTGCGAGGAGGAGAACGGCACCTGCAGCAGGAAGTAGCCGAGCACCTGCACCACCGCGGTCGTGCCCTGAGCGACCGCGCCACGGAACGGGTCCAGGCGCACCATCTTGTAGGCGAAGGTGTAGCCGATGCGGCGGCCACCGGTCAGCGTACCGGCACCCAGGCTGAGGGCAATGATGATGGTGCCCAGCAGCATCCCGCCCCAGGTGAGGGACTGAATAAGCGCCGGATCCATGATGCGTTCGCTCAGCAGCGCCCACAGCAGCAGGTACAGGTAGCCGGTCTGCAGGCCGTGTAGTAGCGAAATCGCGGAGGCAGACACCGCCAGCACCTCGCGTGCATGCTGATTCACCAGGCGCGGGTTGTGGCCGACCACCAGCCGGTAGAACGGCACCACCATCAGCCAGGACAGCAGAAAAATGAGCGGCGGCAGGTAGAAGAGAGGCAGCAGGGTCGCCCCAAAAATATGCGGCAGGAAGGCGAGGGAACCGAAGCCTTCAACGGCGCTGTCATTCCTCGTCTGGGTCCACCAGCTCACACCGGCGAGGGCACCGACCAGCGCGTGAGTTGAGGAGGACGGCAACCGCAGAAACCAGGTGAGCACACCCCAAATAGCGCAGACGAGCAGCGCCGCAACGATGCCGTTCAGGCCGGTGGTACCCTCCGGGGCACTCACCCACGAGGCAGAATACTCACCGAGCAGCAGGAACGCACCGATTACACCGAGCACGTTGAAGAGCGCGGCAAGGTACAGGGCGGAGCGCTCGCCAAGGGCGCGGGTACGCACCGGAACAGCAACGGAGTTGGAGGCGTCGTGCACACCGGTGACGTAGACCGCGGCAATGAAGGCGCAGCAGGCTAGAAGACCCAGAAGCATTAGGATTCCTGAACGATAATGCGGCCGATCTCGGCAGACACATCACGCATAGCGTTGGAGGCAGCGGTCAGCTGCGCCAGGAAGGTGGCGTAGCGGCGGTACCGTTCGGGGGTGTAGCGTTCGGCAATGTACGCGTCGTATTCTTCGGCGGTGCGCAGCGCCTGGCGGGAGATACGCAGCATGTCCATCCAGTAGTTGTCGAGGCCGCGAATATCGGCAAGTTTGGGGATGACGGCGGCGGTCAGCACCGCCTGACGCTGAATAATGTCCAGGATTGAGGTGATGTGCGTGGCGAAGCCGTCAATGCTGTGCAGGGACAGCACGTGCGCGGCACTCGTAAGCTTCTCAACGGCGTTGGTGAGCTTGCGTGCCAGCGTGTACAGGTCTTCACGCGGAATCGGCGGGGAGAAGGAGCTGCGCACCTCGGTGAGGGTGCGGAACAGCAGGTTCGTGGAGTCCGCCTCGTGGGTGAGCATGCGTTCGAAGAGTTCGGGGTACTCCGCGACGGGGGAGCCGACCATTTCTGAGAGCAACGCGGCAGCCTCACCGACCTGCGCTGAAATTTCAGCGAGGGAGGCGAGGGATTCGTTGGCGTGGGGGAAAAGTCGGTGCAGCATAGTTCCCAGTCTAACCAGTATTGGGGGCTGCGGGTACGCATAGTCCGCGCGTATCTCACGAGCGCCCGACCTGCAAACGCTACTGTAACGACCAGTAAATGTTATAGCGCCGACCTGTTCACGGTTGCGCATGAGGGTTTTAAACAAAAAACGGTGGGGGTCGATTTCTCAACCCCCACCGGAACGTTTAGGGATGTCGGGTTGGGAGCGCCTCTCGGCGGAAGGCCGCTCGAAGCGGCTAAAGATTTGGAGCCCGGGGCTACCTATTAGCAACCCGACATCTTGTAATTATTATCCACCCGCACCCTGCGCAGAGTCAATCGGAAACAGGCTTTTCAAGCCTTTGCGGCCCAAAGTGGAACCTGTGCCAATTCGCGGCACGAACCTGCATTTTTAGGCGCTCAAACGTTGCAGAAGACTAGAATGCTTCGAGGTTGGTCTGCGATTTTTCCTGCGCAGAATCAGCCCCGGAACCCCCGTTAGCCTGCTGACCAGCCTCAACGGCGCGCAGCTGGGCGGCGACCGCCTCCAAATCGTGCGCAATCTGCTCCATCTGCTGAGCCTGACGCAGCAGGCGAGCACGACGCTCCACCGCCTCACGCTTCACCTCGTGGCTGCCCGGAACCGCACCATCCTGCCCGGCAGAGCGCGCATAATCGGTGCGAATACCCAACGCCACCACGTGCGCAAACGCGGCGCAACGTTCCATCGCAATATCCATATCGCCGGTGTACAGGCCCGCCAGAATCTCATCAATCGTGCGGACCACCTCGTCGGCACTCGGCGGGTCGGGAACACCCGCCACCACGTGCGAACGGTAATCCTCCGCCATGCCCAGCTCAAAAGCGCGGCTTACCCCGCGCGGCGAACGATGCACCACGTCCCGCAGCCAGTACATACGCCACAGCGCACCCGGCAGGGAGTGGGCGCTCGCGTGCGACCAGAGTTCGGCGAGGGTCTCAATACCGTAGTCGTCGGTGAAGCTGACGAGCCGTTCGGTCATCTGTTCGTCGGTGCCGCGTCCGCGTATCAGCAGGATTCGTGCGGAGGCGTGCGCCGCCTCTTCGCGTGCGGCGGGGTCCATGCCGCCTTCGTGGCGTTCAAATTTCTCGGCGGAGTAGAGGACGGGGCGGTGGTGGGTGCGGTGTCGGGCGCGCCCGGAGGCGCCGGTTGATGATGTGGGTGTAGACATAGGATTTCCCAGTGTACCGTTCATTGGCTTGGGGGCCGGTAGTGTATAGTATTTCTATCTGCACACTTTCAGTTTTGTGTGGATAGGAGCGCCTTTAGCTCAGTCGGTAGAGCTACGGACTTTTAATCCGCAGGTCGTGGGTTCGAGCCCCACAGGGCGCACTAGCCGACCCGTCGCCTCCCGCTTTGCGGGGGTCGGCGGGTTTTTGCGTCTTCACCCTCGTGTGCGGGGTTTTATCCCGTGTTGATTCTGTGTGGTGGGGCGTGTCCTGCCGGGTTGGTCTGGCAGTTTTTGATTCGTGTACGTTGACCCGAAAAGATGAGGAAACCCGTGAGCGTCACTATTAAGAACCCTGAAGAAATCACGATTCTTGCCACTGGCGGTACGATCGATAAGTTCTATTCGGTGGCGGGCACCATGGATATTGGTGAGCCTGCCGCTAAAGACCTGCTGGACCGCGTGATTACCGATATCCGTTTTGATATTCGCCCGCTGATTGGCAAGGATAGCCTGGACATGACCGATGAGGATCGTGCCGAGCTGACCGAGGTGCTGAACGCTGTCACTAACGACCAGGTGCTCATCACTCACGGTACCGACACCATGCCGGAGACTGCCCGCTACCTGGTGGAGCACGCCGACCTGGGCGATAAGGTTGTGGTGCTGACCGGTGCGATGCAGCCCGCCGTGATGGCTCGTTCGGATGCCGGTTTCAACCTGGGTGCCGCTATTGCCGCCCTGAACCTGCTGGAGCCGGGCGTGTACATCAGCATGAGCGGTCGTATTTTCCCTGCTGAGAGCGTGCGTAAGGACCGTTCTCGCGGCATTTTTGAGGGCTAAGATGGCTGATTCTTCTGCTCGTATGCTGCGGGGTGAACCAGTTTCTGCTACTGAGCTTGCGCCGGTGGAGGGCTCTTCAGATCTTGTGCCGCAGGAGCATATGTCGCAGGCGCAGCTCATGCAGCAGCAAGCGTTGGATGAGCTGGAGCAGCAGGCTGACGAGTTCTGGAATGTCACCAGTGATTACCTGCTTCCGGCTAAGAACCTGTACCTGGTGCGTGTGCTGCTGCTGGTCGTACCCTCGCTGATTACTGTTTATTACTTCATCCGCGTCACGCTTTTCCCGATTGGTGCGGTGCCGCTGGTCTATCTGGTGATGCATGTGTGGCTTGCCATGATTTACCGGGCGAACCGTTCGGTGAAGCTGGTGCTGCTGGCGAATGCGGCATCCGGGGTCGCGGCGGCCATAATGACAGCGTTCTTTGCCTATGCGCTTGTGACGGTGCAGGGCCCGCAGACGCTGCTGGACCGTGTGGGCGTGCTCTATACGGTGAGCCTGCTGACGGTCATGGCGTCGTTTGCGTTGGAGGTTCTGTTCTCGCTGTTCTATAGTTTGGCGGTTCGTAGGAGCTTGCGTTTGACGCGGCAGAAGCAACAATCGGAGCAGCAGGGCGCTGAAGAGCAGAAGGCAGAGGAACCAAAACCAGAAGAGCCGAATCCCGAGGCACCGAACGCTGAGGAGTTGAACACTGAGGCTTCGCGTGCTGCGGAGCAGAGCTAACGCGCACCGACGGGCGGGGATTTTCCTGCGCATCCGCGCCTCTGCCGGGTGATGCCTGACGGGGCGTTGACGGGGTGTTGACGGGGCGATAAGAGGCGGTGTGACACGCTCTCAGTGATGCCCAGCTACTGCTCAGATTCCCTTAAAGTCCGCGTGATACGGTAGAGACAGAAACACGACCAGCACCTGTCAGGAGGTCACCCATGGGCGCTACACATCTGAACACAGATGCTGCTTCATCCGCAGAACACCCGGATGAAGATATCAGTGTGCAGACTCGCTATCAGGCGCCTATCCGCCACGCGACTCCTGCCACGCCGGAGGTGTCCGTTCCGCTGAACGTGCCGCCGGTGGTGACTGGTTCGCATCCGGTTATTTCGGCGACTTCTACCGTCATCATTCAGGATGGTACGAACCCTCCGATTGTGGTGCGTACGCATCCGACGGGTCCTCTACCGCCGTTCCCGGGGCAGGGTCAGTTGCCCGCTTTTCTGCGTACTTACACCGCTGATGAGGTGAAGGAGCGCAAACAGAAGCTTAAGAAGAACCTCCTAGTCCGCGCGGTTATTTTGAGTATTTTGACCCTGGTCGAAGGGCTCATTATTTCTCAGTACACGCAGCCGTTGGCGATTTGCTTTGGTTTTGTGGCGGCGCTTTACCTGGTGGTTCAGATGTGGCCGCTGATGCGCCCTCCGAATGATTCGACGGACGCCTCCGTGTATAGCGTTTGGGCTATCTGCTCCCTGATCGGGTATGTTGCCGTGGGGCTGGTGCTTTCACCGATTACGTTCCTGCTGCTGATGCTCGACTGGGCTGGAGTTTCGATGGGGCTTGACCCCCTGCTGATACTTGTTGTCTTGGGCCTAGTCTGGTTGAGCGAGGTCGGTTTATCGTTGCTGACCATTTACCGCTTCAACAACTTGCGAATTGCGATGGCGAATCAGGCAGATTCTCCGTTGCTACCTGACAGTATTTCTGCGACGGTTGATCCGTCCACTTCTGCCTAGAGTTTTGAGGCGGTGCGGTAGACAAACGCCGCGCCGCCGCCCACACTCACATCACACACTCGCTCATACGTTTTCCGCACACTATCAGCCGATATCCGAAAGATTCAGCTATGTCCGCCGTCGAGTCCTCTCCGCCATCCGCTCCGAACACCACGCATCCTACGAAGCCCGCCACCCCCACTCTCGTGTCTGTGGCGGGTTGGGTTCTGCTTGTTATTGCTGTGGGCTGGCTGGCGCTGATTGCGTACACCGGCGTCTCCTATGCGACTACCCATTTGTCGCATTTTTCGACCTGGCGTGCCCAGTCGCTGGTGGATGCGCAGGCGTACTATCCGGTGCTTTTCCTGATGGTCAGCGCGTTCGGTAATGTGACCCTGCACGGCTTCTGCACGGTGGCGTATCTGCGTGGTTACCGGTGGGCGGCGTTGGTGCTGTCGGTGGCATTGGCGTTGGGCGTTTTGGCTTCTTTACTGATTATGCTGACTGTGGCGGCTCTTCTGGGCACGTTGAATGGTGCGCCGAGCCAGGATGTTGAGCTGCTGCTCAGTAGCGCTTCGCCGCTGTACACGCCGGTGTATATTGCGGGTCCGTACATGCTGGTGTGCGTGGTGGCGTTGGCGTTGGTGTGGTCGCGTCAGTCGCGTTCTTATATGGAGGCGCGCCGTGATTGGCGTGTGCGCCGCAGCGAGGATTACCTGATTTAGCCTCATTTCTTGACGCGGGCACTGCGATACACGGGTCTGCGGCTCACCGATAATTTTATTCACCCAACCACAGTTAGGATGACTCGTGCACCCTACTTCCGAACCTGCGCACGAATCCTCATCGCAGACTAGCCCCGGCGCCCCCAAGCGCACATATGATGAGCGGGCGGCATTTGAAGAGGCGAAAAGAAACCTTGGCATAGTTGGCGAGAGGGAGCAGGAATTTAACCGGGCCTGGAGCTTCTTGGTAAAGCCTATTCCATCGGTATGACGCTCATCCTGGTGTATTTCCTCCTGGATGCGTACCAGATTCTCGTTACTGCGGGTCGTAGTTTGAACATCGGCTCGTTCCTTAGCTATGCCCTGCCGAAGGTTCTGTCTGACGCCATCTTGGTGGTGCCGTTCCTCTGGATTGTTCTGGGGTGGGTCAAAGACGGGTACATTAATCCGCGCCGCCTGATGATGCTGTACCTGCCGCTGTGCTGTGTGAGCGGTGTGCTTTCTTTCGCCGGTGTTTTTGGTATGGCGCAGGTGCTTTTCCCTGCGTTTACTGCTCTGGATCCGGCATCGCATCCTGCCGCCGCTTCATCTATCGTGACGCAGGTTCTGGTTGCGGTCATTACGGCGGGTAGCGCTGTTCTGATGTTTCTTCTGACCCGCCCGGCTGTGGGTGTGGTTCCGAGCTTTGCGGTGATTCGGAAACAGATGAGGGCTATCGAGGAAAGCATGTCGGGTGCTGAGGACGAAGAAGAGTTGACTCGCGAGGATGTTCTTCGTCAGCTTGAGAAGGAAGAAGGCCCGGTCAAGGACTCTATCGAGCAGCTGTTGCGTGAGCTTTCTGCCGATTATGCGCTCTCGAATGATCCGGTGGAGAAGAACCGCCTGCTGGATGAGATACAGCAGGTTCAGCGCGCCCAGAAGGCGGGTGTAAAGCCCAATCTTGGCGGCGCCTCCGCTGGTAGGCGGGTAAGCCCCACGAGCAAGCACACGGGGGCGAGAAGGCTACTGCTGGCTCTACCGCGCCTGAGGTGGTGCTCCCGCCGCGCCCGAAGGCGCTGCGTGGCGTCATGTGGTGCGCTACAGCGATTATTATTCTGTCCGCAATCCAACGTATCTATGTATCTATCCATAACGAGGTGCCAGATCGCGTTATGGAAATGATGCCGGGCATCATCATTTCAGGCATATTCGCTACCTTCATCTTCTCTCTCATACCGATTTTCGTCCTCCGCCGATTGTGGAAGGGCCGTAGATGGGCGTACTTCCTCACCCTCTTCGGTAGCGCTTTTGCGGTTTTTGTTGGGGCGCTGAGTTTGCAATCTTTCATATCGGCTGATTATTTCTCCAGGCTGGCGGATGAATCGTTAACGTCACGACCCAGAGACTACGTAGTTTCCATCGTGGTGAGTGACATTATGGGAGCTTTTCTCACGGCTTTCTATCAGGTGATTGTTGTGTTGCTCTTGAGCCGTTCCACCAGGTCGTACGTGGCTGCTGCGCGGTTGACGCGGTTGAAGGCGCGCGAACAGGTGAACGCTGATGATGGCTGGGTCGTTTTCCATCAGGACGCAGAAACGTGTGCTCACCTGGACGAAGAGCAGACACGTCGGGAAGAGAAGGAAGCTAACTGACGGGCTGAAGAAGCGGCCGCGCAGCAGTACAAGACGACCCGCCGCACGGATGCACGGAGGAACTCCCGCAGCGAGCAACGCGGCTATAAGGATACTTCCGTGTACACCGAGGAAGGCTACCGCCTCAATTAGGATGGGATGCCCCTCTTCATGGGGAGACTCTTCTGCACCCGCCCCGCGCTATAGCGTGCGGGGCGCGAAGAAAAGAAAGAAACAAAGATGTCAGAACGCCCCCCCAAAGCAACCGCTAAATGATCCGGAGTACACGGTTCCCGAGTACACCGTGCTGCTACCCTCCGACGAGGCTAAAAACAGCACGGTGGAGAATAGCGAGCCCTGTGACAGCACCCCCGAGCACGCCAGCACCCCCGAGCACACCACTACCGACAATCGGGAGGCGACCGCCGGATACAACGCTACCGCCTCCGAACATGCGGGTTGGGTACGATCGAAGGCTCTGCGCAGCGCCAAGCGGTGCACCACCGTGATCATTATTCTGTCGCTTTTCAGCACTATCCAACTCTTCCTGTTCTACGGTAAACCGATTGCCGGTTTGGAGACGCTACCTGACCTTGTCGTGCGTATGCTGGGGTACCCTCTCCTCTTTGTTCTTATCCAGTTTTTCCTCTTCTGGATGACCTGGAAAGGGCACAGGTGGGCGCACATACTTATCCTCATGTACAGTGCCTACGAGGTCTTGAGTCGCATGTATTGGTTTGCGCAAGATTTCCTCGTGGACTCCCGCTATATCACCTGTTGATGGATGAGTTGCAGTCCTCCGACTCTGCAGATTTTGCGGTCGCTCTTCTCATCCATACCGCGATTGGTGTTTTCATTACTGTCCTCTACGTCCGGAATATTGTGTTGTTGACTCGTCCCTCTGCGTGGGCGTACACGACTACCAGCGGCAGCGCACCGAACAACCAGATGGTTGGTCAGAATCCGTCGGAACCTGACGTAAATTCCAATGAGGGTGGGAACCGCCTCAACTAGGGTGTTTGCCTCAAACGACGCCACTACCACCAAAAGGCTCAGGGCGTGAAAAGGGTGGGGATACCAAACGGCATCCCCACCCTTTCGCGTTAAATATCGAAATCTTCTAGCTGGTAAAACCCTTTGAGTTACCTAAAAGGTTCCATGCTTCGTATAAAAACTCTACAAGACTCGAAGAGCTTACCCTATACTGAAAAAGTATTATTCTCTCAGCTAACTACATCAAATAACTCTTTTAGGTATGTTTCAAGCAATTCTACCTAAATGAGTGGAATAATCACCGACTTACGCACCATCGTGCGAGCATGCGAGAGAAAGAACGACGATGTTTAACAATACTTCCGGTGCCTCCGCGGGCACACTGGCACCTCAGCCTAACGCCGCAGCATCGAACTTTGCGGCACCGAATTTTGCGGCACCCGCCGCAGCGGCGCCTCAGCTTCCGGTTCCTGCAGGTGCCCGCCCCGTGTATGGTGTTCCGGGTGTTCAGCGTGCTATCAATCTTCCGTCGCGCCCTATTGCCATCTGGGCGGTATCCCTATTCTTGATGCTGTACATGTCCACATATCCTCTACAGCCTCTTGTAGGTCTGGAATTTACGGGCGCTTACATGTTTGCAGGTATGACGATGGGGCTTACGATGGTTCTCCCTATTGTTCTTGGAGTAGTCTCTGCCTGGTACCTCAATGAGGGTTATGAGTGGGCGCGAGTGGTGATTATTATCGAGGGTGCGTTACGCATGATCCTAGATATTGTGTATGTAGTTCTCTGTGCTCACGTTTTCTTTGACAATGAATACGATTCGCAAATGCTTAGGGTGTTGTTCTTTGGCCCGTTTATGACTCTTGAAGTCTTGTGTGCAAAGCTCGCCTTTGATTTCATTAGCCGCATCGTGATTATTGTTCTTCTCTGCCAGCCGCAGGTGGGGCGGTACATCCATATGCGTGGAGACCTGCGACGTATGGGTGTGCGCTAAACATAACTAACCGGGGCGCAACCCCGCCCGCCTCTTGAGGCAGGTTTCATACGAGCCTGCCTGGAGATAGAACAATCACCTGAACAATCACCGACTCACGCATCAGCGTGGGGCACATACAAGAAAGAACGACGATGTTTAACAACGCTCCCAACTCTTCGGCTACTGGCCCGACATCTCAGCCTAATACCGCAGCACCGAACTTTCCGGCATCGAACTTTTCGGTTCCGGGCGCACCCGCTCCTTCATACAGCATGCCGGGCTCCTACGGACTCATTTACGTCCCTTCGCAGCCTGTTGCCCTGCGTGCGGCGATGGGCTGCGCAATCGCTGTGATGGTATTGAGCGCCCTATCATCCCTGTACGTGATGGCCTGGCGTGGTGTGGAAGTCGCTGGTCTTTCATGGATTGGCTTTACCGCTATCGGCGGGCTCGTCATCTGGCAGCTCTGGCAAGGAGCCCGCTGGGCGCACATACTGGTCATTGTTGACTGTGCGCTATACCTTGTCCTTAACCTATTGGGCTTGCTGTTGCTTCCTCTTTTGCGTCAGATTGGTGTACCCGTCCTAGAAGTGATTGGGCTAGCAGGCGCATACCACTATGGAGATCCTAATGTCTTCTTTGTGCTGGCTCTAGGCAGGACCGCACTTGATGTTGTCTTGCATATTGCCATCATTATTCTTCTGGCTCAACCGCAGGTATTGCAGTACTTCAAAGCTCACGCAGACCTTCGAAGCATAAGCGTAAAGTAACCTCGCGGAGGTGTAGCTGGCTTCCGGGGCATCACCTCCACCGGGTTTGAGAGAACGCAAAAGGGTGGGGATACCAAACGGTATCCCCACCTTTTCTCGTCCCCGGCTCAGCAGCCGAGAAGGACTCACGTATTACTCAGCAGATTCCTGCTTCGCCTTCGAACGGCCACGCAGGTATTCGATAATAACCGGCACCACAGAAACCGCCACAATAATCACAGCAATGTACTCAATGTTGTTGTGCACGAACGGGATACCGCCCAGCAGCACACCCGCCAGACCAATCGAACCAATCCACGCAACTGCGCCAACAACATTCCACAGGTGGAACTTCTTACGGTCGTACGAAGAAATACCAGCCGCAAGAGACACAAAAGTACGAACAATCGGTACGAAACGACCCAGAACCAGAGCCAAACTACCGCGCTTCTGAAAGAACTCCTCAGTAGTGTGCAGGTTCTTGGTGCTCAGAATCTTCGCGTCATCCTTGAAGATCTTACGGCCGTAACGGGCACCAATCTGGTAGCCAACCTCAGCGCCAGCAATAGCAACCAGCACCAGGACCGGGAACGCAACCCACAGGGACAGGCCCATCTGCTCATGCAGCATACCCAGAGCAAAAATCAGGGAGTCACCCGGCAGAACAGGGAAAAGAACACCGGACTCAATAAATACGATAATTGCCGAAACTACCAGAACCCAGGGGCCGGTATCGAGCAGGAACTGCTCAAGGTCGAGACCCAAGAGCGCAACCGGAAGATGCGCCAAAGCGGTGGCAAGAAAAGTCATAAAAAATCCTGAACTGTGAGTGGACCGCACGCACGGATCGGCGGCGGAGTAACACCAGCATAGAAAGCGTACCTATGGTGAACATTGTGCACAACTATGCGGAGGCTGTGTATTACTGGCACAATTCTACCGGCATTTACACCGGATGCACGGGTGAGCGAGGCGTAAATCTCCGCGCCCGCATGGCGAAACAACCCGAGGTGACGCGGTGCTCGCGTGCCTCCCCAAGAAATGACCATCCGCAGAGCCGGAGGATACGGGGTGTGACATGATGGAAAGAGAGCACGGCGCGTCGCGGCGTAGCGATTGACCCAACCACCCACCGTTGGAGAGAACCATGAACCCCGAACAGGCGGCTTCCAGCTCCGCCGATCTCCTGCATGCTGAAGCCCGTGAAGTGTTGCGCCGCCTCACCGGCGTCGCTAATGCCGAGTTCCACGACGGCCAGTACGAGGCGATTCGCGCCCTCGTAGCCGACCGCGCCCGCACCCTCGTCGTGCAGCGTACCGGCTGGGGTAAGTCCGCGGTCTACTTCATCTCTTCCCTGCTGTTGCGTGCCCGTGGTATGGGCCCGGCTCTTATCGTCTCCCCGCTGCTTTCCCTGATGCGTGATCAGGTCGAGGCGGCATCCCGCGCGGGAGTGCGCGCCGCCATGGTGAACTCCGCGAACGTCACCGAATGGGATGAAATCCGCACCCGCCTCGAAGCTAACGAGCTCGACGTACTCCTGGTGGGCCCCGAACGCCTCAATAACGCGGCGTTCCGCGAGCAGTGGCTGCCGTACCTGCTGCCGCGCCTGGGGCTACTCGTCATTGATGAGGCGCACTGTATTTCTGACTGGGGTCACGATTTCCGCCCCGACTACCGCCGTATTGGTTCGCTCATTAAGTCTCTGCCAGCGGGCGTGCCGGTGCTGGCGACTACAGCAACCGCGAATGACCGTGTTAGCCGCGATATCGCCGAACAGCTCAGCACCGATACGACCGCACCTGTACATGTGCTGCGCGGTCCGCTATCCCGCGAGTCCCTGCGCCTGGGCGTTCTGACTCTGCCCCATGAGGCGCAACGCATCGGATGGCTACTCATGCACCTGAACAGCCTGCCCGGTTCGGGCATTATCTACACGTTGACTGTCTCCGCGGCAGAAGATACCGCAAATGCTCTGCGCGCCAGCGGCCACGAGGTGCTCGCCTACACCGGCAAAACTGACCCGGATGAACGGCTGGTTGCAGAGCAGGCACTCAAGGAGAACCGGGTGAAGGCGCTTGTTGCGACGAGCGCCCTCGGTATGGGTTTTGATAAGCCTGATTTGGGTTTTGTTGTGCACCTGGGTGCGCCGTCGTCTGCGGTGAGCTACTACCAGCAGATTGGCCGAGCCGGACGAGGCGCCGTCAACGCTGATGTTCTGCTCCTGCCCGGTCGTGAAGACCGCGCCATTTGGGAGTATTTTGCGACCGCCTCCATGCCCAATGAGGAGCAGGCGCTGGCGGTGCTGGATGCCCTCGCCCAGTCCCCGGAGGGGTTGAGCATTACCGCGTTGGAGGCGCGCGTTCAGTTGCGCCGCTCCACCCTGGAGCTTCTGCTGAAGGTGCTGGACGTTGAGGGTGCCGCTGTGAAGGAAGGTAACTATTGGCGTCGAACCTCTTTGCCGTGGCAGTACGATAGCGCCCGTTATGCGGCGGTGGCGCAGGCGCGTGTGGCGGAGCAGAACGCCATGCTCGAGTATGAACGCACTAGTCAGTGCCGGATGCTTTTCTTGGCTCAGCAGCTTGATGATGCTTCCGCGACTGCTTGCGGCCGTTGCGATGTGTGTGCGGGTCCCTGGTACCCGGTTGAAGTTCCCGCTGAGGCTCAGCAGGCGGCACAGAGCAGCTTCAATACGGTGGGTGTGCCCCTGCAACCGCGCCGCATGTGGCCGAGCGGGCTGGATCAGCTGATGGGTGCGGATGCGCCGCGCGGTCGTTTGTCTAAGGACGAGCAGGCTGAAGCCGGTTACGCTTTGGCGCGTCTGAGCGACATGGGGTACGGTACTCGTCTGCGTGAGCTTCTGGCGACGAATGAACTGGGCGAGCCGGTTGATTCTGAGGTTCCTGCCGAGCTGGGTCGCGCCTGCGTGAAAGTGCTTGCCGCTTGGGAATGGTCTGAGGCGGGTCGTCCGGTGGCGGTGTTGACCCTGCCGTCGCCGGTGCGTCCTCGTTTGGCTCAGTCCCTTGGTAGGGGGCTTGCGTCGGTGGGTCGTCTGGTGGATTTGGGTCAGGTGTCACTGGTGGGGGAGCCGCGTTTCTTTGGCGGTAATAGCGCATTCCGCTGTGCGGATGTGCTGCGCTCGTACCGGGTGCCTGCAGAGGTTCTGGACTATGTGCGTGAGCATCGGTGCCCTGTTCTGCTGGTTTCTGATGTGGTGGATTCGCGGTGGGCGTTTACGGCTGTTGCGCGGGAGCTACGGCTGGCGGGTGCTTCTGCGGTGTATCCTTTCTCTTTGGCAGCCACCCACTAGTTGCGCCTATTAACGTTTATTTATTCCCCTGACGAGGTTGTATGTCATATTCGGAATATTCAAAATTGACGGTCACAGACGGTTCTTCCGCCGTGCTCAGCGATATTCCCGCTCGCCCCGAACACAGCGAGTGGATGGTCCGCGCCCTCGCCGAGGGTGCCGCCGCAGGTGAGCGTGGTGAGATCCCTATCGGTGCTGTGGTGGTGGACGAGCAGGGTGTCATTATTGGTTCGGCAGGCAATACCCGCGAGCGGGAGCATGACCCCAGTGCCCATGCGGAGGTGAATGCGATTCGTCAGGCGGCGTCGCATCGTGGTCAGTGGCGCCTGGACGGATGCACGCTCGTGGTGACGGTTGAGCCGTGCCTGATGTGCGCCGGCACGATCCTGGCCTCGCGCGTTTCGACGGTGGTTTTTGGTGCCTGGGAGGAGAAGACGGGGGCTGCTGGCAGTCGTTACGATGTACTGCGTGACGGCAGGGTTGCTCCGGTTCCCGAGGTGTATGCGGGGGTGCGTGCTGATGAGTGTGCGCAGCTGATGGTGGACTTCTTTAAGGAACGCCGCCCCTGACCTCACCTAGGCCCCACCCCTAAAGATGGTTTGTATAACGCGAAAAGCCGCGCAGAGATTGCGTGGCTTTTCGCGTTATTTGTACGAAAAACCCCATTTATTTGAAAAATACTTCAAAAATTTCAAAAATGACCCCTATTTTTTTATGAAAAGCCCACCACATCACACATAACCGGGTCTAACATATATAGGCATTGGAGCCTCCGCCTGCCTGCGCCTGACGTTCTACACCCTGCGTGGTGCCGCGGATGACTCCCAGAAACTCACCCGAACCATCCATTCTCTGAGGGGATCTAACCGTGTTAAGCGTTGACAATATTTGGGCAAAAGGGCGCCATACTCCGCTTTTTGACCGCACCACCTTCTCAGTGGGTGAGGGTGAAGTCATTATTGTTCAGGCGGATAGCCAGTTGGAGCGTACCTCTCTCGCGTTGGCGCTGACTGGTCGCCTTCCCCTGTCCAGCGGCACGATTAGCTGGAGCAAGGGCGATGATGAGCCTCGCCGTATTTCGATGAAGCGTCTGCGTGCTCTTAGCAGCGTGGTGGACTCTCCTGATGTGACCGCTCCTGAGCAGCATATGCGCGTGCATGATTACGTGTCGGAGATGCTCTCCTATAACTTGCCGATTTTTGGTCGTTCCCGTGCGAGCCGCTGGTTGGCCGAGCGCGGTCTTGATGAGCTGGACGGCCTGTGGATGGATGAGATTAGCGGCGAGATGAACATTGAGCTGATGGCTGCTTTGGCGCAGCATAGCCCCTCTGACTTGCTGGTTTTTGATACTCCTTCCCGCCACCTGAACCACACGTACATGTGGCTTCCGTACCTGGAGGAGCTTGCCGCCGATGAGGACCACCCGCGCACTGTGGTGGCTGTTGTTCCGCATATTTCTGAGTCCTGGCATGGTGCGCGTGCCGTGGTCGGTCGTGCCTCTGAGGAACAAGCCTCTGAGGAAAACGTGCCGGCTCCTGTTGAGGGCGAGATTGAACCCTCCAATGATTCCCCCGAACATGGCGAAAACGCTGAGAAGGAGTAAGAATGACTGTTCTGCGTGTTGCACTCGTTGAGCTGAAGCGCCTGACCAGCGGTGTTCTGCCGGTTCTGGTGCTGCTTGCGATGTCCTGCATTCCGCTGCTGTATGGCGCCCTGTATCTGTACGGTAACTGGGATGCTTACGGCAATGTGAATGGCATTGTGGGGGCCCTGGTGGTTGAAGATGAGGGCGCTGAGGATTCTGAAGGTAAGCAGGTGAACACCGGTGCGGACGTGAAGAAGAACCTTCTAGACGCTGGCACGTTTGATTGGCGTCAGGTGCAGACCCGTGCTGAGGCTGTTGAGGGCGTGGAGAACGGCACCTATGACTTTGCGATGGTGATTCCGAAGGATTTCTCCCGTAATTTGCAGAGTGCCGGTTCGTTCAAGCCTGATGCTGACGGCAAGACGGGCACTATTGATGCGCGTTCGGCGGGTATTGAGGTCATTACGAATGATGCCAATAACTATGTGCTGACGAATATTGTCACGAAGGCGGGCACTGCGGTGCGTGATTCGGTGGCGGAGAAGGTCGGTAATTCTACGGCGAATTCGCTGTTGGCTAGCTTCACGACGATTCATTCGAAGATGGGTGAGGCTGCTGATGGTGCGTCGAAGGTGAATAACGGCACGGTGAAGCTGGCGGATGCTATCACTCAGCTGAAGGACGGCACTGCCACGGTGAATGATGGTGCCGTGAAGCTGAAGGACGGCACTTCCTCCTTGGCTGATGGTCAGTCCCAGTTGTTGGATGGTCAGAAGCAGTTGGCGGAAGGCGCTGCGAAGCTTGCTGATGGTGTGTCGACTTTGGATTCGGGTGCCGAGAAGCTGGATTCTGGTGCTGCGAAGCTTGCCGATGGCGCTTCGAGTTTGAAGGATGGTTCGTCGACGTTGGCTTCGGCTGCGGCGTCTGCTTCTGATGGTGCGGCGAAGTTGAAGGACGGTTCGGCGACCCTGGCTGAGGGTACTGCGAGCTTGAAGAGTGGTTCGGCTTCGGTTGCGAAGGGCGCTAATGATTTGGCCTCTGGCATTCATCAGTTGCGTGCAGGTATGGATCAGGCGGGTATTCGTGAGTTGCCGGCTGAGCTGAACGCGATGTGCATGCGCCTGCATGAGACGGATACGTCTGCCGGTAGCGGCGATTTTGGTCGTGATCTGTCGAATACTGTGGTGTCTGCGAGTGCGCAGAAGGTGCGTGCTCAGGTGACTCCGCTGGTTGAGGCGGGTACATTGACTCAGGAACAGGCTGATCAGCTGGTGGCTGCTGTTGATTCTGAGGAGACGAAGAATGAGGTTGCTGAGCTGAATCAGAAGGCTCTGCAGTCTCATTTGGCGGCTCGTGATGCTGCCGCTGCTGATGCCCTGTCGAAGCTGAGCGCATTGAAGTCGAGCCATTGTATTTCTGATGGTTCGTCGTCGACTGCGGCGAAGATTCAGACTTTGGTGACTGGCGTGGATTCGCTGGATTCTGGTGCTTCGTCGCTGGCGAAGGGCGCTTCGTCGCTGGCTGAGGGTGCCGCTCGTGTGGATGCTGGCGCGTCCTCGTTGGCGTCGGGTTCGGCGAGCCTGGCTGATGGTAATTCTAAGATTGCTTCGGGTGCTTCGAGCCTTGCGAGTGGTTCTGCGACTCTGTCGGGTGGTGCTTCTGAGCTGAAGGAGGGTACCGGTTCTTTGAAGAGCGGTACCGCCGAGCTGAAGGATGGTAGCGGCACTTTGGCGCAGAAGGAGCAGTCTGCGGTTGAGGGCCAGCAGAAGCTGGCTGATGGCGCGGATAAGCTGAAGGATGGTGCGTCGCAGCTTTCTGACGGTACGGCGAAGCTGTCTGATGGTTCTTCGAAGCTGAATGATGGTGCTTCCGAGTTGAAGGATGGTACTTCGTCGCTGGAGAACGGTCTGGCTTCTGGCGCGAAGCAGGTTCCGAGCCTTGCGCCGACTGATCAGGCGAAGATTGCGGATACGATGTCGAACCCTGTGACTTTGTCGCAGGAGTCGCTGGCGTCGGCTCGTAACTATGGTGAGGGCATGGGCCCGTTCTTCATGTGCTTGGCGCTGTGGATTGGCGGCTTGATGCTGGTTCAGACGTTGCGTGTGATGAATAACCGTGCGTTGGCTTCGCATGCTCCGTCGATCCGCGTGATGCTCGGTAGCTGGATGCCGTTCGGCCTGGTGGGTATTGCTCAGGCGACTCTGATGTTCGCCGCGATTAAGTTTGGTTTGGGCTTTGAGATGGCTCATCCGTGGCTGGTGTGGCTGTTCCTCTGCTATGTGGCTTTGGTCTTTACCGGTTTCATTCATGGTTTGACGGTGATTTTGGGTGCGCCGGGCAAGCTTGTTGCTTTGGTCATTCTGATTCTGCAGCTGATTACTGCGGGTGGCACGATGCCGTATGAGACTTTGCCTGAGTCGATTCGTTGGATGCATGATTTCTTCCCGATGGGTTATGCGGTGGCGGGCACGCGTCGTTTGGCGTATGGCATTAATGAGTCGAGTCTGTGGGGCATCATGCTGGTTTTGACTTTGTGGGGTCTGGCTGGTCTGGTGTTGGGCTATATTGGCACGCGTCGTGATCGTACGTGGTCCCTGAAGAAGCTTGCGCCGGAGATTACTGTGTAACGAACCCTGTTTGGTCGCACCGGGGGAAAACTGTCTAATAAAATAGAGATATATCTGCAAAAAGGGAGGGAGGACTGCTGATGTTGCAGCGCCCAGTCGCTGAAGCTTCAAGTCGTCGTCCCGGCCGTACAGGTAGAACTCAGTTGAAGTTGTTCAACGCTGCTATGGAAATCATGACCCAAAAGGGGCTTGAGTACGCCACTGTTGAAGAGGTGGCTGCCCGGGCGGGTGTTTCTAAGGGAACCGTGTATTACAACTTCGGTTCTAAGAAGACCATGGTGGATCAGCTGGTTCAGTACGGCACGCAGTTGCTGCTGAGCGATGCGCGTCGCGCGGCGTCGGTTCATTCTGATCCGCGTGAGGCGTTGCGGAGCGCTGTTCGCGCCGCGTTCCAGTATCTTGAGGACCGTCCGGGTTTTACTCGGATGTGGCTTGCGGAGACGTGGAAGGGCGCGGATGGTTGGACCGAGGCGATGAGTGATAACCGTCTGAATCTTCTGGATTATTTGCAGGAGATGACGGAGGCTGTGGCTCGCCGCTATACGGTTGATACTGCTCAGAATCCTCGTGCGATTGCGATCTCTATGTTCGGAGCGATTTATATGCTTGCTATGGATCGTGAAGTGCATCAGGCGGAGCGCAATGCTGAGGATGCAACGCGTGCTGTCATGCTGGTTGTAGATGGGTATATCCGTCATTAGGCGGACCTGTTGGGTCTGTAGACCTAGCCGGGACTTCGGTGTCGGGTGTCGAAAAGGGCACGGTGAAAAGGGGCCGTGAAGAGGGCGACACCCGGCTGCCGCACGTGGTTTTTCTTGCTCTCTTGTTGGGGGTGTGCTATAGTTTTCCACTGTTGGTGGTGTGTCCGAGCGGCCGAAGGTGCATCACTCGAAATGATGTTTGGTGTAAAAGCCAACGGGGGTTCAAATCCCTCCACCACCGCACCAACGAAAACCCGTCGAGATTCGTCTCGGCGGGTTTTTGCATGCCTGGATTGTTCTGGGGTGGTGCTGGCGGGTGTGTTGGTAGGTGCTTGTGCGGGGGTACTTCGCCTCGTTTTATAGGTTGTGTGCCACTTCCGGGGCTTTGCCGGTGCTTGCTGATTCGGGGGTGGGTAAAATCGTATTATGCGTATTAAGATTCTTGACCACCCGCTGGTCTCTCACAAGATTAGTGTTCTGCGTGATAAGAACACCCCGTCCCCGATTTTCCGTCAGCTGGTTGATGAGCTGGTGACCCTTCTCGCCTATGAGGCGACTCGCGAGATTCGCGTGGAAGAGGTTGAGGTTGTGACTCCGGTGGCGACTACTACCGGTGTTCGTATTGCTGATCCTAAGCCGCTGGTTGTTCCGATTCTGCGTGCTGGTCTGGGCATGCTGGAGGGTATGACTCGTCTGGTTCCGACCGCTGAGGTGGGCTTCCTGGGTATGGCTCGTAATGAGGAGACCCTGGATATTGTGACTTATGCTGAGCGTCTGCCGGAGGATTTGACTGGTCGTCAGGTGTACCTGCTGGATCCGATGCTGGCTACCGGTGGCACTCTGATTGAGGCCATTAAGTTCCTGCGTGAACGTGGTGCTGAGTCTGTGACTTGCGTGTGCCTGATTGCTGCTCCTGAGGGCATTGCTGCTCTGGAGAAGGGCATTGAGGGTATGGAGAATGTTGACCTGTTCCTGGCTGCTCGTGATGAGCGTCTGAACGAGAAGGCGTACATCATTCCGGGTCTGGGCGATGCTGGTGACCGCCTGTACGGTCTGGCTGAGTAGTTTTTCAGCGTTATTCACGTGATGTGAGTGGGGCGCCTCTGCATATGTTTAAGCATGTGCGGGGGCGCTTTGTTGTGTCTGCGGGGGGCTGTGCGCAGGTTATACGTTGTGATGTTGGGTGCTTGTGTGGGTTTATGAAACACCCTTGATAATATGTGATGAGGAACACTATAATGCTTTGAGGGCCTCAAAATATATTGAGCATATTCGCAGCTTCACATGAAAATACAGGGTGAAACCAGTAAATAAAAGAAGCTATGAATATTTATAAGGGAAAAAATACTGAAAGCTTCAGGTAGTCCCCGAAACCCTAAAACATGAGAGAGGGCATTGTACTCCTCTCGCCCATAAAGATGAATCCACTATGCTGAATCCGCTTGATTTATCCGTCAAATAGGAGAAATATTAAGTAAGAGGATTGAGACTCGAACAGGTATTGGGGACTGTTTTAGCTCCGCGTCACTTCCGGCGCACCCCACACTACGTACGACAGGGATCCCGTACACAGACTTTGAGAGAAGGTTGAACCATGTCAGGCGCTGTACCTGGATATGTCCACATCTCCCAGCGCGGCCGCGCCGCTAAGCGCCAGGTCGTGCAGCCCCAGCGTCCCGCTGCGCCGGCCGCAACGTTGCGCCCGATGACTTTCTCAGCCGGTGACTCTGCCCATAAGCAGGCTCAGGAAAATGAGGCACGCGGCTTTGTGCTCTATGTGGGTTTGAACGAGGAACTTGCTGCAGCGAATGGTACCTCCCTGGTGCGTATCGTTCAGGATCTGCGCACTTACGCACACCACCTGGCTCCCGAGTCGGAGTCGTACGCCGCTGTGGCGTTGGCTCCGGTGAACGCTGAGGGTAGCGACCTTGAGGTGGTACGTAATGCGCTCGGCGACCCGACCGCAATGTACATGCACCCGGAGGCGAATGTCGCCCGCGAAGCAGAGACCACGAATAGCCATTCTTCGGGTGTGCTGATTGATTTGGCACGCCGCGAGGTATTCCTGGATGGTGAGCCGCTCATGCTGACCTTCAAGGAATTCGAGCTGCTGGCACACCTGGTGGAGAACTCTTCCCGCACCGTGGGGCGTGAGGAACTGCTGAAGGCGCTGTGGAGCTCCGGTGACGAGCATCCGCATGAGCGTACGATTGACGTGCATATTCGTCGTCTGCGTTCGAAGCTGGGCCGCCTGTCGGGTACCGTGCGTACGGTGCGCGGTCAGGGTTACCGCTTCTTTGAGCACCCCGAGGTTGTCGTCTGGGCTGCTCCGGAGTACTCGATTTAGTTTTTAGAGTGCACCCCGGTGTGCTGGCGTGATGCCGGTACGCCGGGGTTTACTTGTGCCCCGCCTGTGGGTGTTAGTGCGCGTGCTGTGCGGCGTGCGGGACGTCCCGGCGCCCTCTAGCTAGAATGGGTGTATGGCTGAAAATTCTTCCAACACTGCATCTGGCTCGCACCGCAGCGGGGCCAAGCGTCTGATTATTATGCGCCATGCGGAGGCTGATTGGGGTCTGAATGATTTTGATCGTCCGCTGACGAAGCGTGGTCATGAGCAGGCTGCCGCCGCAGGTGCCTGGTTGGCTTCTCGCGGTTATATTCCGGAGCAGATTATGTCGTCATCGGCATTGCGTACTCGCCAGACGACGACTTGGGTTTCGGATGGTTTGGGGGCGAAGGCGCCTACCGCTCATCTGGATGAGGGTCTATATGAGGTGTCTGCGTCCCGCATTATTGCGCGCATTAACAGCGTTTCGGAGAATGTTCATTCTCTGATGGTGGTGTCGCATCTGCCCGGTGTGCAGGATGCGGCGCAGCGTTTGATGGGCCCGGATTCTGACCCGAACGCGTCCATGGATGTGTACTACGGTTTCCCGCCTTCTTCCATTGCGGTGTTTGAGGTGCCGGGGGAGTGGGCTCTGCTTGATGGCGCGGATGCGCGCCTCGTGGACTTCAAGAGCTTCTAGACTTCGCACCCGAATGAAAAGGGTAAAGTAAAAGCCCCGTACCAGCTGGTACGGGGCTTTTTGTGGCGGAGACGGGGGGATTTGAACCCCCGGTCGAGTTTAACCCCGACCCTTCATTAGCAGTGAAGTCCATTCGGCCGCTCTGGCACGTCTCCACGGTGCGCTCGCGAGCGCATCCCTATAAGAATATAGGCTGTTTTGCGCTTGGTCAATTCGACCTGTGAGGCGTGAGAGATATATGGGTGGGATGGTGTTGCGGTGGGAGTTGTGAATATGCTGCTTGGTATTCTGCTCAGCCTTTTGAGATGCTGCTGTTGTTTATGGTCCTGGCGTATGTTTAGATGGATATCTTTCATAGCTACTGGTCGGAGAAGACTCGCGAGCGCTCCGTGTGCCCGCAGATTTTTGTATATCCTTTAGAGCACCCAGCTAATGCATTGCGGTGCATTGTGGGGGCTTGGGCAGCGGATGTAGTTGTACCCGTTCCATTCATGGGTTAGGGTGAATTAGGTTTAACGCACACCAGCCGTACGAAAGTGAGATGCCATGTCTCAGAATCCTCGGGGTTCAGACCCCTACGACTACAACCCGGACTACAACCGTCTGAACGAGCAGTACAACCAGAACGGTCAGTGCGGGCAGAATACGAAGTATGGTCAGTATGGTCAGGGCTCTTACGGCCAGTACGGTCAGCCAATGATGGTTCCTGTGGGCTTTTTGCAGAAGACCCCTGAACAGATTGCTGGTGAGAAGGCTGCTCAGACTTCTACGGTGCTCGGTATTATCGGCTTGATTTGTGTTCTGACGCTTGGCTGGTTCTTGATTGGTATTCCCTTTCTGATTCTGGGTGTTATCGGTGTCTCCAAGGCGAATGAGGCGGAGCGTTTCGGTGTGGCGGCTTCGACTGGTCGCATCCTGAATTGGATTACCGTAGTTATTGGTGGCATTTTCCTGGTGCTTTACGGCGGTAGTATTCTGATGCTGATTCTGTTGGCTTCCTCAGAATCCGCGGCCAATTCCAGACTGGTGGATGTTGCGCAGATACTGGCATTCTTCTAAAAGCTTCTGCCCTCGCTGGAGGGTACGCGAGAGCCCCGTTCCTCAATACGAGGAACGGGGCTCTTTGTGCTCCACGCGTGGAGCACAAGCTAAAACGCGGATGGTAAGGGATTTGAACCCTTGAGACGGGGTCACCGCCTACTGGTTTTCAAGACCAGCTCCTTCGGCCGCTCGGACAACCATCCATACGCACCAGAGACCGGCATTTTATGGCAATACCGTGCCGCAGGGCACTACGAGATTATCTCATGCGATAAGCTTTCTGTAAATCGCGCACCAACGATGGTGCTTCCGGCAATGAGGAGGACTCATGAGAGCAATTATTGAGAACAGTCACGGCGGACCTGAGGCTCTGACAATCAGCGAAGTCCCCGCCCCCGTACCCCGATCCCACGAAGTTCTCGTCCGTGTTCACGCCGCCGGAATCAACCGCGCCGACGCCCTGCAGCGCCGCGGATTCTACCCGCCGCCCGCCGGCGCGAGCGCCATCTACGGCCTCGAAGTAGCCGGCGTCATTGAAGCGGTCGGTGAAGGCGCCTCCGTGGAGAACCGCGGCACCCCCGTCATGGCGCTCCTCGCTGGAGGCGGCTACGCCGACTACGTGACCGTACCGGTCGACCACGTGCTACCCGTACCCGAACAGCTGAGTTTTGCCGAAGCCGCCGGTATTCCCGAAGTCGCGGCAACCGTCTACTCGAACCTGGTTCTCACCTGTGGTATGAGCATGAACCCCGCCGAAAACCTCAAGGAAGACGGTGAACCCGCGGTGGTGCTCGTGCACGGTGGTACCGGCGGTATCGGTGTGCACGCTATTCAGCTGGCGCTCGCCGTAGGTACCCGCGTGTTTGCAACCGTGGGAACCGAGGAAAAAGCAGAATATGTGCGCTTACTAGGTGCGGAACCCATTATTTATACAGAACATTCGTTCCGTGAAGTTCTGCTGGCTGAAACTGGCGGACGCGGCGCTGACTACATCCTCGACGTCGTGGGCGGAAAGTACCTGGACGACAATCTGCACACCCTCGCCGACGGCGGGCACCTGTGCATTATCGGTCTGATGGGCGGCGCCAAAGCAGAAGTGAACCTGGGGTATATGCTCTCCCGCCGCCTGTCGGTGCACGCTACGAGCCTGCGTACCCGTTCGGATCATCAGAAGGCTGAGATTCTGCGAGGTGTACGCGAACACGTGCTGCCGCTGATTGAATCCGGCAGGATTGGCGTGGGTCTGGACCGTATCTTCGACATGGAGGAGGCGGCTGCCGCCCACGAATACTTCGACTCCGGTCAGCATCGCGGCAAGATTGTGCTGCGCATGGTCTAGAAATCGCTGCGCCCCTGCGGTGCTATTTTAGGCCGGTGCCATTTTAGACTGGCGCTGCGGGGAGCGTCGCGTGAGCGGCGTGAAGAAAATCTGGGTTTGAAATAAACAGTTGACTGCTGACATCTCGTCACTAAAGGAGATTTAGGGTAACCTAAGTATAGGGAGGTTTGCGGGTCGCCGCAGAGCCCATCACCGGCAGCCTCCACCGACCAACAAACACGGCACACACACCACGCAGAGGAGGACATATGGGACTTAAAAGCTACCTGCAATCGCGCCGCGACGACGCCGCACTCGGCAAAGGCATCTGGCGCCGATCCCACGACCGGTTCATTCGCGGTATCGACCGCTTCCACCAGGTCCTCGAACGCTTGGCGGCAACCGATTCGTCCACCTCCATGATTGAGCTCATCGTGCCGGACGCAAACGAGCTCGCCGACCTCATCCCGCGCGTGCGTGCAGTCGCTATGGAAGCGCACCGCCTCGCTCCCAGCGACGGCGATATTCCCGCCTCCCCATTCGGCACCTACTCTGACCTGAACCGCGCCCTCTCCAAGGCGGGTAACGCCGTGGCACTCTGCGCCGAAGCGCTCGCCATGGCACGCTGCTTCGGCAATTGTGCGAGTGCATGCGACCGCCAGGTGAGCGTGCACCGCCGCGTGGAAACCGTCATCCAGCACATTGAAGACGCTGAGCGTCTGATTCAGCGCGCCCAGAAGGAAGCCGCCGGCAAGCTGACCTTCGACGATGGAATCCCCGTGGGCCGCACCCAGCTGATTGAGGCATAACACAGGGCCTAAATTGCGGTCAACAGGCGGGTTAGTTTGATGTGCACCTCAACAGGCGATACGCTTAAAGAAGAGGTGTAGGACACTTCTTATGCGGTTCCGTCACAATGGAGGTGACGACACAATGCGATGGTACGCGCGGAAGAACCGCAGGCTTTTTCCTGCCCCTCTACGGCACAACCCAATGCATATACAATTCACGGAAGAAGTCACACACCATGTTTGAATTCCACCGCAATGAGCGTGCGCGTCAGCTGCGCCCCAGCCTCTCACGCTCCTGGCTCCTCGTGCGCGCCAACTCCTCCGAAGAAGTCTTTGAAGAGGCCTTCGAATCCGAGGCTGACTCCATCATCATTGACCTTGAAGACGGCTGCCCCGCCGAAGAGAAGGACGCCGCTCGCGAACAGGTCGTCCGTATGCTCAACTCCGGCGTCGTCGCATGGGTGCGAATCAACGCCATCACCACCGAACACTGGTGGAAGGACGTCAAAGCCCTCAAGAACGTGAAGGGCTTGCGAGGCGTCATGCTCGCCACCGCAGAGCACGCCACCGACATTGACCGCACCGCAGCCGAGCTGCCCCCCGGAACCCCCATCATCGCGCTGATCGAGTCCGCACTGGGCGTGCACCACTCCATCGAAATTGCGCGCGCAATCGGCACCTTCCGTCTCGCATTCGGTGCGGGCGACTACCGCCGCGACACCGGCTCCTCCGCAACCCCCATGGCGCTCGCCTACGTGCGTTCGCAGCTGGTCATCGCCTCCACTCTGGGTGGTCTGCCCGGCCCCATCGACGGCCCGACCCTCGGCGCATACGGCGCTGACCTCTCCAAGGCATGCGGCTACGCGAACGACCACGGCATGACCGGTAAGATTACCCTCGACATCCGCCAGACCGAGACCATCAACGCCGCATTCTCTCCCAGCGAGATCGAAATCGAAGAAGCACACCAGATGCTCGACGTGCCCCTCGACGGCCCCCGCGACGGCTCCTACCTGCCGCGTTACCTGCGTGCAAAGAAGGTCAAGGAACTCGCCAAGGTTTACGGTCTGTGGGGCAAGACCGACAGCGACTTCCAGCGTGCATCCAAGTAAGATGCTCGCCTAAGGTACACGCGTAAAAAGCCGCGCATCCGACCCCTGAACGGGGAACCGGATGCGCGGCTTTTGTCTGCCTGAAACCTCACGAGGCTACAGCCTGGCGGGCTGCCGGTCAGCAACCTAGTTGCGGGGCGACTTTCCGCCCGTCAGCGCATGAGCGCACACGTACGAAGTCGCCAAAGAAATCACAATCGGCACCAGGAACGAGGTGTCATCCTCATACACGGAACGGTAGAAGAACCACACCGCCAGGGAAACCACCAGCGCCAGCACGTACACCAGCGCAAAACGCATCGTGGGGCTCATCGGGCGTGCAGAGCCCGCAGAGGCGCGGCCTGCCTGCGAACGGCCCCTCTGGCGCTTAGCGGATGCGGATCGAGAAGACATGAGAATCTCCTAAAGTTCGACGGTGACATCTTCGAGAAAACGACATCTCTCAGATGCTAAAAACCGCCGCAACACACCGGAAACCGGCACGCGTTACGGCGGATGTGGAGCCCCCAGTGGGATTCGAACCCACGACCTTTTCTTTACGAGGGAAATGCTCTACCCCTGAGCTATAGAGGCGCATATGCTGCCGTTCTCAACTGCCCGAAAGCAACCGGCGAACAGTGCATACCCCGCAATAGTACCAAAAAGGCGGGGGAGAGGCTAATTACTTTCAACACCGGGCCCGCAGCTGAGAGTAGGCGGCAGAGCGGCTATGGTGTGCACTGCATTTACCCCGCAAACCCGCCCGAAGATAGGGAAAGTTCAGGGCAGGGGCATACAATAAAGCCTGTACCCACGGCGGCTGACAGCATCTCACAGTGCATATCAACCACAGATTGATTACCCACAGACCAGCCCGCCACCCGTAGAGAGAGGAACCCCCATGACTTCACCCCTCAACCGTCGCACCCTGCTGCTGGGCGTAGTGCCCGCCGCCGCACTGGGACTGAGCGCATGCGGTTCCAGCTCCTCCCAGTCCTCCGCATCGGCATCGGCGAGCGCTTCGGCGAGCGCCACCGCAAGCACCGCCGCTACCTCGGCAAGCGCATCCGCTGACCCCTCGGCTTCTGTGAGTGGCTCGGCAACCGCCGATGACGGCTACGTCGGATACCGCCTCAACCGCGAAGTACCCGGCGCAGGCACCGCAACCCTGTACACCGACTACCAGTGCCCCTACTGCGCCAAGGTAGAACCCAAGTTCGAAGAAGCCGCCAAGAAGCTTGACGGCATCATGAACGTGACCGTGCGCCACATGCCGCTGAACATGCACGCCAATGCCGTACCCGCCGCACTCGCCGTAGAGGCCGCAGCAGCTCAGGGTAAGCACGTCGAAATGGCGAACAAGCTCTTCAACACCCAGAACGACTGGAAGAACATCCAGGAGCGCCCTAAGCTGCGCACCCTCTTCAACGACTACGCCAAGGAACTGGGCCTGAACGTCGAAGAATTCGACAAGGCTCTGCTCGACTCCAACACCGTCAAGCCCGTTCAGCGCGACTACGAGCACGCCGTGAAGATCGGCGTGAAGGGCACCCCCACCTTCGCCGTGAACGACAAGGTCATTGAGGGTCTGGATTCTTCCTCCTCGGTGGATGACCTGGTCAGCACCTTCAAGCGTGAAGCTGGCGTGAAGTAGTGGCGCACATTCAGCTCTCCGGCGGTCAGTGCGCCGAAATTCACCCCGACGGGTTCAGCGACCACGGCTACGTCCTCGAAATCGGTGGCGCCGAGCAGTCCCACGTGGACGTGCAGAACCCCGACTACGTGTTCTACGAGTACCTGCGCCGCATCGCAAACGCGGTGGATGTGCTCGCACCCGCCGGCGAACCCATCACCGCCGCACACCTGGGCGCCGGTGCGCTCACCCTCGTGCGTTACATTCAGGCGACCCGCCCCGGCTCCCGCCAGGTTGCCGTGGATATTGAACCCGAGCTCATGGGCTTCGTAAGGGACCGCCTGCCGTTACCCGCCGGAACCGACTGCCAGCTGGTGGTCGGTGACGCCCGTGAGCAGCTGGCGAACCTGCCCGAAGTGCTGGGCGTGCCCGGCTTCGACGCGATCATTCTCGACATCTTCACCGGCATGGATGCGCCCGCCCACCTGGCGAACCGCGACTTCTACCGCGAACTCAAGGACGCCCTGAGTGAGCGCGGCATGGTCGCCATCAACGTGGGTGACGATGCGGGTCTGCCCTTCTTCCAGCTGCAGGCAGCCGCCATGCTGGAAGTCTTCGACCACGTGTGGTGCCTGTGCGAAAGTTCCATGATTAGCGGGCAGAATGAGGGCAACCTCGTGCTGGTCGGTACCGCCCGCGAGCTGGACGAGGACACCCAGGACTGGCTGTACGCCCTGGGCCCACATCCGGCGGAGGTGCTCACCACCGATGAGCTGCGCGACCTGCTGGACGAGCTGGCTGAGAGCTAAACCTGACGTACAAAACCGTTGAGGCGGGTACCAACCAGGTACCCGCCTCAACGGTTTTCTCTATGGATTTTCTACAGGGGTTTTTCTATATGCCGCGCGCCGCACGCGGGCAGAATTTTAGTTTTTACTCAGGTAGCGGCACGGGGACGGGGTCCATGCCGTCATCTTTCTGCTTGTGGGAACTGCCCTTCGTGGTGGTCAGCGTAATACCCACACTCGCGGTCATCAGCAGGAAAATCGCCACCCAACGAATCGGGCCGGTCTCCTGATTCAGCAGCGCCCAACCGGCAATCGCCGCAATAGCGGGCTCCAAGCTCATTAGCACACTAAATACGCGCTCCGGCAGGTTGCGCAGAGCCATCAGCTCCGCGCTATAGGGAATCACCGAAGCGAACATGGCGGTACCAAAAATCATGAGGATCAGCATCGGATCCTGCGCCGCATTCCAGATCGGCTGAGGCGCCGGAACAACTGCCGCCACCGGGGCAATAAACGCAGCACCAACAAGCATCGCCACCGCCAGGCCGCTCGCACCCGGAACCAGGGCACCCACCTTCGCGCTAGAGCGAATATACAGCGCCCAGAACACGCCAGCAATCAGCGCGAACGTCAGACCCAGGTAGTCGGTATCCTTGCCGACCGCCGCCTCATAGCCGAGCACCAGCATGCCCGCCAGGGTGCAGAGCACCCACACCGCGTCGCGGAGCCTGCGCGTCAGCATGGACGCCAACGCCAGCGGGCCCAAGAACTCCACCGCAACCGCCAAACCAATCGGGATGCGGTCAATCGCGCAATAGAAGAAGCCGTTCATCAGACCGAAAGTCATACCGAAAATGATGACGGCACGCCACTGCTCCTTCGACCAGGACAGCGCACCCGGCGGCATCGTGCCCCCGCGACGGGCACGCCAGCGAGCCGCCAACCACACGGCGCTACCGACCACAATGGACGCAATCGCCAGACGGCTGACGCTAACAGCAAGCGCACCAAACAGCGGGAAGAGCGTCACCGCGAACGCAGCGCCGAATTGCAGCGACGAGCAGGATATCAGCACAAACATAATGCCCAGTGCAGGACGTTGAGATGAAGTATGCGGCATGATTCTCCTTCCTGCCCCTCACAAGGAGGCGGTGCGTCTCTCGAGGTGTACCGGTGACGTATCGATTCGGGCGGAGGCAAGAACCTGACCAGCGCAGTTAAAAAGTGCACCCCCGGGTAACACGAGATACTATCCTACTCGTCACCCGGGGGTGCTAGAAACCGTTGACACGGCTACAGTTCAGCAGATTAGAGGCCCTTCGCCTCACGGTCAGCCTTGATCTGCGCAGCCGACGGAAGCGTAATGGAACTTGTTGCCATCTGCGCAATATCAACCGCGTGGGCATCCACCGCGCCGGGCAAGTAGCGATCAGGATCCTCCAAAGTGCCCTCCTCCTGCGCCTTCTTCTGTGCGCGAGCGTGAGAAATTGAAATGCCGATACTCGCAGCCACCAGCAGAGCAATAGCAACCCAACGAACCAGGCCGGTAGCCTCACCAAGCATCACAATACCCACAGCCGCCGCAATCGCAGGCTCCAGGGACAGCACCACGCTATAAATATGCGCGGGCAACAGACGCAGCGAAGAAACCTCACCCAGTGCCGGCAGAGCAGAAGCCAGCAGACCCATCAGGCAGCCAATAGCCAGCAGGTTCACATCCTGGGTGACCTTCAGCAGGTTGTTGCCGCTAATAAGGAACGGGAACGGCAGAACCAGCAGGGTAGAGACAACGTTACCCATGACCATGCCGCCCATGCCCGGGATGAGTGCGCCCACCTTCTCCGTCGCCAGAATATAGGCGGCACGAGAAACAGCGGTCAGCACCGCAAAGAACACACCCATCAGGGCGAAATCTTCAGGCTTCGCCTGGGACTCAGCCGTCAGAATCGCCATGCCCGTAAAGGACAGCGCAATCCACACCAGGTCCAGCTTGCGGCGCGACATAACCGTCGCCAGAACCAGCGGACCCATGAACTCAATCGCCACCGCAATCGCCAGCGGAACCTGCTCAATCGCCACATAGAAGAAGGCATTCGCACCCGTCAGGGCGACACCGAGAACAATGACCGTCAGCCACTGTTGACGGGTCCACGAACGAATCTGCGGACGGAAGAACGCCCACAGCAGGATAGAAGAAGTCAACAGGCGCAGAGTCACCACGCCCCAAGGGCCCAAATCGCCCATCAGCTGCTTAGCAAGAGCCGCACCGAACTGCGCCGAAATAATCGCGCCGGTCGCGTACGCAACACCCAGCCCCTGAGTCGCCAGGGGAGAACGCGCAGCATTGGGCGTATGGGTGGAAGAAGTCATAGCAATCCTTATTAGTCCAGAAGAGGTGTCAGCCGCTATCTGTCGTCAGGCGCGACCCCGAATCGTCGTGAAACAGGTCACACACTATGCAAACAATGAATAGTGTGTAATCTAGGACAATTTTACGCGCTTTAAAATTGGGCGCAAATAGAGACCAAAACACCCTAACAACCCCTCAAAAACCTCCACGCCCTCGGTGAAATTTCACCCCCACACCCCACCACAACCCCTCATATCCAGGAAATATTCACCCAGCCGTGATTTACTGAGAGCATGCTTGACCCGAAGAAGTCTCTATTCGATGAAGACGGCAACCCCCGTCCCGCGCTAACCACCACCCTCGACAACGTACTGCGCATGCAACGACCGCTCGCGCTGTCCATCGTCAAAAAACTCCGTGAAGCGCACCCCGACGAAACCCCCGAACAAATCCACAAGCGCCTCGACCGCACCTACCTGCGCGACATCACCGCCATCGGCGGCGTCACCGGCGCATCCGCATTCGTGCCCGGCGTCGGTACCGTCACCTCCATGAGCCTGTCCGCGCTCGCAGTTGGCGGCTACCTCGAACGTACCGCCCTCTACGCCCAGGCAGTCGCAGAACTGCACGGCGTGCACGTACACGACGCCGAAACCGCCCGCTCCATGGTCATGGCCATCATGCTCGGTGACGAAGGCTCCCAGCTCATGAACACCGTGCTGCTGCAGACCGGTAAGGCAAGCGGCGTCTCCAACAAGTGGGGCATGCTGCTCGGCAACTCCTCCGGCGGCAAGATGTTCAGCGTCGAACGCACCATCCGTAACCTGTTCATCCGCCGATTCCTCACCCGCCAGACCGGCGCACTGCTCGGCCGCGCCCTGCCCTTCGGCGTAGGCGCAGTCGTTGGCGGCGGCGCAAACCTGGCCCTTGGCAAGGACGTTGTGCGCAACACCCGCCGAGCCTTCGGCGACGCACCCGCCTACTTCCCCGCAGAGCTCATGATCACCCCGCGTGCACCGCGCGTACAGGGCGGCGAAGGTTCGGAAGGCCCCTCCGGCGTGGTTGGCTCCCTGCTCAAGGGCGTCAAGGACGCAGGTAAGGCGGCAGGCAAGGTCTTCACCCGCGACAAGGGCAACGACACCGAAACCGGTCACCGCCGCATGCTCGGTCGCTAAAATCCTCGCCAGCTAACAGAACATAGCAAAGACCCCGGCTCCCTGAATACAGGGAACCGGGGTCTTCTGTTTCAATCCTTTGCTACGGACTAAGCGTTCTTCGCGTGATCCAGCAGCTGAGCCGCAATACCGTTATAGGTGTGCGGAGTCAGAGCAGACAGACGCGCCTCAGCCTCGGGGGAGAGGCCCAGAGTAGCCACAAACTCCTTCAGACGAGCAGCATCCACGCGGTGACCGCGAGTCAGCTCCTTCAGACGCTCATACGGGTTCTCCATACCGGGAACACCCGCGATAGCCTCAGCGCGCATCACCATCTGGATCGCCTCAGCCAGAACCTCCCAGTTCGCATCCAGATCAGCCGAAATAACGTCGGTCGCAATATCCAGACGCTGCAGACCCTTCACCACATTGGAGATAGCCAGCACCGAGTGACCAAACGCCACACCGATATTGCGCTGCGCCGACGAGTCAGTCAGGTCACGCTGCCAACGAGAAGTTACCAGGGTCGAAGCCAGCGAATCCAGCAGAGCGTTGGACAGCTCCAGGTTAGCCTCCGCATTCTCAAAGCGAATCGGGTTCACCTTGTGCGGCATAGTCGACGAACCGGTCGCACCAGCCACCGGAATCTGACGGAAGAAACCAATCGAAATGTAGCTCCACACATCGGTGCAGAGGTTGTGCAGCACGCGGTTGAAATGAGCGATATCCGAGTACAGCTCAGCCTGCCAGTCGTGCGACTCAATCTGAGTGGTCAGCGGGTTCCAAGTCAGACCCAGGTGCTCCACAAAACCACGAGAAATCTTCTGCCAATCAGCGCTCGGCACCGAGGCGTAATGCGCGGCGTAAGTACCGGTCGCGCCATTAATCTTGCCGAGGAACTCGGTCGCCTTCACGTGCTTGACCTGGCGCTTCAGGCGGTAGGCGAGCACGCCCATCTCCTTGCCCAGGGTGGAGGGGGTCGCCGGCTGGCCGTGAGTGCGGCACAGCATCGGCACGTCGCGGCCGTCCTCAGCCAGCTTCAGCAGAACATCAATCAGCTCCTCCGCGGCGGGGATCCACACGTTCTCAACGGCGTCCTTGATGCCCAGCGCGTAGGAGAGGTTGTTAATGTCCTCAGAAGTGCAGCCGAAGTGAACCAGCGGCACCAGGTGACCCAGGCCCAGGCCCTCCAGGCGGCGGCCAATGTAGTACTCGACCGCCTTCACATCGTGAACGGTGACAGCCTCAATCTCAGCCAGCTCCGCCACAGAATCAGCGTTGAAATCGGTCACGATGGCGCGCAGGCCCTTCTTCTGTTCCTCGCTCAGCGGGGACAGACCCGGCAGCACCTCGTGCTCGCACAGGTAAATGAACCACTCAACCTCAACGTGGATGCGGTCGCGGTTCAGAGCCGCCTCAGAAAGGTAGTTGGTCAGGGGTGCGGTCACGGATGCGTAGCGTCCGTCGAGGGGGCCCAGCGCAAGTTCGCCGGTGCCCAGGTCAATACGGCCAGAAGGCAAGAAGGTGTTATTGGTGTGAGACATAGCTCTATTTTTGCATGAATTCGCTGAAAAAAAGAGGCGGGAAGAGCATATGGACGTGACGGGCGGCTTGGTTAGTTGCAGAAATATGACAAAACGAGGTGCTGCGGAAGGGGTATTTTTCGGGTCTTGAGGGGTCAAAACGTGCGAATTTTTCGAAACAAGCCTGAGTTATCCACAGGTTGGCGTACTCGGCCTGCACGGTCACCGCGGCAGATTTAGCCTAAAACAAACCCGAACACAGGACAGAAACAGGCACACAAACAACCAGTCCAACCACCGAAAGGACGCCCCGTGAACACAATCGTCGACACCGCACCACCTCCCGCACCCCAGCTGCCCCGCATCGAACCAACCGATATCCTCCGCGCAGCAGGACACATGGGCATCGGCACCGCTGCCGGCCACGCCCTCGCCGAACAGCTCATGGCGGCAGCCGACCTCGCCCGCGCCAAAGGCGCAGAACTCGCCCACAGGATGCGCACCGAAGCCCAAGAAATCCGCACCGCACACCAATGCGCCAACGAACTCAACGGCGACCGCTGGGCATCCGAAGCCGGACGCGCCTACCGGCGACAACTCGAAGAACACCGCGAAAAAATCCGCAACCAAGCCGAACAAGCCGAAGGCACCGCCGCCATGATCGCCGCCGCCGGTGAAGAACTCGCCAACGACCTCACCGGCAAAGCGCAGGCTATCAAAGCTGCCGCCTCCGCCATAGATAACCTACTCGGCAAACTCGCCGACGGTGCCGCCGACGCCCTCGAAAAACTTAACCCCGGCGAAATCATCGCCCGCTCAGGCGTGCAAAAAGCCCAGTCAACGCTCGATTCACTCATGCACGTGAACCTGCCCGACGGGCTGAGCTCGCTCATCCGAACCCACTAATCTCACCCCAGGAGACACCATGATTACCGGACCCACCGTTGCGCCCATCGGTGACCTCGCCGACTCTGCAAGGCCCACCGCAGGCACCATCAGCGTTGAGCTTGAAGAAATGCCCGCCATCGCCGACGGGCTCGACACCGTCAGCCGCACCTGCGCCGACCGCACCATGCCCATTCTTGGCATCGCCGCTGAGACTCGTCTCTTCCTCGGCATCAACGGACGCGCCCAGCAGGCTGCCGCCCTCTGCACCAGCCTCGCCGCAGACCTCGGCGGAAGCGCACTAAAGTTCGGCGCCACCGCAGCCGCCGTCCGCGCCGCCCACAGCTCCTACCTGCAGGTTGAAAACACCATCGCAGGCTGGTTCGACTCCATGGGCATCGCAAGGGACGGCAAGCTACCCGACGGACGCAGCACCCGAGATCACTTCCGCGGCCTCATCGCTGGAGAACCCGGCGAAGCTAACTACCTCTTGAAGCTCACCATTCCCGAGCTCGGATACTTCTCAGCCTATTGGGTATTGCCTCATTCACCTGTAGTGGCAGCCATTATCTTCGGCTTCACTGCCTACATGGATGCCAAATGGAATCCCGAAATTGCTCGTCAGCGTATTGCGGGGCGACTCTCCGCTGTAACAAAAATACCCCAGGGAATCATTGAAAAAGTCTTGGCCGTAGGCGGAGTTGGAATCGTCGGTCCCCTCCGTGATCCGGATTCTGAGAAGAAAGCGCATAACATGCGCACTGCCTCAGCCGACGATTACGGGGTCAGTGCACATGCTGGCGAGAAGGATCGTCTCACGGTGGACGCTAGCGCTGAACGTCTGCAGGCTGCTGCCAAGGCACAAGATCAGGAGTTTGAACGCTCCCAACAGGATCCGACTAAGGGCGAACGCGGTGCCGTGCTCGTCACCGTCATGTACGAAGCAGGACACGAAGGTGACCCCGCCCATGCTCTGTACGTCGTGAGTATTCCGGGTACTAACTTTGCATCCCTTGGTGGATCGCCTATGGATGTTCCTGGGACTCTTCGCGAAGCACTGGGTAACGATACTCTGGAGAACCCCGCCTATCAGATGGTTCTGCAGGCCCTCCGCGATGCCGGAGCGCCTCAGGGTGCCCGCGTGTACATGGAGGGTTTCAGCCAGGGTGCCATGATTGCCTACAACATGGCTAATAGTCTCGAGGTTGCCAAGGAAATCAATATTGTGGGTGTCTACGCTCAAGCCTCCCCGCTACGAGGTCTACCGGCTAAACGCCGCGACTTTGGAGTGGATTACGTGGAGGGAGATGGAGACCCGGTTCCTGACTCTGCGTTGAGGCCTGAGGGAGGGTGGCGTCCCGATGAACGTGATACCGCAATTACAATCTCAAATTTTAGACATAATAGCGGGGAATACCGAGAAACTCTGCAACGTGAAGGATACGGAAACCAGACTCTGGGTGCCCTCAGAGCGGCTATGGGCAACAAAGGTTACGTGCAAGGGGAACAAAAGGTTACCTCGGGCTCTGCTATGCCAGATGGTTACACGTTTGAAGAACGTCTGAACGAGTATGGACTGCGTGGGGCTAGGTACACTCAACAGGCTCTTGAAGCTGGGGTGCAGCTTGATTCTCGAGTTTTATATGAGGGTATAGACCAACTAACAGATGGAGAACTGCACCGAGTAGATAGTGTAGTGCGTGGCAACGTCGAAAATACGCGGCAGAAAATCGAAGATACCGTTGCAGATGCCCAGGTGGGCATGGAGATTGCCAAGCAGAAGGCAGAGGGTCTTCAACGAGAAGCTGGAGAAACCGTACAGGCGGCTGCTGGGCAAATCGCCGCCGTCATCGAGGGCGTCCAAAAGACCATCCCTCACCCCGAGCCTGCACCCATCAAGATGCCCACTCGAATCGAGGCAGAGAGGCAGTTACCCCCTGCAGGTCTAATCCCGCCGGATATTCTGCCCAAACCTTCAGAGCTGCATACGCACATCGAAAAGGCTGTTACTCAGCCAATCATTGATCATCTGCAGCTCCCTACAGCTGGTTCTGTGCTCAAGAATCCTCCAATCTTCGGAGCCGGACAAGGTGGAGACTACGGTGGCGTTGAGTCGCTCATTCCCATCCTGCCAGGCCAGAAGCCTGCACCCATGCTCCCGCCCAAGAGCATTGACCCCGGGTTCCTCGCACCAACTCCACCCGAGAATATCGACCCCGGGTTCCGCGCCCCGGGCCCTCCCGAGGACCTGACTCCCATCGAGGAGAGTGAACCCCTGATGGTCTAAACACCGAGTCTAAAAGTACCAATCTCAAGGACTCGGTGGAGGGTGGAGGGGACGAGTAGAGTAGAGAAGAGAAAAGGAGGGGCGCCACCGGGAACAACCCCGGCGGCGCCCCTCCATCTTTGCGTACAGCTTTTACACACAGCCTTTTGCGTACAGCGCTCGCGGCCAGTATCTGCTGCCTGCACAGCTACAGCTTGCTCGCGACCTGCTCTCCAGGTGAGAAGCGTTAGCCTCCGAGCCGCCCGCAGGCACATACTGGAACCATGAGCCAGTCAGCTGAACACGCCAACATCCCGGTCCGCCCCGTCTTCAACACCCTGCCCAGCTACGCGGCAGGCAAGCCGCCCGTACCCGTTGAAGGCCTCACCCAGTACAAGCTCTCCTCGAACGAGAACCCGCTGGGCCCCGTACCCGAGGTCGCGTGCGTCCTCGCAGAATTTGCGACCGCGCACCGCTACCCCGACCCGCTCTCCACCGCCCTGCGCCACAAGCTCTCCGCACGGCTCGGCGTGGACGCTGACGACATCGTCACCGGTGCCGGAAGCCTCGGCGCGCTCAACCAAATCCTCAAAACCTTCGCCGGTGTAAACGCCGACGGCGTGCAGGACGAAGTCATCTACGCCTGGCGTTCCTTCGAGGCATACCCGATCCTCATCGGCATTATGGGCGCTCGCAGCGTGCAGGTGCCGAACCTGCCCGACGGCTCGCACGACCTGGACGCCATGGCGGCAGCCATCACCGGACGTACCCGCCTGATCCTGGTCTGCACCCCCAACAACCCGACCGGCCCCGCCGTCACCGAAAGTCAGACCCGTGCGTTCCTGGCGAAGGTGCCCGCCCACATCCCCGTGGTTATTGATGAGGCGTACTTCGAGTTCTGCGCCGCCTCCACCGTGCCGGAAGGTGAAGAAGCCCCGCTGAATGGCATGGACATCTACCGCGACTACGAGAACGTCATCATTCTGCGCACCTTCTCCAAGGCGCAGGGCCTGGCGGGTCTGCGCGTGGGCTACTCAATTTCGCACCAGCAGATTACGCAGCACCTGCGCGTGGCGGCAACCCCGTTCGCCGTGACGGCGCTGGCTGAGGCGGCGGCTATCGCCTCCATCGAGCATGAGGATACGGTCATGGAGCGTGTGAGTCACCAGGTCGCTGAGCGTGAGCGCGTGACCGCTCGACTGCGGGAGCTGGGCTACGATTTCCCGAGCACTTACGCGAACTTTGTGTGGTTGCCCCTGGGGGAGCGCACGGGTGATTTTGTGCAGCTGATGTCTGAGCATGCGCTGTCGGTTCGTGCGTTCGGCACCGAGGGTGTTCGCGTGAGCATTGGCGAGGTGGAGGCGAATGACCGTTTTCTCTCGCTCTGTGAGGTCTTCGCGAAGGGGCTCTAGAGCGTCTTGTGAATGGGTGGGGGGAACCCACTCGACCCTAATTGAACAATGTACTATTTTCCCTTGTCGAGGTTTGTTTGGGCTTTTCAAATGGTTCTCGCGCGAGAAAAATGATGGCCCGAAAAAGCTCTCAATAGCTAAACTAAACCTCCCATATATTCTCGAAAAAGAATATACGGGAGGTTTAATTTAATGATGTTCAAATAGTGAATGACAGGGCATAATACACTGCGTTATCAGCGTAACTGCCGCGAGATAAAGCCGAAAAGAGTAGACTGGTAACTATATATGCCCAGACCCTCACAGGCTTGCCGGAACACCTCAAACCCTGCACCATCAGGTGAAAGTTGAGACTAAAACCCAAGCCGCTGAGGGCCAAGCCCTCGTCACGTGTGGAGGTTAGATGCACGAGAACGACAAGTACCCCGGAGTGCCCGAACGCATCCAGCTCATGGATGAAAACGGTACCGTACACGAACACCCCACCTACAGCCGGTACATCGAAGACGTCAACGCAGACACCCTGCGCGAGGCATACCGCCTCATGTACACCACCCGCCGATTCGACGACGAGGCAACCGCCCTGCAGCGCCAGGGTCAGCTCGCCCTCTGGGTACCCAGCCAAGGCCAGGAAGCCGCACAGGTCGGATCCGCACTCGCCTACGCACCCAACGACTACATCTTCCCCTCCTACCGTGAGCACGCCGTCGCCCTGACGCGCGGCGTGGACTTCCGCGACCTGATCACCATCTTTCGCGGCTCCACCACCCACGGCTGGGATATGAAGGCACACAACTTCCACACCTATACCAAGGTGCTTGCCGCCCAGACCCTGCACGCAGTCGGCTACGCCATGGGTCTGAACTTCGACGCCGACATCGAGGCTGAAACCGGCACCCGTCGCATCGGTCAGGGTCAGGCAACCGACCCTGCCAAGGATACCCAGAAGCCCGCCGTGGCGGTCTACTTCGGTGACGGCTCCTCCACCGAGGGTGACGCACACGAGTCCATGGTTTTCGCCGCCTCCTATAACGCGCCGGTGCTCTTCTTTGTGCAGAACAACCGCTGGGCTATCTCCGTGCCCTTCGAGGTGCAGTCCCGCGTGCCGGTGTCCACCCGCGCCGCAGGCTACGGCTTCGAGGGTATTCGCGTTGACGGCAACGACGTTCTCGCCGTACTGGCTGCAACCCGCTACGCCATGGAAAAGATTCGCGCCGGCGAAGGCCCCGTGCTGATTGAGGCTGAAACCTACCGCCTCGGCCCGCACACCACCGCGGATGACCCCACCAAGTACCGCACCGACGCCGATCTTGAGGGCCCGCTGCACCGCGACCCCATGATTCGCCTCGAGAAGTACCTGCGCGAGCAGGGCTACGCCGATGATGCCTTCTTCGAAGAGGTTGCAGAATCCGCGCAGCAGGTCGCATCCGGCGTACGTGAGGCAGTGCTGAACTCCGAGGTCGCCGACTTTGAGCGTTTCTTCGACCGCGTCTACGTGCAGGAACACCAGCAGGTTGAAGACGACCGCGAGTTCTACCGTAACTACGTTGCAGGCTTTGAAGAGGAGTAAGCATGAGCGAGAAAATTGAACGTTTGACCCTCGCCAAGGCGATTACCCGCGGCCTGGAAGACGCCATGGAAGCCGACCGCACCGTCGTCATGCTCGGTGAGGATATCGGCAAGCTCGGCGGCGTGTACCGTGTGACCGAGGGCCTGCAGGCGCGCTTCGGCACCCGTCGCGTCATGGATGCGCCCCTGGGAGAGTCCGGCATTATCGGCACCTCCATCGGTATGGCGCTGCGTGGCTACCGCCCCGTGCCGGAGATTCAGTTCGACGGCTTCGTGTTCCCCGCCTACAACCAGATCACGAGCCAGCTGGCGAAGATCCACAACCGCACCGATAAGCAGTACACGGTACCGGTGACTATCCGCATTCCGTACGGTGGCGTGATTGGTTCGGTGGAGCACCACTCCGAGTCCCCGGAGGCGCTGTTTGCCCACACTGCGGGTCTGCGTATTGTGACCCCCTCGACCCCGCACGAGGCGTACTGGATGACCCGCAAGGCGATTGAGTGCCCCGACCCGGTCATTATTTTTGAGCCGAAGCGCCGCTACTGGCTCAAGGGTGAAGTGGACTTTAGCGATACTTCCTTTGATCCGTTTAGCGCCCAGGTGGTGCGTGAGGGTACGGACGCGACCATCGTTGCGTACGGTCCGCTGGTGCCGGTTGCTCTGGCAGCGGCAGAGGCTGCCGTGGAGGATGGCCGTTCGATTGAGGTTATTGACCTGCGCTCGATTTCGCCGCTGGATGTGCCGACCGTTGCCGCTTCGGTGGCGAAGACTGGCCGCCTGATTGTCGCGCACGAGGCGCCGACCTTTGGCGGTATGGGCGGTGAGTTGGCTGCGGCGATTACGGAGCGTTGCTTCTACAGCCTGCAGGCGCCGGTGATTCGCGTTGGCGGCTACTACATGCCGTACCCGGTTTCCCGTGTTGAGGAAGAGTACGTGCCCGATATTGACCGTATTCTTGAGGCGGTTGACCGCGCTTTTGACTACTAGGCATTCCCTGATCTGACGTATCAGCGTGTTGCGCTATGGCGGGTTGCGAGCCCGCACAGAATATTCCGTATAGGGTATATGCCCTAGTGAGAGGTAAAAATGTCCCAGATTTTCCCGCTCCCTGACGTGGGCGAAGGCCTGACCGAAGCAGAAATCCTCAGCTGGAAGGTGGCAGTCGGCACCGAGGTCGCCATCAACGACGTCCTCGTCGAAATTGAAACCGCAAAGAGCGTTGTGGAGCTTCCCTCGCCCTTCGCCGGCACCGTCGAGGCGCTGCTCGTTGCCGAAGGCGAAACCGTTGAGGTGGGCACCCCGATCATCAGCATCTCCGGTGGCGACAACGCCCCCGCAACCCCGGCGGCACCCGCCGCGGCAGAGCCTGAGTCCGGCACCGCGCTGGTCGGTTCCGGCCCCAAGGCGGATGCTGTGAAGCGTCGCGCCCGCAAGCGCCCCGCCTCCGCAACCCAGCCCGCACAGGCTGCTGCGGCACCGGTCGCACCGGCTGTTCAGGTACCCGTGGCGCACACCCCCGCCGACTTGGCGAACCGCAACCAGGGCCTGCTGAGCGAGCTGGCTGAGCGCGCCTCCCGCTTTGTGGAGAACACCCCGCTGAATTCGGTGGTGCAGCGTCTGGCACCCGAGCCTGCAGCGGCTCCCGCGCCGACTTTGGCTCCCGAGCAGGTTCCGCACCGCCCGACCCTCGCTCCGCCTCCGGTGCGTCTTGCCGCAAAGGAGCTGGGCGTTGACCTGGCGAATGTGACCGCTACCGGTGCGCGCGGCCAGGTGACCAAGCAGGACCTCATGAACTATGTGGCGCACCTGAGCGATGTGCAGCATAGCGGCGCCCGCCAGACGTTCTGGGAGCCCGCAGCCACCCCCGGTGACCGCATTGAGCGCATCCCTGTGCGTGGCGTGCGTAAGGCTACCGCGAAGGCGATGGTTTCTTCGGCGTTTAGCGCTCCGCACGTGTCCATCTTTGTGGATGTTGATGCCTCCCGCACCATGGAGTTCGTGAAGCGCTTGAAGAAGTCCCGCCATTTTGAGGGCGTGAAGGTCACCCCGCTGTTGGTGCTTGCCGCCGCGGTCATTTGGGCTGCTGAGCGTAACCCGCAGGTCAACGCGACCTGGACCGATAGTGAAATCCAGATTAAGCACTTCATGAACCTGGGTATTGCTGCGGCGACCCCGCGCGGCCTGATGGTTCCGAACATTAAGGACGCTCAGGAGCTGTCCCTGCGTGAGCTGGCTATTGCGCTGAACAACCTGACCACTCGCGCCCGTGAGGGTAAGACTCAGCCCGCTGAGATGGCGAACGGCACCCTGACCATTACGAACATCGGTTCGCTGGGTATTGATACGGGTACCCCGATTATTAACCCCGGTGAGGTGGCGATTGTTGCCTTCGGTACGATTAAGCAGAAGCCGTGGGTGGTTGATGGTGAGGTTATTCCTCGCTGGGTGACGACCCTGGGTGGCTCCTTCGACCACCGTGTGGTGGATGGCGACCTGTCGGCTCGTTTCATGGCAGATGTGGCCGCGATTCTTGAGGAGCCTGCACTGCTGCTGGACCACTAGGCGGCACATTTTGGCTAGTCAGTGCTGTATTGCTGGGTAGCTGAGGCTGTTTAGGATACAGATATTTAGATACAGAAAACCTCCGGTACCTTGCGCAAGGTACCGGAGGTTTTCTGTATTCTCTAACGCCGAGGTGCGCGCTTAGAAACCTAAGTTAGGCGTCCTCGCGTGCCACCTGGTCGCTCGGGTACTTGTCCACGCGGCGGTGGTACAGGCGTCCCAATAGGCCGCCGAGGATAGCGCCGAGGAAGCTCAACGCCAGAACCAGCAGAACCGCGAGCAGGCCGTTCGCGAAATCGCCCGCAATCAGCTTCTGCAGGGACAGGGACGCGACACCATTCTGGAACAGCTGAGGCGTGAGGAAGGTCGCCAGGGATCCGAGGATGAGCGCCATAATCTGCCAGAGCCACACGGCAATGCCCTGCTTCGCGCCGGCGAATCGTGCCATGCGTCCCGCAGCGTAACCGCCCACCAGGTAAGCGAAGAAAATGAGCACACTCAACGCCACCGCGACCGGCATGGCGTTCGACGCGCCGCTGAAGAGTCGGGAGACCACAGAGGCGTACTCGATGGACTCGCTCTGACCGGTCAGGGTCAGCCACGACTGGATAGCCCACAGGCCACCGTCCATGAGGGAGATGGTGATTAGCCAGCCGAGCAGACCGGGTAGCAGGTGCATGCGGGAGTAGCGGCTCTTCTGCATGGACAGCGCGGTTGCAGCGGTGAGGATGGGTTCCGAGCCAGCGGCATCACCTGCGGGGGTGGGGATGACGAAGTGGTCATCTGCCGCGGGGGCAGCCTGCGGGGCGTTCGATGCCGTATGGGCGTTGCCGGGTGCGGGCACCTCGTAGCTTGCCGCAGCGGTAGGTGCGGTAGCGGGGGCTGCGCCGCCGCGCACGTTATCCGTGTTGGGGGCCGCAGGCTTGTCGAGCCAGCTGAGGTTGTCGGTAGCGGGTTCGCCCAAGTCAGCGCCGGATTCTGTACTTTGAGCAGCGCTGTTTGCGGAGAGGAGCGGCTGGGTTGCGGTAGCCACCTCGGTGAGGGGGCGGGTCGCATCCTGCGAGGACTGCGCGGAGGACTGAGCCGAAGAGGCCGCCTCACGCGCCTTTTCGTGGGCGCGGCGTGCGGCGTTCAGCTCCTCATCGGTCAGAACCACGGTGGGGTCGTCGGAGGAGAATGCCGCCTCCCACAGGTCACTTTCGGTGGGGGAGGACGCCGCGGCGGCCGGGCGCTGCTGCGGGGTGTTGTTCTGTGCGTTCATTAAATCCTTTGGATTCTAGTCCTGGGTGCTGATTTAGCGGTTGCGGTCAGCGTAGAAGGCGCGTGCTTCTTCCAGGGCTTCTGCGGCGTAAGTGTGCGGGTATGCCGGGCGTTCGTTCTCGTCCAGGGGGCGGACCACGCGGCCGGGGTTGCCCACCACGAGGGAGTTAGCCGGGACGTCCTTGGTGACGACGGTGCCCGCGCCAATCACGGAGTTCTTGCCGATGGTCACACCGCCCAGGATGATGGCGCCGCCACCGATCCAGACGTTGTCTTCAACGGTGATGGGCTCGCCACCTTCCCAGTATGCGGCGCGGTCGACCGGGTTGAGCGGGTGGGTGGGGGTGAGGAACTGTACGTTGTTGCCGACGAGCACGGTGGAGCCGATGCGGATCGGGCAGACGTCCAGGAAGACGCAGCCAAAGTTGAAGAAGGAGCCGTCACCAATATAGGTGTTCACGCCGTAGTCGAAGCGTGCGCCGGGGCGGATGTGCGAGTGCTCGCCCAGGTGGCCTAGGTGTTCACGGTAGACGTGCATTGCCTGTGCCTGCTCGCCGCGTGCGTAGTGTTCTTCGGCGAGGACGGTTGCAGCGTGGATGCGCTTAGTCTGCGCGGCGCATTCGGCGTCGGGCATGTAGGCGGCGCCGGAGACCATGCGGTTGAAGATGTCGCCGTTGGGGCGCTGCGGGGTGTGCATTAGTGGGCTCCTCCCAGAAGGTAAGCAAGTGCGATGATGGCCATTCCGAACAGGATGACGACTCCTCCGGCGATGGCGAATCGTTTGGAAATTTCGCGGAGGAGCTTCTTGAACTGCTCGTCAGTGATGTCTTGCTGTCGTTTACTCATGCTTTAAGTATCCCAGAGTTGCTTGGGTTTACCTTAGTGTTTCGGCGTTTATTGCGGTATCTGGGGCGGGTGCACCGTGTGATTTTCAGCGTGGAAAGAAACGCGGCTGAGTTGAAGGGTATGGGCACGGGAAGGCACAATCAATGCATGACTGAGGCTCAGAAGAACACGAACCTGCAGGATGCGGCGGCACCTGCATCCCCCGCTGGCGTATCGGCTGGTGCGCATCCGTTGGCGCATCGCCCCTGGTTGAAGAATTATGCTCCGTGGACTGCCCGCGATATTGAGCTGCCCGAAACTTCGCTGAGCCACCTCATTGACGAGGCGGTCCGCACCGTACCCCACAAGGTGGCGCTGGAGTTCTTTGGCGCGACCACGACCTACGCCGAGTTGGGGGACCAGATTGAGCGTGCTGCGGAGGGTCTGCGTGTGGCTGGTGTGCAGGCGGGTGACCGTGTGGCGCTGATTTTGCCGAACTGCCCTCAGCATATTGCGGCGTTCTACGCGATTTTGCGCCTGGGCGCGATTGTGGTGGAGCATAACCCTCTGTACACGGGCGCGGAGTTGCGTCACATGTTTGAGGATCACGGCGCGAAGGTCGCGATTGTGTGGGATAAGATCGCCTCGCATATTACGGGTCTTCCTGCGGATATCCGCCCGAACCATATTTATTCGGTGAACATGATTTCGGCGATGCCCGCGCTGATGCGTACCGCGCTGAAGCTACCGTTGAAGAGTGCGCGTGCTTCGCGTAAGAAGCTGACCGGTCCTGCGCCGGGTACGGTGTCGTGGGCTCAGCTGGTGAAGAGCGAGTGTATTGACCCGTCGCATCACCGCCCGACGGCGCACGATATCGCGCTGCTGCAGTACACCTCGGGCACGACCGGCCTGCCGAAGGGCGTGATGCTCACGCACCGCAATCTGGAGTCTAACGGCCGCATGGGTGAGGCATGGATTAACCCGGGCGATGACGAGGTGATTTACTCGGTTCTGCCGCTGTTCCACGCGTACGGTATGACCCTGGGCGTGACGATTGCGTCGCTGTGCCGTGCCCGCCTGGTGCTGTTCCCGACTGTGGACATGGACCTGATTTTGAAGGCGATGAAGAAGACCCGCCCGACCATTCTTCCTGCGGTTCCGCCGGTGTATCGCCGCCTGATGGATGAGGCGAAGAAGCGCGGTGTGTCCCTGGAGGGTATCCGTTACGCGGTCTCTGGCGCAATGAACCTGCCGCCTGAGCTGGTTGCCGAGTGGGAGGAAGCGTCCGGCGGTTTCATGGTGGAAGGTTACGGCCTGACCGAGTGCGCGCCGCTGGTGTCCTGCAACCCGCTTAATGACACTCGCCGTGCCGGTTTTATTGGTGTTCCGTTCCCCTCCACCGATATTCGTGTGGTGGACCCGGAGACCGGCGAGGACGTGCCCGAGGGCGAAGAGGGCGAGCTATGGGTGAAGGGCCCTCAGCGTTTTGCTGGCTATTGGAAGCGTGAGGACGAGACGGCGAAGACCATCACTCCTGAGGGTTGGCTGCGTACCGGCGATATTGTGCGCCTGGACGAGGACTACTTCATTCAGATTGTTGATCGCATCAAGGAAGTTATTATTACCGGCGGTTTCAACGTCTCCCCGACGGAGGTTGAGGTCGCCCTCAAGCAGCACGACATGGTCGCGGATGCGGCAGTCGTCGGTATTCCGCTGCCCGCCGGTGGCGAGATGGTGGTTGCCGCTGTGGTTCCCGCCCCGGGTCGAGTGGTGCAGGAGCATACTCTGCGTGAGCACTGCTATTCGAAGGTGACCCGTTATAAGGTTCCGCGCCGCATCGTGGTGGTGGAGGACCTGCCCCGTTCGATGCTGGGTAAGGTTCTGCGCCGTAAGGTGCGTGAGCAGCTGATTGCTTCGGGCGAGTTCGATCAGTAGGTTGATTCCCCGCCCGCCCGTATCGGGTGGCACTATGGATGCCGGCTTGGGTTTTTTGTACCCGGGCCGGCGTTTTGTATACGCCTTTGTGTGCGCCTGAATACACCGTCAATGACGCTTTGCGACCTGGAAATAATCACTGCGTGACGAATTGTGACAAAATATGACGACCTTGACGTTCTGTGTCTCATGAATAGCCATTAACTTCCACACCCGCCCTTGTGCGTGCTGTAATTGTCCCATCATCATTCCCATCGGATGTGCTAGTACCAACGTGAGCACCCGGTGGAACGCATCATCATTCAACAGAAAGATTCATAGCCGTGAAGAAGTTTGCTGCTGCACTCGCAGTTGTCCCCATGGTCTTTGGCCTGGCAGCCTGCGGTTCCACCAACTCCTCCTCCTCTTCCTCCTCTTCCGCATCCAAGAAGGTCACCATCGGTGTGGTTGGCTCTGAGAAGTTCAACAAGACCCTGAAGGAAGAAGCTAAGAAGCAGGGTATCGACATTGAGTTCAAGGAGTTCAGCGCTTACACCGAGCCGAACCCCGCACTGGACGCCGGTGATATCGACATGAACCGCTTCCAGCACATCGCGTACCTGTCCAACTACAACGTGAGCGCTAAGAAGGACCTGCAGATTGTCGGCCCGACCGTCATCTACCCGATGGCTCTGTTCTCTAAGAAGCACTCCAAGTTGGCTGACATCCCCCAGGGCGGCGAGATCGTTATCCCGAACGACACCGTGAACGAAGCACGCGCGCTGAAGCTGCTGAAGACCAACGGTCTGGTTACCTTCAAGAACGCTGATGTTGACGCACCCACCATCGACGACGTGGACATCGCTAACTCCAAGGTGAAGGTCACCCCCGTCGACGCAACCCAGACCGTGGTTGGCATGGAGTCCGCTGACGGCGCAGTCGTCAACAACGACTTCCTCAAGGATGCAGGCCTGAAGCCCGCAGACGCCCTGGCTCAGGACGACCCCAAGACCGACCCCTCGGCAATCAAGTACGTGAACCTCTTCGTTGCTCAGAAGGACAAGGCTGACGACGAGACCTACAAGAAGATTGTTGAAATCTTCCACACCAAGCCCGTCATGGATGTTGTTCAGGAAGAGACCCGCGGCACCGCTGTTGAGGTCAACGTGAGCACCGACGAGCTGCGTCAGTCCCTGGCTAACGAAGAAGCCAAGCTGCGCGCCAAGAAGTAATCTTCTAAATACACGCCTCCTCTAGGCATACGCAAAGGCGGTAAGTCTAAGCACCCGATGCGGGTCACGACAGGCTTACCGTCCTTTGCGTAAGGGCGTTAATGCCCTTTAGCGCCCCAACCACGACATACAACGGATACAAACTTATGAGTGAACTGGTACAGAGCTTCGGTGACAGCACCGAGCCCATGGTGGTTCTGGACGGAGTCTCTAAGGTCTTCGGCAACGGCCCCAAGGCAGTAGTTGCTGTGGACAACGTCTCCCTCAGCATTAACCGCGGCGAAATCTTTGCAATCATCGGCTACTCCGGCGCCGGTAAGTCCACCCTGGTCCGCCTCATCAACGGCCTGGAAACCACCACCAGCGGCACCTTGACCGTCGGTGGCTTCCAGATTTCCGGTAAGCGCGACTCTGAACTGCGTGAAGCACGCACCAACATTGGTATGATCTTCCAGCAGTTCAACCTGATGAACTCCCGCACCGTGCTCGGTAACGTTGAGTTCCCGCTGAAGATTGCCGGCTGGTCTAAGAAGGACCGCCGCGCTCGCGCCCTGGAAATGCTGGAGTTCGTGGGTCTTGCCGACCGTGCAGGTCACTACCCGAACCAGCTCTCTGGCGGTCAGAAGCAGCGTGTGGGCATTGCTCGTGCGCTCGCGACCAACCCTGCCCTGCTGCTGGCTGATGAGTCCACCAGCGCACTGGACCCGGAAACCACTCATGAAGTTCTTGCGCTCCTTAAGCGTGTGAACCGTGAACTGGGTGTGACCGTCGTGGTGATTACCCACGAGATGGACGTGGTCTCCAGCATCGCTGACCGTGTGGCTGTCATGGAGTCCGGCCGCGTGGTGGAGCAGGGCAACGTCTACGACGTCTTCTCCAACCCGCAGACCGACGTGGCAAAGCTGTTTGTTGCGACCACCGTTAAGCTCGCCCCCACCGGCAAGGAAGCGGCTGAGCTGCGCGCAAACCACAAGGGTTACCTCATCAACGTTGAAATCGTGGAGGGTAACCAGGAGCTCGGTAAGGTGCTGTCCTACCTGGGCGCCCGTAACGTCCGCTTCAACATTGTGGGCGGCGGTATTGAGACCCTGCAGGGCAAGGCGTACGGTACCCTCACCCTGGAACTCCTCGGCGAAATCACCAGCATTGATGCCGCCGTTGCCGAACTGAAGACCGTTGCCCGCGTGCAGGAGGTACGCTAAATGTTTGCTACTACTCTTCCGCTGGCTGCGTCTAAGACGGACTGGTCCGAGTTCCTGCCCGAGAAGCTGCTTCCGGCTATCGGCGATACGTTCTACATGGTGTCTATCACCATGGTGTGTGCCGGTCTGGTTGGTCTGATTGTGGGTGCTCTGCTGTACACCACCCGTGAGGGTAATATCTTCCAGAACCGTTTCGTGTACACGATCCTGAACATTCTGGTGAACGTGATTCGCCCGATTCCGTTCATTATTTTGATTGCGGCTTTGGGCCCGCTGACGAGCGCCGTGGTGGGTACCCGCCTGGGCGTGAATGCGGCGGTCTTCGCGATGAGCTTCGGTGCTGCATTCGCTATTGCCCGTATCGTGGAGCAGAACATGGTCTCCATTGACCCGGGTGTGATTGAGGCGGCGCGTGCGATGGGCGCTTCGAAGCTGACCATCCTGTTCACCGTGATGATTCCGGAGGCGCTTGGCCCGCTGATCCTCGGTTACACCTTCCTCGTCATTGGCGTGGTGGATATGTCCGCTATGGCCGGTTACGTGGGTGCTGGCGGTCTGGGTAAAATCGCGATTGTGGACGGCTACCAGCGCTTCAACGATGAGATCACCTGGGCTGTTGTGGCGATTATTATCGTCCTGGTTCAGCTGGTTCAGTTCCTCGGTAACTTCCTGGCGAAGAAGGTTATGCGCCGATAAGCTCGTGCCCCCTGTAGGCCTTGTAGGTACTGTAGGTACGGCTGATACAGGATAGAAGACCCCCGGTCTGCTCCTTGAGGAGC
>NZ_KZ627128.1:57078-103309 GCF_001811075.1 Rothia sp. HMSC069C03
CCCCGGTCTGCTCCTTGAGGAGCGGGCCGGGGGTCTTTCTTGATGCTACCTATCAGGTGAGGCTGTGGGGCGGGCGCCTCTTAGTTCTGCGCCGCCTCCGACTGCTGTGCCGCCTCAAGCTTGGCGATCCAGGTGCGCACCAGCGAAAAAGCATACGCACCTAGGAAAGAAGAAGAGAGGTGGGTGAAAGCAGCAGGGGAAGTGAAGACTGTTTACCGCTGTATCTGCGATAAGAACCTAGAAATGTTTAAGGCAGAGGAGCATCTGAAGCGCATTAAGACGACTTAGGATGCAAGTTTGCTGAGGAGAGAGAACGGGCTGGGAGCTTTAGCAGCTAAACACTATAGTTTGTAGTGGCGCAAATTATTATTGAATTATTACTAAAATAATCTTGACTCCCATTTTGCTGATTGATATCATAAAAGTGTTCCGGTTCATATTAAGCTAGAGATATCATCAACAGCTAGAGAAGGACAGGCAATGAAAAATTTTAGTAAGTCAATCGTAAGTTGTATTTCTGCAACTGTAGCGATAGGTATATCTGGGTTGGCGAGCTATCCTGCTCACGCAGAATCCACTGCTCCACAAAGCGTCTCATCTGTTTCACCTACTTTAGGTAGCTTTTCTACAAACTCAAACGAAACGGGGTATACCACCACTGAAAGCAAAAATTGAATAAATATCTGAGGTGATTAAGTTGGTCGATACTAGATACATACCGGTACCTGAATTATGTTTCGCAGGTTATTCTTTCTATTATTTTACATCTTCGCATGATTCAATGTTTTATAATGTTGCCGGTATTTTAATTCTTTGTGGATTTGTTGGGTACTCTGCATATCGTGCAAATAAGAACTACGTACAACCTGCGGCATCCTTCATAAAATCCGTATTTTTTATGTTGGCTGTGGTAATTTTACAAGTGTATTGGCTTGACCCTTTGGCTCAGGTTGTAGTTCTACTTATGAGTATCCTGTACGCTTTTGTTTTCTATAAGCAACAGCCGAAATAAGCATCCTTGGACTTCTAAAACACCTAGCATCACGAGAACCTGCCAATGTTCAGGTTCTCGTGATGTTTTGTATTGGTACCGTTTAGTGAGACTTTGGAAAAGTAGCGCTCCGCGAGAGTGCTGATGAGGTCAAAGGGCTACAAGAGCGGGTGCTAGAGAGGCAGCTGATAAGCATAGAAGACCCCCGGTCTGCTCCTTGAGGAGCGGGCCGGGGTCTTTCTTGATGCTGCCTGCCAGGTGGGGCGGTGAGGCGGTGAGGTGTCTACGGTAGGTGCTTAGCCCTGCTGCTTAGCCCTGCGCCGCCATAGACTGCTATGCCTCAGACTGCTGTGCCGCCTCAAGCTTGGCGATCCAGGTGCGTGCCGCCTCCCAGAGCTGCGGGTCATTGAACGAATCGAAGCGCCCAAAACCGGCCGGTGCCTTTGCCGGGTCGGTGCCTCCCGGAACGTAAATCATGACCTTCGTACCGGCGTCACGTGCCGCCTGCGCGCCCGCGGGGGAGTCCTCGAACGCCAGCGCCTCGTGACCTTCAAAGCCGAGGCGACGTGCCGCCTCCAGGTACATGTCCGGGGCGGGCTTACCGGTCGGAACGTCGTTGCTGCTGACCCAGGTGCGCACCAGCGGGGCGTAACCGTAGCTTTCCATCTTCAGGGTCAGAATGTTCGCGGTGGAGTTCGACGCCACCGCAACCGGCATGTGCTCGCTCAGGAAGCCCAGGAACTTCTGCGCACCCTCAATCAGGTCCACGCCGGAGCTGATGACCTCGTGCTCGGTGGTGAGCAGGTCCTTCATCACGCGTTCATGGTGCTCGGCGTACTCTGCGGAGGTGGTGTCCGGCTTCTGGCCGTTCTGCGCCTCGTAGGAGAGCAGTGCAAGCTCCTCGGCGACATCGGCTGCCGCCAGGCCGGTGAGGCGGTGCTCGACCTCTTCGGTGAAGGGAACAGACCAACGGGCGAAAAGCTCACGCTGCACATCGTTCCAGACGGTCTCGGAGTCGAGGAGGATGCCGTCGCAGTCGAAGATTGCGCAGCGGGGGAACCAATCGGAGGGTACTGTGTGTTCAAACATAATGTCAGTCTCTCACAGGGCTTTAGGCTATGGAAGCGGTGGCCCGGTGCGTGAGAAAACATGCAGAGCGCAAACCGGGTGAGGGTACAAAAGCACGCACTATAAGCACACAACACAAAAGCACACAGCACATCAGCAGACATAAAGAAACCCTCCCGCCGCATCCAGAACGGATGCAACGGGAGGGCAGAAGCTAAAACAGCTTAGAGAGCGGACACCGGCTTATGAGTCACCTGACGCATAAACGGAATGGTCGCCAACAGGCCCACATAGACCAGTGCCAGACCCAGCGCAATAGCGCCGAAGGTCATACCGAACATCTTCGCCAGAATCTCACCGGAAAGACCCTGCGCCGCAATCAACGCCGTCAGCGGCAGACCCAGTAGCGCAGAAACCACGCTAATGAGCACCAGCGGACCGAAAACCACGGTAAGGCGCGAAGCCTGCAACATCCTTGTGGGGGTACCCATCATATTCAGCGAAGAGTACAGCGAACCACGCTCGTAAATGGCGGCGCTCTGATTCAGCACTGCGGAGAGGGTGACCAGCAGGTACGAGAAGAACAGCATGAGCAGCATGCCCTGGAACATGTCCGACATGATGGTCATGAAGGGACCGGCGGCGGGGCCTACCTCCTTCGCAGTTTTGTTCATCTCACCCGCCAGAATCAGGATGGGGCCGAAGAAGGTCACCAAGAAGGTCGACAGTGCCACACCCGAAACCTGACGCCACGCCCCGCGCGGGGACTCTAGCACCGCACGATAACCCAGCAGAACCGACGCCTTCTGGGTCATGCGCACACGAATCTTTGCGTACGCCCACACCAGGAAGGTACCAATCAGGTCGATAGCAACCATCATCAGCAGACCCGGCAGAGCAATGAAAATCGCTAGGTTCTTAATCGCGCTATCGGCACCGCCGTCCTGGAAGGGTGAGAACATGCTAAAACCCTTCGAGGTCGAAGCCAGAATCATCACGGCAATGACCAGAACAACACCGATACCCAGAGCAATGTAACCGGCGGAACCAGCCTTCGCGCGGGTACGCACACCCAGCGGGCTGATGCTGACCTTCGCCAAACCGAACAGGGAGCTCAGAGCCGCCAGAACCATACAACCCAGGAAGCAGTAGAAAATCACGCTCACGGGCAGGAGCATATTCTCAGCACCCAGCGGAACGTTCATGAAGTGCATGGCACCGAACGGGAAAATCAGCACCAGGTAAAGCAACAGACCGATGATGAAGCCCACGAGGGAGTACACCAGCGCGTCCGCAACCGACAGACCCACAATCAGGGTCGTGGAGGCACCAATCAGGCGCAGGGACGCCAGACGCTCATCACGGCGGCGGGCACTCAAACGAGCAGCCGAAGCGCCCAAGGTAAAGAGCGGAACAATCAGCACCAGAGCGGCAACCCACGCCAAACCCATGTAGAGCTTCTGAATGCCCATCAGGTTCACCAGTTCGTGGTCAACGTTGGCGGCGTGGTCAAGCCAGGTGCTCAGCGCCTGAACACCACCGGCAACCGTCAAAAACAGTGCCGAGGAGGCGGCAAAAGCCAGCACGGGAAGAATCGCCTGCGAACTCCATAGGGTTCGTTTGGCGAGTAGAGCGTAGATTTGCATTATGCACCTGCCTGAGACTGAGCGCCGAGGTTCTGGGCACCGGGGTTCTGTGCGGGAACACCGCCCTGGTTATTGCGCTGGTCGCTCACAATCTGACCGTCCTGCAGGTACACCACGCGGGAGCACGCCGCCGCCACGTTCGGGTCGTGAGTAACCACCAGCAGAGTCTTGCCCTGCTGCGGAATCATGGTCAGGAGCAGAGCCATCACCTCGCGGGCGGTCTTCGAATCCAGCGCACCGGTCGGCTCATCCGCGAAAGTTACGGGGGCGCCGTTCACCTGGGAGCGGGCAATCGCCACACGCTGAGCCTGACCACCGGACATCTCACCCATACGGCGGTCCAGCATCTGACCCAGACCCAGACGGTTCAGCAGGTCAGCGGAAATGGAACGCGCCTGCTGGCGGGGAACACCGGCAATCATCGCGGCGAGGGAGACGTTCTCCTCCGCGGTCAGCTCGGGAACCAGCAGACCCTGCTGGAACACGAAACCAAACGAGTTAGCGCGCAGGGAGGTGCGCTCACGCTCGCTGAGGGACTCCACCGCCACCTGACCGGTGGGGCCATTGAACAGCACAGAACCGGCATCGAGCTTGATAATGCCCGAGAGTGCGTGCAACAGGGTGGTCTTACCGGAACCGGAAGGACCCATAATCGCCACGGACTCGCCGGGGAAAATATCCAGGCTCACGTTACGCAGCACCGGGTTATTGCCGTACGACTTGTGCAGGTTACGGGCAGAAATAATCGCGCCGCGCGCGAAGGGTGCCTGCTGCATCTGCTGAGGTGCCTGCGCCAGGTAGCCCTGCTGGCCCTGGTAGTAGCCTGCCTGACTCTGCTGGTTAGGCTGACCGGGCTGACCGGACTGACCCTGCTGGGGCTGACCGGGCTGAGCGGAATACTGACCGGCAGGCTGCGCCGCCTGCGGAGGGGTCATTGAATACGGGTTCTGAGCCTGGAACTGCGGGTTCTGAGATTGAGGATTCTGCGTCATGACAACCTTCATTGGGTATGAACTAACGGAAGTACACTTCTATCATCTCAGCTTCTTGGCGGCTCACCCCTCCGTCTGGGGGCTGAAAAATATGGGAAAACCCTGAAAAAATTCGCCCGACCGGGCGCTCAACCACCCCGCAGCTCATACCGCGGTATGAGTGCGCCTCAGTAGAAGGGATAAGCCGCGCACCCCTTGAACTGCACTGAGGCTTTGAACTGCACCGAGGCCTTGAACTGCACCGAGGCCTTGAACTGCATGGAGGCAGTGCCATACTAGAAAGATGACCGACGCACAGAACACCCCCATCATCACTCCGGTAGCCGACCCCGAGGCAGGAACCCGCATCATCTTCCTGCGCCACGGCCAGACCGACTGGAACATTGACCACCGCTTCCAGGGCGGCACCGACATCCCCCTCAACGACACCGGCAGGGAGCAGGTCCGCACCGCTATTGGTGCCCTGCAACAGGCAGCAGCTGAGGGCACCACCGTGGACGCTATCGTCTCCTCACCCCTTTCCCGCGCCGTAGAAAGCGCCGAAATCGTAGCCGAAGGCCTGGGCGTACCCTACCGCGGTGCCGTTGACGGCTTCCAGGAACGTTCCTTTGGCGACCTGGAAGGCCAGATCGCTACCCGCGAGCTGATTCTCGCCTCCCGCCAGTCCAACAATGCTTTCAATGTGGAACCGAAGAAGGACTTCCTCGCCCGCTCCCTCGCGGCGCTGAACCGCGTCCGCCGCGAATACGAGGGTCAGACCGTTGTGGTCGCCGCGCACGGCATGCTGATTGCCATGACCATGACCGCCCTGGTCGCTGAACGCCACCCCGAACTGCTCAACGAGGACGGCATCTACCCGATCCCGGTGAACGCCTCCCTGACCGAGGTGCCCCTGCAGTACCTGGACGACGCGATCGACCGCCTGGTTGTGCAGCACCTGGAGCCCGAGCTGAGCCCCGAAGAGGTCCCGGCGGGTGCCGAGAACACGACCCTCACCCTGATCCGTCACGGCCAGACCGACTGGAACAAGGCGAACCTGATGCAGGGCATCACCGACATTCCGCTCAATGACACCGGCCGCGAACAGGCACGCACCACCGGCAAGAAGCTCGCCGACATGGGTCTGGAGTTCACCGTGCTGGTGTCCTCGCCGCTCTCCCGCGCCCACGAGACCGCGCAACTGGTCGGTGAGCACTTCGACCTGCAGGTGCACAAGACCTACCCCGAACTGGTGGAACGCGCCTACGGTGCCGGCGAGGGCCTGGACATTCCCGCCCCCGAACGCCGCGCCCCGGAACGCTACTACCCGAACGTGGAATCCGAACGTGACGTGTACGTTCGTGCGGTGCGTACCCTGCGCAATATCGTGCGTGAACTCTCTGAAGCCGCGGGCGACCAGAAGATTATTGCCGTCAGCCACGGCAGCTTTATCCGCCGCGCCCTCTCCGCAGCGGCCGGTGAAGAATGGACCGTGACCGTGCCGAACGCCGAACCGCTCACGATTGACGTGCCGGGCCTGTTCGCGTGGGACTCGAGCAAGCAGTTCGACGAGGTGGGTCGCCTTGTTTGGTAAAAGTTGGTCTAGCGCTCGCGTGTGGCGGCTGATTCTCTGGCCGGTCACGGCGCTGTACTGCGCGGTGGTGGCGAGTATTGTGTTCGCCCCCGTGCACGTGGACGATAACGAGATGGGCGGCCGCCTGGCGCAGCTGCTGGATACCGGCCACGCTGAGGGTTGGTTGCCTGCGTTCATTACCTATTCGAGCATTGAGCAGCTTTCGAACGTCATCATGTTCATTCCGGGCGGTTTTCTTTTCGCCCTGCTGCTCAAGCCGAAGGCTCGCCCGCACGTGCTGTACTCGGGATTTTTGGTCAGCGCCTGCATTGAGACGATCCAGAGTTTCATGCCTGATCGCACCGGCGACCCGGTGGATGTGCTGATGAACGGTTCGGGTGCCCTGCTGGGTGCGGCGGGTGCTTTGGGCGTGCATCGTTGGCGTCGCGTGCGTCGCGAACGCAAGGGCAAGTAAACGAGCACCCAAATAAGCGCGCATTAATTGCACATGTTCTGCTGGTGGAGGCGCCGGTTCCGAGGGTTTCTCGGAGCCGGCGCCTCCACTTTTTGCCCTGCTGTGGGTGTGCTGGCGGGGCCTATCAACACCGTGGGTGGTGGGGGAGAGGTAAAACCCAACAGTTCATTAGGTCAAACAGACATAAACAGGCAACAGCTCGCAAATAGGTGTGGTTTCGGTAGGGAACAATCGGGTAATATTCCGGCAAATACAGCGTTTTATATTGACTTGCCCACAAAAACCCACATAAAATCAAGTATTACCCTAAAGCGTTCTGTCGGTTCGCTGAAACCATGTCTCTCACGGTCCTGAAAGCCGAGCAGAACGCAGAAAAGAACGCACAGATTTCCTCCCACTAGCCCAAAGGAACACCAGATTTATGTTCGCAGAAGAACGCCGTGCCGAAATTGCAAAGCTTGTTGCCTCCGCACGTCGTGTCAACGGCGCTGACCTTGCGCGCCGTTACGATGTGACCATGGAGACCGTGCGTCGTGACCTCGCCGCACTGGAAGAAGCAGGTAAGCTCCGCCGTGTCCACGGTGGTGCTGTCACCATTGAACAGTCCACCTCCCTGGAGTCCTCCATCTCCTCCCGACAGGGCATGAATACTCCCGAAAAGCGCCGCATCGCCACCAAGGCATACCAGATGCTGCGCGACTCCGAGGCGGGCTCCATTGTCCTGGACGCAGGCTCCACCATCGAAATTCTTGCCGACCACATCGGCGCCGAAAACTTCAGCCTCAAGACCGGCAACGACCGCATCGTCATCACCCATGCACTGCACATTGCAGTCAAGCTCGCCGAAGCTGAAGGCGTGACCCTTGAGCTGGTTGGCGGCCAGCTGCGCAAGATGACCTGGGCTGCTGTTGGTGCACGCGCCGCAGAGCACTTCGGCACCATGCGCCCCGATATTGCTTTCATTGGTGCCAACGGTATCGAAGCCCACTTCGGCATCTCCACCCCCGGCATGAACGAAGCCATCGTCAAGACCGCAATTTGCAAGGCGGCCCGCCGCGTGGTCTTGCTCTGTGACTCCGCGAAGTTCGGTCAGGAATCCCTGGTCCGCTTCGCCGGATTTGAGGATATTGACACCCTCATTACCGATCGCGAGCCCGAAGGTGCTCTCCGTCAGGCGCTCGAGGCCGCAAACGTTGAGATTGTGATTGCCTAATGATTATTACTCTGACCGCCAACCCCAGCCTGGACCGCACCATTGAACTCGGTGCGCCCCTGGCCCACGGTGCCGTGCAGCGTGCTGTCGGCGCCGTACAGGATCCCGGTGGCAAGGGCGTGAATATTTCCCGCGCCCTGCAGGTTTCCGGCGTGCCGACCCTCGCCATTGTGCCCGGTGAAGCCACCGACCCGGTGCTGACCGCACTGCAGGCTGTGGACGTTGAGTTCGCTAACCTGCCCACCGGTGAGCCGATTCGCTCGAACATCACCGTGGTTGACCCGGATGGCACCACCACCAAGCTGAACGCCCCCGGCACCGTTTTTGATGCTGAACTGCGTCAGAAGCTGGACGAGCTGGTGGTTGAGCGTTCCAAGGGTGCCGACTGGGTGGTTTTGGCTGGTTCGCTGCCTCCGGGTCTGGAACCGACCTACTACTCCGAGCTGGTGGCGGCACTGCGCGCCTCCGGCTACGAGGGCATGATTGCTATTGATACCTCTGAGGCGCCGCTGATTGCGACCGTCGCCGGTGAGCACAAGCCCACCCTGATTAAGCCCAACTCGGAGGAGCTGGCTCAGCTGACCGTTAGCGATAACTGGGAGGAGCTGGAGGCTAGCCCCGAGCTGACCGCTCGCACCGCCCAGAAGCTGCTCGGCGACGGCATCGAGTACGTGCTTGCCACCCTCGGCGGCGGCGGTGCAGTGCTGGTCACTGAGCAGGGTATCTGGCACGCTGTGCACGAGCCGATTCAGGTTCGTAGCACTGTGGGTGCCGGTGACTCATCGCTGTCCGGTTTCTTGATTGCTCACACTCGTGGTGAGGACGCCCCCGGTTGCCTGGTTCAGGCGGTAGCTCACGGTTCGGCTGCTGCTGCTCTGCCCGGTACCCGTATGCCTTCGCTGGAGCAGACCACTCCTGAGAAGGTCACTGTTCGTCAGCTGCAGCTCTAATTCGGGCTGTTTTCGCACCTCCAGCTTTTATTCTCAGAAGAGAATATAAGCTGGGGTGCGGTGCGCATATGTACACGCATATACGCACGCTACACACTCAACACACACTGCGCACACTTTGAACTCATATAGGGGAGAAGCCCGGCACCACTGAGCGAATCCCCACCCCAATACATACCCGAGGAGGGAATATGTCTGATCTGATCACCGCAGATCTCGTCCTGCTGGACGAGAACCTCGGCGAGACCCGATTCGACGTAATTGCCAAGCTCGCCCAGGCAGTCGTAAATGCCGGACGCGCTACCGACTTCGAGCAGCTCTACGCGGCTGCCGAGGCACGCGAATCCAAGACCGACACCGGTATCCCCGGCGGTATTGCGATTCCGCACTGCCGCAGTGCCGCCGTCACCGAGCCGACCCTGGCAATGGCACGCCCTAACCCGGCAGTTTCCTTCGGTGCAAAGGACGGCCCCGCCGACCTGATTTTCTTCATCGCTGCACCCGATGGCGCTGACCAGGCCCACCTGAAGCTGCTCTCCACCCTGGCACGCTCCCTGATGAAGAAGAGCTTCACTGCGTCCCTGCGCGAAGCCTCCTCGGCTGAAGAGATCGTTGAGCTGGTCAACGATGCGCTCGGCGTGGGCGAGAAGAAGGCAGAGGCTAAGCCCGCCGAGGCTGCACCCGCCGCCGCACCTGCCGCCTCCGCTCAGGAAACCCCCGCTGCTTCGGCTCCGGTGAAGAAGATTGTTGCTGTGACCGCATGCCCCACCGGTATCGCTCACACCTACATGGCTGCCGACGCCCTCAAGTACGCTGCTGAAGAGCTCGGCTACGACCTGAAGGTTGAGACTCAGGGCTCCTCGGGTAATGAGAAGCTGGCTCAGGCTGATATTGACGCCGCAGACGCCGTGATTTTTGCGGTGTCCGTGAACGTGCGTGAGCGTAACCGCTTCGCAGGTAAGCCCTTCGTTGAGTCTCCCGTCAAGCGCGGTATTGACGAGCCTAAGGAAATGATTGCGGAGGCTCTGGCTGAGGCTGAGAACCCCAACGGTGCACGCGTTGCCGCTGCCGCATCCAGCGGTGAGGACAGCACAGGTGCTACCGAAGGCGCTTGGGGCTCGCGCATCTACAAGGCCGTGATGACCGGTATCTCCTACATGATTCCGTTCGTTGCTGCCGGCGGTATTCTGGTCGCCCTGGGCTTCGTTTTCGAGGCAATTACGGTGCCGAACCTTGGTGATGTGAACACCAAGGCGATTCTCGACTCGGCAACCCTGTTCAACCTCGGTGATGTGCACTGGACCCTGTACCTGGGTGCTGTTCTGCAGACCATCGGTGGTTTCGGTCTGAGCCTGATGGTTCCGGCTCTTGCCGCGTACATTGCGTACGGTTTGGCTCAGCGTCCCGGTATTGCTCCGGGCTTCATCGCCGGTTCGGTGGCTCTTGCGGTGAACGCGGGCTTCCTTGGCGGTATTGTTGGCGGTATTCTCGCCGGTCTGATTGCGTACGCTCTGGGTACCCTGAAGCTGCCCCGCTGGCTTGGCTCGATGATGCCCGTGGTCATCACCCCGCTGGTGACTTCTCTGGTTGCCGGCCTGGCAATGTACCTGCTGCTCGGTGCGCCCCTGGCGTGGGTTATGACCACCCTGCAGGATTGGCTGACCTCCATGTCTGGTGGTTCCGCTCTGCTGCTGGGCCTGATCCTGGGCGCCATGATGGCTTCTGACCTGGGTGGCCCCATCAACAAGGCTGCTTACCTCTTCGCAACCGCTGGCCTGTCTTCGGGTGCGACCGTGAACCAGGAAATCATGGCTGCCGTCATTATTTCCGGTATGGTTCCGCCGCTGGCTATGGCTCTGGCAACCACCCTGCGCCCCAAGCTGTTCAACGAGAACGAGCGTGAGAACGGTAAGGCTGCGTGGCTGCTGGGTGCATCCTTCATCTCTGAGGGTGCTATTCCCTTCGCTTCGGCTGACCCGGCTCGCGTGATTCCTTCGACCATTGTTGGTGGCGCTATTGCCGGTGCAATCTCCATGGGTGCGCACGTGGCTTCCCCGGCTCCGCACGGTGGTATTTGGATTATTGGTCTGGCGCAGAACCCGCTGATGTTCCTGGCAGCTGTTGTTGCCGGTACCGTCGTTTCGGCGCTGTTGTACGTGGTGCTGAAGTCCCTGGGTGCCCGCTCTAAGGCATCCGCATAATGGCCGTATAACCTCACCTTCATTTGATTGTCTGTTTGCAGGCGTGAGCGTGAAAAAACACGTTACACTGTAGACAAACCACAGATAGGACATGAACTCTATGACTACCTACAAGGGCGTCGGCGTATACGCCGGCCGCGTTATTGGCCCCGTTCTTCAGATGCCTAAGCCCATCGAGGAACCCAAGGACGGTCTGCGTCTGAGCGGTGAGACCGCTGAGGCTGCAGCGCAGCGCATCAAGGACGCATCGGTCCGCGTCAAGGAAGACCTGCTGGCTCGCGCAGAGAACGCAGGTCGCGACGGTAAGGCTGTTCTGAAGTCCACCTCTCAGATGGCTACCGACCGTGCACTCATCAAGAGCGCTATCAAGCTGGTTGAGAGCCAGGAGATGGCTCCCGAGCGCGCAATCTGGGAGGCTGCGACCTCCTTCGCAGACCAGATGGCTGCCCTGGGTGGCTACATGGCTGAGCGCGTCACCGACATCCACGACGTGCGTGCCCGCATCGTTGCTGAGCTGACCGGCCAGCAGGCTCCCGGCATCCCCGTTTCTGATAAGCCGTTCATCCTGGCTGCTATTGACCTGGCGCCGGCTGATACCGCGACTCTGGACCCCGAGAAGGTTATCGCCCTGATCACCTCTGACGGTGGCCCCCAGGCACACACCGCTATTCTGGCTCGCGGCCTGGGCCTGCCCGCTATTGTGGCGGCTAAGGGCGTGACCGAGATTGCTGACGGCACCATCGTCTACGTGGACTCCAACGAAGGCATAGTTGACACCGAGCCCACCGACGCTGACCGCGAAGCAGCAATCAAGTACGCAAACCGTAAGCCCGTCGCTGACTTTGGCGGTCAGGGCGTGTTGGCTGATGGCACCCGCGTTGAGCTGTACGCAAACGTTGGTGACGGCAAGTCCGCTGAGAAGGCTGCAAGCCTGAAGGCTGAGGGTGTTGGCCTGCTCCGCACCGAGTTCGGCTTCCTGGGCCACGACTCTGAGCCTTCTATCGAGACTCAGGCTAAGACCTACAAGTCCGTGTTTGACGCATTCCCCGGCAAGCACATTGTGGTTCGTACCCTGGACGCTGGCGCTGACAAGCCCCTGCCGTTCCTGAACGTGAACCCCGAAGAGAACCCCGCACTGGGTGTTCGTGGCTTCCGTACCGACTGGACCGTTCCGGGCGTTCTGACCCGCCAGCTGGAGGCTATTAAGGCTGCTTCGGAGAACTCCGACGCTGACATCTGGGTTATGGCTCCGATGATTTCGACCACCTCCGAGGCACGCAACTTCGCGAACATGCTCAAGGAGATTGGCCTGCCCGTTCACGGTGTGATGGTTGAGACCCCCGCAGCTGTGATGAACGCTGAGGCAATCCTGGGCGAGGTCGACTTCGTGTCTATCGGCACCAACGACCTGACCCAGTACACTATGGCGGCTGACCGCCTGCTGGGCGACCTGGCGCACCTGAACAACCCCTGGCAGCCTGCAGTGCTGAAGATGATTAAGATGACCGTTGAGGGTGCTCAGCGTGCATCGGTCACCGCGGGTAAGAAGAAGTACGTGAGCGTCTGTGGTGAGGCTGCGGCTGACCCGGCTCTGGCTGTTGTTCTGATTGGTCTGGGTGTTGATACCCTGTCCATGAACGCTGGCGCTATCCCCGCTGTGGCTGCGGTTCTGAAGTCCGTGACCAAGGAGAAGGCACAGCAGATTGCGGCTATCGCTCTGCAGCAGATTTCTTCTGCTGAGGCGAAGGAGAGCGCACGCAAGGCTCTGCCGATTCTGGACGAGCTGGGCCTCTAAGCTTAAAACGATTTCGGGGCTGCCTGCCGCTCCTTGATGGGGTGTGCTGGGCGGTGCCTGAGTCCATAAAAATGCCGGGTGTAGAGTTTTATTTCTGCATTCGGCATTTTTGGTACTTGTTAGCGTATGGCTGAACGGTACAATTTATAGAGTAAGGGCGGGTCCTGAAGCGCCCCGTTCATTTAGAATAGGTACTGATATATTTTCGGTTCCTTGATCAAAGGAGAAACATAATGGCAGAGCGCGAAGCCACTATTGCAAGCCGTGTTGGCCTGCACGCACGTCCGGCAGCTATCTTCGCTGAGGCAGCTGGCGACCTCCCCGTTGAGGTGACCATCGCTGCTAAGGGTGAGCCCGCAGATGAGGCTATGGACGCTGCATCGATTCTGTCCCTGATGTCCCTGGGTGCAAAGCACGGCGACGTTGTTGTCCTGCGCGCTGAGGGCGAAGGTGCTGAAGAGGCTCTGGACTCGCTGGTTAAGATCCTCGAGACCGACCACGACGCTGAGTAATTGACTTTCGCCTCTGAGGTGACCCCCGAGCGGTGCGCTTCAGATGCTGTGAAGGCTAATGGCCTTAAGGCGTGAATATCCCGTCACTTCGGTGACGGGATATTTTTTGTTATGAATAATTCATTTTTTATTGAGGTGCGAGGGGGAGTAAGTGGGGGATATTTCTATGCAAATCTTAATGTATATATAACCTTTATTTTTCCTCAAAAATAGCTCTAGAAATATCTCCCAAAATATCTTCTGTACAGTAGTGACCTGGATTTTTCTTCATATCAATGAAGCTTTCTGCCGTAAGTGCCGCAGAGCGCTTTTTGCTCACAAAATCACCGGGCAGAAAAGTGATATTTCTGCTCTTCAGTGCTACCGCAGAATCGTGCCCTTGTTAGACTAAAAAGGCACTGTCTATCTGGGAGGGACATTGGCAGAATCGAGGAACACCCCCGCGACCCCCACATCGCGGGAAGCTTCGCATGCAGGCGAAGCAAACACTGCCGCAACGGAAGGAAGCGAGCAGAATACCACCGCGGGCTATATCGCCGGTAAACGCGGTTTTCCCCTGGTTTCACTAGACCAGGTCACCGACGAGAAATTGCGCCGCGTGCTGGCTCAGCAGGCCGTCTCCGCGACAAACCAGGAGGGCACCGTCGCTGCAGAAGCTGTCAGTGATGTACTCCAGGAAGCCGCAGCGGATATGGGCATCACCGCGCAGGAGCCGGTTGAGCCCGCCAGCGACCCCGAACTCACCCCTAACGGCCACGGCGCGCGTACCGTCATTGACCCCTCCCTCGTGCCTGATGATGATCTGGACGCCTACCGTGAAGACCCGAACCCCGTCACCTCCAGCAACTTGGTAACCGAGGCGGCGCTGACCCGCCCCTCCCAGCCGGTGCCCATGACCGGCATGATTCCGCAGGTGCCCAACTCTCACGCAGCCCGACGCTACGGTGCGGATCCTACCGCCGTGCCGAAGACCGGGCCCGTCTCGATGCCCACCACCTCCGTACCGCTGGTTGAGGGCGGCTCTCGCGGCCTGTTTGGGCGCGGTAGCGGTGGTCGCTGGGGTTCGCGTCGCTTCCGCTCCTTCGTGCGCACTGAGGAGGCGGCACCCGCCGCCCCGCGCGGTGCCCAGCGCATCGCGCAGCGTCAGTTCGTGCCGACTATCCGGTCTGACGAGCATGAGCGCCGTGAGGCGTTCCGCCGTGAGAAGGAGTACGCGCGCGATACCCTGAACTTCACCCTGCGCCTGGCGGAGGCGATGTTCCACTACGGCGCGGACGCAATGGATGTGGACTCGGCGATTATTGCGGTGTCTTCGGCGTACGGGCTGGACTCGGTGGAAGTCGACATTACGAACCAGTCGGTGACCATCAACTACACGTCGGACCCCGATATTTACATGGAATCCCGCATCGCCAAGCGCAATGCGAACGCTGACGAGCGCTTTACCCATACCCTGGTGCGTGTGGTGCGTTCCTCTACGGAGAACTACGAGGCGCTTTCTGAAGTGTACGGCCTGATCTACAAGATCACTCGGGGCGGTATGACTCTAGAAATCGCCGATTTGAAGCTGAACCAGATTACGCACCGACCCAAGCCGTTTCCGCCTCTGGTGGTGTGGTTGGCGAACCTGGCGTGTGCTGGAACCCTGACGGCGGCGCTGGGTGCAAGTTTTGCGACGGCGTTGAGTGCGGCGATTATTTTTATTCCGGTGTACCTGCTGATTCAGTGGTTGAGTTCGATTGGTATTCCGGCGTTCTTCCGTATGGCTGCTAGTGCGGGTCTGATGACCTTCTTGGCGATTTGGCTGGGCGGTGAGGGATCCATTCTTTCGGTGTTGCAGCGTCAGGGGGAGGCGATTTCGGCGCCTCTGGTGGTGGCTGCGGGCATGATTATGTTCTTGCCAACACCGCGTCTGGTGGGTGCCGTGCAGGATGCGATTAATGGCTTCCCGGTGACGGCTGCGGGTCGTTTCGTGTCTACGGGCATGAGCTTCTTGGGTCTGGTGGTTGGCATTGCGACCGCGGTGAGTGCGATCAATATTTTCAACGGTCCGACCCTGGATATTGAGCAGCTGCGTTTTGAGCCGACGACCCCGCTGGTGGCGTCGTTCTTCTTCCTGGTGGCGATTGCGACCTTTGCGATTACCTTGCAGACGAAGCTGGTGAAGGTCGGGTGGCTGATGGTCATCACGGGCTGCGGTCTGGCGGCGTATTACGGTTATGAGCTGCTGGCTGGCCCGAGTACTGGTCGCGGTCCGACGGCGTGTGCGGCGGTTGTGATTGGTGCGTTGAGCACGTATTTTGCGTACCGTCTGCATGTGCCTCAGGCGATTTTCTCGATTCCTGCGATTACGTTCTTGTTGCCGGGTCTGTCGTTCTTCCGTGGCATGTATTTGTTGACGGTTGAGACGGACGTGATTCTGGGTATGCAGAATATGATTACGGCGGTTTCGATTGTGGTGGCGATGGCTTCGGGTGTTGCGTTGGGTAATTACACGATGCAGTATGCGCTACAGCGTTTTACGACTCCGCGAAACGTGGAACCGGCGGATTCTTAGCCCTCTTTCAAGGGTATATAGCCAATATTGCATATATTGGATATTGGGAAGGGGCGGTAGCTTGCAAGTTCAACTCACAGGCTACCGCCCCTTCACTATCCCTATTGCGCCAGCTCATACACTGGCTCATGTGCTGCGCCTAGCGGACCGTCCAATCCACCGGCTCTTCCCCCTGCTGCACAAGCAAAGAATTCACCGTCGAAAACGGGCGCGAACCAAAGAAACCACGACGAGCAGACAGCGGCGAAGGATGCGCCGACTCCACGCTCGGGTACGGCTGCAACATGGGTGCGCACTTGCGTGCATCCGCACCCCACAGCAGACCCACCAGCGGCTGGTTACGCGCCACCAGGGCACGGATAGCGCACTCGGTAATCTCCTCCCAACCCTTGCCGCGGTGCGAACCCGCATCAGACTCACGCACCGTCAAAACCCTGTTGAGCAGCATGACGCCCTCATCAGCCCAACAGGACAGATCGCCGTGATCAGCCGGGGCAATACCCAGATCGTCCTCAAGTTCCTTGTAAATATTGTTCAGCGAACGAGGCAACGGCATACCGCGGTGCACCGAGAACGACAGACCCATCGCATTGCCCGGAGTAGGGTAGGGGTCCTGACCAATAATGAGGACCTTTACCCCGCTCATCGGGCGGCGGAACGCATTGAAAATATCGGCAGTAGGCGGGAACGTACGGTACCCAGCCGCGTGCTCCTCACGCAGGAAAGCGCCCATGGCGTGAATCTGCTCTTCGACGGGGGCAAGTGCTGCCGCCCAATCCTCGCTCATAATGTTGCTGAGGGGCTGGTTCATAAATCTCCTCGGGGAATCTCCTGGTGCTGATGCGACCCGGACGGTGACGGGGCCGGGTGCGGGCTGAATGTTTCTCCTCTAGACTGAGTTTCTCTTCTAGACTAGGGGATGACGGATGCACGCGCTAGGAGACGCCAGCCGCGGCAGGCGAGCTACAGACAGGAGGGAACATGACAGAACAGGAATGCGCCGAAACCGCTGAGATCCAGGCAGAGGCAGGGGCTCATGCGGAGGCAGAGAACCAGGTAGAAACACAGAATCAGCCGGAAGTGCAGCAGCAGCCCGGCGGCCTGACCCCGGTGGAGCGCCGCATCCTTGAGGTGGAGCGCCGCCGCTTCAAGCACCAGGGCTCCAAAGAGAAGGCGATTATCGCCGCCGGATTTACTCCGATTGCCTACTATCAGCGCCTGAACGTGATGCTCGATGATGAGCGGGTACGTGCCGCAGCGCCGCAGATTATCGAGGTTCTGCGCGCCCGCCGAGACGCTGACTAGGAGCTCGAACTGGGGGAGCTGTGGGAGCTTTCCAACTCCTGCTTTCAACCCCGCGCACCTCAAGTTCAACCAGAGATTGAACACTGTGCGGTGTCCGTCTCTTTCACAGCCGGTTGCGGGGCGTTCACGTTGGTTCTCGCTAGTTGAGCCGGTACTCTAGGTACTAGAACACCAAGACCGCACCTTCCGTAGCCGCGCCCGCGCGCCCGGTAGGGCGGTACGGTACCAGCCGGTAAACAGAGACCCGTGAAATGAGGATAAATGAGCTACCCCCGCGACGAATTTGACGAGGTAGACGAAAATACCGCCCGCCGCGGAACCTACCGTGCGGTCAATGCTGACCCGGCAAAGAGCCCCAAGGGCGCTATCCCCCTGGTAGCTGCAGGCGTAGTTGGTCTGCTCATCGGCGGCGCAATGTACGTGTACGCGCCGCGCACCGCCTCCCCGCAGTATTCGGCGTCCACCGCGAAGAGTAGCTCCGCCCCCGCAAGCGCGTCGGCGTCCTCTGCGCCGGCTAAGGCTTCCGTATCGGCAAGCGCTACGAAGACCGGTCTGGCTGAGTCCATCTCTGTGGCGGTCTACAATGCGGCGGCTCCGGCGGGTAGCGCATCCGGTGCGGCGGCACTGCTGACCGGTTATACCATCAGCGAGACGGCAAACTACACGGGTGCGGCACCGGCAACCAGCGTGGTCTACTATGCTGAGGGCTACCAGTCGCAGGCGCAGAGCATCGCTTCGAAGCTGGATATTTCGCAGGTACGACAGGCAACCGCCAGTGTTGAGATGGGTAACCACGAGGTGATTGTGGTGCTGGCTTCCGATTACACCGGCTAGGCCCCGGCGTCCGCCGCTTTGTAATTACAAACTTTCATCAACCCCACTCGTGCAATTCCACTGATGCGCCGGGTGGGGTTGATGCTTTTAACACCCCTCACGCGCCCCCGGCGGGCACACCGATAACGCCCCTTTTGGCGGGGTTGATGAGCGCAGATTAAGCACTGGGCGATTAACCCTTCAACCTTGGGCTTAAACGTTTGCTCCATGCCGGTGCGGGTGCCACAATTGATGTAGCATTCGGGTGCTTTATGCCCTACTCTGCCCGCGCCTGCGTAACGGGGGCGTTGTGGAGGGGCAGCCACCCGATTTAGATGTACCGCACCCGCAGGGGTGAAGGAAAAAATCCGATCGTCCAGGAGGACACTTATGGCAAAGCTCATTGCTTTTGACGAAGAGGCACGCCGCGGCCTTGAGCGCGGTTTGAACACCCTCGCCGATGCAGTGAAGGTGACCCTCGGCCCCCGCGGCCGCAACGTTGTGCTGGAGAAGGCGTGGGGCGCCCCCACCATCACCAACGACGGTGTCTCGATCGCGAAGGAAATCGAGCTGGAGGATCCGTACGAGAAGATTGGTGCGGAGCTCGTCAAGGAAGTTGCTAAGAAGACTGACGACATCGCAGGTGACGGTACCACCACCGCTACCGTTCTGGCTCAGGCACTGGTTCGCGAGGGCCTGCGCAACGTGGCTGCTGGCGCTGACCCGCTGAGCCTCAAGCGCGGCATTGAGAAGGCTGTTGAGGCTGTGACCGAGGCTCTGCTCTCCTCCGCAAAGGAAGTTGAGACCGAGGAAGAGATCGCTGCAACCGCGTCTATTTCCGCTGGCGACGCTGAGATCGGCAAGCTCATTGCTGAGGCAATGGAGAAGGTCGGCAAGGAAGGCGTCATCACCGTTGAGGACTCCAACACTTTCGGTCTGCACCTCGAACTGACTGAGGGCATGCGCTTCGACAAGGGCTTCCTGTCCGGTTACTTCGTGACCGACCCGGAGCGTCAGGAAGCAGTCCTGGAGGACCCCTACATCCTGGTTGTGAACCAGAAGATTTCGAACGTTAAGGACCTCGTCCCCGTCCTGGAGAAGGTCATGCAGTCCGGCAAGCCGCTGCTGATCGTTGCTGAGGACGTTGAGGGTGAGGCTCTGGCTCTGCTGGTGCTGAACAAGATGCGCGGCTCCATCAAGTCTGTTGCTGTGAAGGCTCCGGGCTTCGGTGACCGCCGTAAGGCTCAGATGGCTGATATCGCTATCCTTACCGGTGGCCAGGTCATTACCGAAGAGGTTGGCCTGTCCCTGGACGCAGCAACCCTGGACATGCTCGGTTCCGCTCGCAAGGTCGTTGTGACCAAGGACGAGACCACCATCATTGAGGGTGCAGGCGATGCAGTGGCTATTGAGGGTCGCGTGGCTCAGATTCGCGCAGAGATTGCTAACTCTGACTCCGACTACGACCGTGAGAAGCTGCAGGAGCGCCTGGCTAAGCTCGCTGGTGGTGTTGCTGTGCTGAAGGCTGGTGCCGCAACTGAGGTTGAGCTGAAGGAGCGCAAGCACCGCATTGAGGATGCTGTGCGTAACGCTAAGGCTGCTGTTGAGGAGGGTATCGTCCCCGGTGGTGGCGTTGCTCTGATTCAGGCTGGAGTGAAGGTCTTCGACAAGCTGGAGCTGACCGGCGACGAGGCGACCGGCGCGAACATTGTGCGCGTGGCTATTGACGCACCGCTGAAGCAGATCGCTGCTAACGCTGGTCTGGAGCCGGGTGTTGTGGTTGACCGCGTTCGTTCCCTGCCTGCTGGTACCGGTCTGAACGCTGCGACCGGCGAGTACGAGGATCTGATGGCTGCTGGTATTGCTGACCCGGTGAAGGTGACCCGTTCGGCTCTGCAGAACGCTGCGTCGATTGCTGGTCTGTTCCTGACCACTGAGGCTGTTGTTGCGAACAAGCCGGAGCCCGCTGGTGCGGCTGCTCCCGGTGCGGACGCAATGGGCGGAATGATGTAGTAAAAATTTATCCCTGATGGGGTAAATTTCTACGGAATCCGTGGCACGCGAAGCGTGACCCGGTGGTGACCTAACGCTGGTACCCAAACCGGCGCAGGTCCACGCATCCGTATGAGGCGGGGGCGGCTACCCATGAAGGGTGGCCGCCCCCGCTTTTGTGTGCCCATGCGTCCTGTCCCGGCGGTGGAGGCGGTAGAATGGCTCCTTATGGAATGCGCCTATTTTCGTGATGACCTCTGCTCCTCCTGCCCCAGCATTGAGACCGCCTACACCGCGCAGGTGCAGGCGAAGCAGGAGCACGCCCGCGCCCTGCTCGCTAACTACCCGCAGCTGCAGTGGCTGGACCCGGTGACCAGCGCGGAGGCGGGCTTCCGCAACAAGGCGAAGCTCGTGGTGGGTGGTTCGGCGAAGAACCCGACCCTCGGCATCGTGGATTACCGTACGGGCGCCTCCACGGATCTTGGCGCATGCCCGCTCTATATGGAGCCGATTCAGGCGGCTATTCCGGTGCTGCGTGAGCTGATTCAGCGCGCGGACCTGACCCCCTATGACATTCCGAATCGTCGCGGTGAGCTGAAGAATATTCTGGTGACTGCTTCGGCGGCGGGTGAGCTGATGGTGCGTTTCGTGTTGCGTTCGAAGAAGCTGCTGGTGCCGATTCGCCGTCAGATGGACTGGCTGCAGGAGCGGCTGCCGAACCTGGCGGTGCTGTCGGTGAACCTGCTGCGTGAGCCGGTGGCGCGCGTTGAGGGTGATGAGGAGATTATCCTTTCGGAGCGTCAGACTCTGCCGATGCAGGTGAACGACCTGACTCTGCATTTGCGTCCGCAGAGCTTCTTCCAGACGAACACGAAGGTTGCTGAGGCGATGTACGCGCAGGGTCGTGAGTGGGTGCGTGAGGTGGCTCCGCGCTCGCTGTGGGACCTGTACTGTGGCGTGGGTGGTTTTGCTCTGCATGCCGCTTCGGTGATGGACGGCGGCTCGGTGACGGGCATTGAGATTAGTGCGGAGGCGGTCGCTTCGGCGCAGCGCACGGTCGCTGAGTACGGCCTGGAGGGTGTGGACTTTTCGGCTCAGGATGCGCCGGAGTTCGCGGTGTCTTCTGGCACGGTGCCGCAGATGCTGGTGGTGAACCCGCCGCGCCGCGGTATTGGTGAGAGCTTGTGCGCGTGGATTGAGGGTTCGGGTATTGACCGCGTGGTATATTCGAGCTGTAACGCCGTGACTTTGGCGAAGGATCTGGGGCGCATGCCCTCGTTTGCGCCGGTGCAGGGCCGTGTGCTGGACATGTTCCCGCATACGGACCACTACGAGGTCATGGTGCTGCTGCAGAGGCAGTAGCGGCTTTTAGATGTGTAGGCGGTGGCGTCTCGGACGGTTGTGTCCGAGGCGCCACCGCCTTTTCATGCCCCCTAGCGGGCGTGAAATCCTGCGCCGCGAAATCCTAGGCGGCGAGAATACCCGCCACGTACGCCGCCTGACCCACGTGCTGCGCCGCATCGTCAATCATGCTGACCAGACGCACACCGCGAGTCACCGGCGGAGTCCACGAACGGTCAATAACCTCACTCAAATCAGCCTCGCTCAGCGTCTGTGCGTAGGCCGCGAGCGCCTCGCCGGTCGCCACAAGGTACTCCACCAGCAGGGCAGAATCTTCAACCACGATGGAACGCGCCTGCTCTGCGGCGTGGCCGTAGCCCATGGTGTCGCCCAGCTCGCCCAGGTTGAAGCGTTCCCTGAAGCCCTGAGCCTCCCAGATCTGCGGCTGACCGTTGAGGGCGGAGAGCTGCATGTCCATCTGTCGTCCGGCGTGCCAGAGCAGCCAGGCGATAGAGTTCGGGTGCCCGCCCGGGTGGGCGTTGAGCGCCTCGGGGGATAGCCCCTTGACGGCTACGGCGGCTTCGATACCGGGGCGGCTGGCGGCGTCACGCAGAATATCGTGGGTGTTCATGGAGTCCTCCTGAATTTGCTGGCTTCCTTTAGGCCGGCTTCTTGTAGGGAGCCGGGTAGTTTTAGTCTACGCCCGCGCGGGCTCTGAGGGGTGGCTGTGGAAGAAGGGAGGGGGCTTTGCTCACTTCCTAGCGGTGGGGGCGTGAATTGGGGTGGCAAGAAAAAATGTGGTGCACGGGAATAATGCTCATTTCTTTGCGTTGAACTCTGTGAAGACATCATCATCTAAATTTCACAGGAGAATATTATGACCACCCCCGCTCAGCTGCACTTTGACATGGTCGTCATTGGCTTCGGCAAGGGCGGCAAGACCCTCGCCGGCGCATACGCTAAGACCGGCAAGAACGTTGCCCTCATCGAACAGTCCACCGGCATGTACGGCGGCACCTGCATTAACATCGGTTGCGTACCCACCAAGGCGCTCGTGCACCGCGCCGACGAGTTCCGCGCCAGCGGCGAGCGTAGCCTTGAAGAGGCAAACGCTGCCTACGAATCCGCCGTGGTTTTCCGTGACAAGCTGACCGGCATGATGCGCGCCAAGAACCGCGAGATCCTGCTGTCCAACGAGACCGCTAAGCTCATTGACGGTCACGCACGTTTCATCTCCGACACCGAGGTTGAGGTCACCGCGGGCGAGGACACCCTGCGCGTTACCGCCGACTACTTCATCGTCAACACCGGTGCCGTGTCGGTTATCCCGCCGATTGAGGGTATCCGCGAATCTGAGCGTGTGCTCACCTCCACCGAGCTGCAGAAGCTCACCCCGCGCCCCAAGCGCCTGGGCATTATCGGTGGTGGCCCCATCGGTGTTGAGTTCGCCGGTATTTTCTCCTCCTACGGTACCGAGGTGACCATTCTGGACGGCGTACCCGCCCTCTTCGGCCGCTACGATGAGGACGTTGCCCAGATTGCCCGCGAGATTATCGCAGACCAGGACATTACCGCTCACACCGGCGTGCGTGTGCAGTCCTTCAAAGACGGCGCTGACTCGGTGACCGTGACCTACCTCGACTCCGAGGGCGCTACCCGGGAGCTGGAGGTGGACTACGTGATGGTTGCGACCGGCCGCAAGCCCGCCACCGAGGGTCTGGGCCTGGAGAACACCAGCATCGAAACCAACGACCACGGCGCAATTGTCGTGGATGAGCACCTGCGCAGCACCGTGCCGAACATTTTCGCGCTCGGTGACGTGAACGGCGGCCCGCAGTTCACCTACATCTCCATGGATGACTACCGCGTGGTGCTCTCCCAGCTGGTCGGTGACGGTTCCCGCTCCACTAAGGATCGCAAGGCAGTGGCTTCGACCATTTACATGAACCCGCCGCTGTCTTCCGTGGGTCTGACCGAGCGTGAGGCGATTGAGGCTGGCCACAAGGTGAAGGTCGCTTCGAAGCCGGTTGCCGCGGTTGCCGCGATGCCGCGCGCGAAGACCCAGGAGAACCCGCGCGGCATCATGAAGTTCGTGATTGACGCGCAGAGCGACCAGATTCTGGGTGCCCAGCTGCTGGTAATCGAGTCCATGGAGGTCATTAACCTGGTGGCTCTGGCGATGCGCCATGGCATTACTGCTTCGCAGCTGCGCGATGAGATTTACACTCACCCCTCGATCACTGAGGGTCTGAATGAGGTTCTTGCCGTCGCGGCGCCCGTGAACTAGTTGAACTAGAATCGCGGCTGAATTCCCGGTTCGTATAGCGTTTCTGCTTGTCTGAGTGCTTCCCTGCCCGTTCCGCCCGTTGTGCTATCAACGGGGGTGCGGGTGGGGAAGCATTTTTGTTAAAGTTCAGATATACCTTGTTGCTAAGTATGCCCTAAGATGGTTATGAGATAAGCGCAAGCTCACCGATTGGGTGGTCAGCGCGAGAGGGCTCGGAGGAGACACCCACTCGCTGCTACACCCACCACAGCGCACTGCCTGCGCCGCGCATACAACCGAAAAAACCATAGGCACGAACCGGGAGAATCATGGCACTGCCCAAAATCAAGCCCTACACCTACGTCGACCGTGAACACAGCAACCGCGTGAGCTGGCCCGTAGACCCCTCCCGCGCTGTACTGCTCGTGCACGACATGCAGGTACACTTCGTCCAGGCTTTCGAAGGCGCCAACCTGGGTGAGAGCAACGGCAACCCGGACGCCCAGATCAACATCGCCATTCGGAACCTGCGCCGCCTCATTGACGCCGCCCACGCCGCCGGAATCCCGGTCTACTACACCGCGCAGCCGCCGCGCCAGAACCCAGAAGACCGCCGCCTGCTCATCGACTTCTGGGGCGACGGCCTGCAGAACGACGAGTCCGCCCGTGTGCTCGACGAACTGGCACCCACCGACCGCGACACCATGCTGACCAAGTGGCGCTACTCCGCGTTCGTGCGCAGCCCCTTCGAAGACCTGCTCAAGGAGTCCGGTCGCGACCAGCTCATTATCGGCGGTGTGTACGCGCACATTGGCTGCCTGACCACCGCCCTGGAGGCGTTCATGCGTGATATTCAGCCGTTTATGGTTGCGGATGCGCTCGCCGACTTCTCGGAGGAGGAGCACCGCATAGCGTGCGAGTACGCTTCGGCTCGTTGCGCCCGCGTGCTGAACACCGCCGATGTACTCGCCGACCTGCATGCTGCAGAAGGTGCTGAGAAGGCTGAGACTGCTGAGGAGGCGCGCGCATGAGCTGGGTCATTGTGACCGGCGCGAACGGCGGTATTGGTGAGGCAACCGTCCACCAGCTCATTAAGAACGGCTATTCGGTGTTTGCGGCTGACCTTGCGGAGCAGCCCATTGCTTCCTTCGGTACCTACGGGGACGCGATCTTCCGCTACCGCACCGTAGACGTTACGAGCGAAGAGTCCGTCACCGCCCTCGCCAACGCTGTAGCGGCACTCGACGAACCCATCACCGGTGCCGTGCTCGCCGCGGGTATCGCCCACAGCCAGCCGCTGCTGGAAACCAGTTTCGACACCTGGAAGCGCTTGCACGCGGTCAACTCCGACGGCGTGTTCCTGTGCCTGCGCGAATTCGCGCGCATCATGATTGACCAGCAGGAAGCCGACCCGGCGAACAGTCGCTCCCTGGTGACGGTCGCCTCCAACGCGGCACGTGTGCCCCGCGCGGAGTTTGGCGCTTACGGTGCATCGAAGGCGTCGGCGGCGCGCGTGAGTTCCAGCTTCGGCCTGCAGCTTGCCGCGCACGGTATTCGCGTGAACTCGGTCTGCCCCGGCACCACCCGAACCCCCATGGTGACTGACGCCTGGGAGGGGGAGGACCGCTCCGCCCTGCCGGTTGCCGGTAATCCGCAAACGTTCCGCCTGGGCATTCCGCTGCGCCGTATTGCCGACCCGGCGGATATTGCGGCGGTCAACGCTTTCCTCATTTCTGAGGCGGCACGCCACATCACCATGCAGGAGATTGTCGCCGACGGCGGCGCGACCCTCTAACGGCACCCCGTGTCCGGCGTTTAGATGCCCGGCGCGAACCCACATACCACTGATAGAAGTACGATGACGAACCTTCCCGACTTTATCTTTGCCACCGGCACCCGCGTCCTGCGCGCATCCGGCGCGATGACCCCTGTCACCTTCGATAATGCCCTGGACGAGGCGAAACGTGCCGGTAGCGCCGTCGTGGGTCTGATCCCTTTTGACCCCGATATGCCCGCCTACCTCTTCGTGCCCGAACGCCTGGAGGAGCAGCAGGTGCCGGTCCCCGAGCAGACCGTGGCGCTTGCCGAGCCGGTATCGGTCACCGGACGGCAGAACGACCGGTTCCGTGCCGCCGTTGCGACCGCCGTGGAGCGCATGAAGGCGGGTGAGCTGAGCAAAATCGTGCTTTCGCGTGTGCTCACCGCCCGCTACGCACCCGGCGCTCTCAACCTGGAGGCGCTGTACAACAACCTGCGCGCCCAGCAGCGTTCCGCGTTCAACTTTGCGGTGCGCCTGCCCGAGGGTGAGCGCGGTATGAGCGGAAGCTACCTGATGGGCGCCTCCCCGGAGCTGGTGTTCCGCACCGAGGGCCGCGCATTTAAGACCCACCCGCTGGCCGGCAGCGCCCCGCGCATTGCCGAGCCCGGTAGCGCCGAGGACGAGGCGATTCGTGACCGCCTGTTCGCCTCCCCCAAGGACCGCCACGAGCACGCCTACGTCATCAACGATATTGCCGAGCGCCTGGCACCCATTGCCGAGGAGCTGAACGTGCCGCAGGTGCCTTCGCTGCTGCAGACCCCGCAGCTCTGGCACCTGGCGACCCCCATCGACGGCGTGCTGAAGGAGGGGCTGACCTGCTTGGACGGTGCCCGCGCGATCCACCCGACCCCCGCGATTTGCGGTGCCCCCACTGAGAAGGCGCTGGAACTGATTCGCCAGCTGGAGTCTTTCGAGCGCCGTTACTTTGGCGGCCTGGTCGGCTACATGGACGCCGAGGGTAACGGCGAGTGGGCGCTGGTGTTGCGCTGCGCCCAGGTCAGCCCGGACGAGGCGGTGCTGTACGCGGGTGCGGGTATTGTGGCTGAGTCCGACCCGGAGCTGGAGCACACGGAGACTGGCACGAAGCTCGGTAGCTTTGGTCGCGCCCTGGGCGTGGAGACCCTGGGTGAGGATACCCCTTAGGTTCTGCCTTGAACGCCTTGACGAGGCAGAATAAAACGACGGAACGCGCTCGCTGGCATGGCGGGCGCGTTCCGTCGTTGTATCAGGTGTTAGGGGATTGAGCGCGGCTAATCGGTGAGCAGGCGCTTGAACTCCAGGGGAGTAGCCACCGGCAGAAGCTGAGCCTCAACCTGCGCGGGCTCACCCTCGGCAGGGTTCTCCACTGCCAGGGCGATGAGCATCTTCTGCGCGTGCTCGGGGTTCTCCGCGTCGGGGAGCGCTACGGGTACCCACTGCAGGCTAAAGCTTCGCTCGGCAACCTCGCCGCCCTGACTACTACCAGGGGGCGCGCTAAAGGTCGCTTGGGCGGTCAAGCTGTCCTGAATCAGTACGCGCAGGGCGGTCGGCTCGGAAGCGTTGCTGCCCAGAGGGTCCCCCGGGTCCTCCTCGTTCATGGCAAGTTCGAGCGCATCCAACAGGTCATCGGTGAGCTGCACCCGAACCAGGGACGGCACCACGCTCAGGCCGTGGCCGGTCGCCTTGAGCACCGCTTCCTTAGCGGTCCACAGCGCCACAGAGAGCAGGTGCAGTACGGGGGCGGGGCGTTCCTGCGCCACCCGCTCATAGAATGCGCGTTCTTCATTGGAGAGCGCCAGGCGCGCAAAACCGGAGAACAAGCGCGCATCCAGGGTCTCAACATCCACGCCAAGCACCGCCGAAGAATTACGACTAAACGCGCCCACGACCAGCGGATTCACCTGCGACATATTGAAATTCACGCCCGCAATACGTGGCTTACCGTGCTTCTTACCGCTGGTGCACAGGGTGCAGGAACGATCCACCTCAATCTCAGAAGCGGCGCTGGATGGCACATCCAGACGTGCCGCAGCCATGGCGCGCATGAGCGCCTGAGTGCTCAGGTAGCTGACCGCCGCCGTGGAGGTCGGCAACTGCGCCGCATGCTGCTGCTCAGCAAGCCCCAGGTAGCTCAACCAGCTAAAACGCAGGGAACCGTACATCGTACGGGTGGGAAGAGCGAAAATCTGCACGCGCTCGCTCGGACGGGCGGTAGGGCGCTCCGGGCGCTGTGCGCTGGGTGTTTCGGGGGCAGAATAGCTCATAGGTTTAGTGTACCCGCCCGGCATTACGGCAATTTGCGTTGCGAGGCTACTTGAGGTTGTCCACAGCGGCGACCATGCGCTACGCACCCTCGCCGCCGGTGCGGTAAAGTCATCACAGACATCATTACGGACAGCCGCCCGCACAATAGAGCGGCGGTACAGAAAGAAGGTACCGTGAACAGCACGCAAGAAATCATTGCCGCCGCAGACGGCTCGGCGCTGGGCAACCCCGGACCGGCGGGCTGGGCATGGTATATCGACGATGACCACTGGGCGAGCGGCGGCTGGGCGCACGGCACCAATAACATGGGTGAGCTCAAAGCTGTCCTGGACCTGTTCGAGGCGACCGCATCCCGCCCGGAGGCGAAGCTGCGCGTGTACTGCGATAGCCAGTACGTCATTAACTCGCTGACCAAGTGGATGTCCGGCTGGAAGAAGAAGGGCTGGAAGAAGTCTGACGGCAAGCCCGTGCTCAACCGCGATCTTCTGGAAGCGCTGGATCAGGCGCTGACTGGCCGCGACTACGAGTTTATTTGGGTGAAGGGCCACGCGGGTCACGAGCTCAACGAGAAGGCGGATTCCCTGGCGAATGGTGCTGCGCGCGCCTATCAGGAGGGCCGCGAACCTGCGCACGGCCCCGGCTTCGGTGCGGCTGCTGAACCTGCTACTGCGGCTGAGCCTGTGGAGGCTCCGGCTGTTGAAGTGCCGATTGTGAACGCTCCGTCCGCAGAACCTGCACTCTCTGACGTTGCCCTCTCTAAGCTGGCGCCCTCCGAGTCTTCCGCGGACGCCCACCTGCCCGTGCAGGAATTCACCGCAGCCGAGATTGAGAACGCCCAGCGAGGCGTGGAGAGCCTGCGCCTGTCCGGTCTGCTGCGCCCCGCCTCCGCGGTGAATGCCCCCGATCCGGAGGTGGTCCGCACCCGCAAGGAACAGCTGGCGCTCGCGGCAGAGCGCGCCGCCGAGCGTGACGCAAAGGCACTGGCGCGCCAGCAGGAAACCGCTCAGCAGGCATCCAGAGCCGCGCAGGCGGAAGAAGAGGATGACCTGACCGGTCTGGAAGAGTTCGCGGGCCTGGACCCGAACGATGTTGACCCGGCGGAACTTCTGGGCGAGACGGAAGAACATGCAGAAGAGCAGGCGGTAGAGCCCGCTCTAGAGCCTGCCGCGGCGCCCGCACAGACCGTAGAGCCCGCTCAGCCTGGTGCGCCTGTCCAGTCTGTTGCGCATACTCAGCCTTCTGTGCCTGCGCCCGTTGCTCCCGCCGCGCCTGCCCCGAACCCCGTTGTCCTGAACCCTGAGGAAGCCGCCGCCGCAGAACAACTACTCGAGAGCCGCGGCTCCGTCATGGAGGCGGCGCAGCTGGAGTCCATGCTGCACGAGCGTCTGGTGTGGGTGACCGCCACCGGCAAGTCGGTGTCCCGCTCCTCGGTGCTGCAGTACCGTGAACGCGCCTTCACCCAGCAGGGTGCCCCGCTCAAGCAGGGTGTGCAGGTGCTGGATTCTTCCAGCGTGCTGGTTATGGCGGCGGTTGCCACCGCGCGCGGTCGCGTGAGCCGTTCGAGCATCTGGCATTACGACGCTGAGCGCGGCCTGTGGCGTCTGCGTTTCCGTCAGGAGACCCCCGCCGCATAAAAGGTTCAATCGCCTGGTTCACGGGCTTCTGAGCTCTCAAAATTTCCGTACAATAAAACCCCGCCGCATCCTCAAATTGCGAGGATGCGGCGGGGTTTTTCTCAATAGATGTTCGCCGCCTTCTGGCGAATCTGGCAGGCGGTGTGCAGTGCGGTCGGGACCTTTTAGCTGCCCGGTCTGCCGTCTGCCTGCGGGTGGGCCTTAGAACCTGTAGCCCTGACCCCTTAGCCGACGAACATGGAGGCGTTAGCCTGCTCGGTGTCTGCGTAGTTTACGCCTGCACGGGTGAGTGCCTCGTTGATCTGGGTGATGGATGCTTCGACCTGGCGCTGGGTTGCGTGCCACTGGTCCAGTACGCCCTGGAAGTTGGCGGATGCGGAGCCGGTCCAGGAGCTCTGCAAATCGTGCAGGGATGCGGTCATACCGTTGACGTCTGCGGTGATGGATGCGACGTAGGATCGTGCCTGTGCGCTCTTGGCTGCGATGACTTCGGAATCGACATTGAACTGTGCCATGGTTTTTCTCCTTTGAGATTAGGTGGGGTGGGGTGGCTGCCCCGTTGTGGCGCTTGGGGTGTGGATCTCTGGAAGGGTTGAGTTCCTGACCGGAAGCTTGTTATCACTATATCTTTCAAAATGTATCAAATGAGCTGAAAAGTGATTATTAAATAAATCTGTGGATAAACCCGCCAGATTCACTCCAGCATCTCGAAAAAATCGAAAACCCTCCCGAAAATGACGCCGCCATGACGCGCGCTAGGTTGCCCACCCCCGCTGTTCTTGAGCCGCGCAGCTTCTCCTAACTCGCGCTCTCTTTACTCGCGCCGCCGCGAGCCATAGTCCCGCCTCCGGGGCACAGCAAAACCCCCGAACCGTAGAACACTCAAGTTCCACAATCCGGGGGTTTATGTATCAGTGCTATTTCATCAGCTAATCATCCGAGACGGGCGGCGGATAGAACGGCAAAGAAATCACGAAGGTAGCGCCGCCACCATCGGTCTCTTCAATGTGAATCCTACCCTCGTGCTGCTCGACAATCGCAGCCACAATGGACAGACCCAGACCCGTACCACCGGTCTCACGCGAACGTGAAGCATCGGTGCGGTAGAAACGCTCGAAGACGCGCTCGCGGTCTTCGCCGTGAATACCGGGGCCGTGGTCGCGCACCTCCAGCACGGACAGCGGGAAGCCGTGAACCTCTTCGCGTACGCCCACCGCAATCTCCAGGGGAGAGCCGTCGGGGGTGTAGCGCATGGCGTTGGTCAGCAGGTTCGCCACAACCTGACGCAGACGTGATTCGTCGCCGAGCACGGTCGCGGAGGTCGGCGCGACCTCTTCGTTCAGACCCACCAGGGACACCGCACGATCGGGTGCCGTAGCGTAGGCGTCGTTCGTAGCGTCCACCGCCAGGTTGAACAGGTCGAAGGGCGCCAGCTTGGATTCGCGGCGCTCATCAATACGCGCCAGGGTCAGCAGGTCTTCCACGAGCTGACCCATACGCTTGGACTCCGATTCGATGCGGCTCATCGCGGTAGCGACGGCCTCATCGGTCGGTAGCGCGCCCTGACGGTACAGCTCCGAGTAGCCTCGAATACTGACCAGCGGGGTGCGTAGCTCATGCGAAGCGTCACCCACGAAGCGGCGCATTTTCGCCTCGCTCTTCTCGCGGGCTTTGAAGAGCATTTCAATCTGGGTGAGCATCGTGTTCAGCGAAACCGCGAGGTTACCGATCTCGTTGCTGGGGTTGTAGTCCTCAATACGTTGAGAGAGGTCACCGGCAGCGATCTTGGCGGCGGTCTGCTCCACGCGAGCTAGCGGCTCGAAGGTGCGGGTCACAATCACCCAGGTCATCGCAATTGCGGAGGCGAGAGTCGCCAAGCCAAACGCGAAGGTCAGCACACCCACGAGGGCGACCACCTGGTTCGTTTGTTTCAGCGGCATGGCAATGATGAGGGAGGCCGCCTCCGGCAATCCTGAAGAGTCGTTGGCTTCAATGGGCACGGCGAGCACACGCCAATCGGAGGAGCTTCCCACCGAGTTGACGGTGACCGCCTCCTCGTTTTGCTTGCGAACCTTCTCTTCGGTCCAGCCCTGCAGCACCGGCTCGCTGAACTGACCGCTGTCCTCGGACTCGAGCGAGTACAGTACGTTGCCGTCCTTATCGAGCAGGTACAGGCGGTAGGTGCTCAGGGATTGTTCCTGATTGCCGGAGGGGCGCACGGTCGCCAGCTGCACGAGTGAGGGGGCGCTGTTCTTCATCTCTTCGTCTAGTTGGTGCACCATCTGGGCGCGCAGTGCGGAAATCGCCACCAGGCTCGTTACCGCAATGGAGAGGGCGATGAGCATGGAGGTGATGAGCACCAGCTGGGTGCGAAGGGAGAGAGACTGGGGGATCCGGTCGAGGGGTTTGAGCGCCACGTTAGCCTCGAGAACCGCGAATCATGTAGCCCACACCGCGCTTGGTGTGGATGAGCGGCTCGTGGTTTTCGCGGTTATTGTCGATCTTGCGGCGCAGGTACGAAATGTAGGACTCGACAATGGAGGAGTCGCCGTTGAAGTCGTACTCCCACACGTGGTCGAGAATCTGCGCCTTGGACAGCACGCGGTTGGCGTTGAGCATCAGGTAGTGCAGCAGGTTGAACTCGGTGGGGGAGAGGTCAATCTCTTCGTCACCGAGGAACACTTCGTGGGTGTCCACGTTCAGGGTGAGGGCGTCAACGCGCAATACGGCGTCGTCCTCCTCCTGGACGCTGCGGCTACGGCGCAGAATGGCGCGGATGCGGGCGATTACCTCGTCGAGGGAGAAGGGCTTGGTGACGTAGTCGTCGCCGCCGGCACCCAGACCGGTCACCTTGTCCTCGGTGGCGTCCTTTGCGGTCAGGAAGAGCACGGGGGTGGTGGTGCCGTTTTCGCGCAGGCGGCGGGTCACCTCGAAGCCGTCCATGCCGGGCATCATGACGTCCAGGACAATGAGGTCGGGTTTTTCGGCGTGCGCCTTTTCGAGGGCTTCGCGGCCGTTGCCGGCGGTAACTACTTCAAAACCGGCGAAACGCAGGGAGGTGGCGAGCAATTCAAGAATGTTGAACTCGTCATCGACGACTAGGAGTTTTGCTTCAGCAGACATACTCTATCTTTCTCTCTGAATGGCAGGCTGTACTTGATAAGTGAATGATGTGTGTGAGCTTGCGGCCCAAATCTTTATGCCCTGTTGCGGCGCATGACCGACAGGATGAGTGCGGCCATGAGTGTAATAAAGGCGACGGGGAGGAGGACCAGCGGAATCTGGCTCATGAGGGCGGGCGGCGCTGCCCCAACCCACTTCATCACGAGCATGGCAACTCCGGTGAGCAGACAGAGCAGGGCGAGAATCGCGCCGCCTGCACCGAGCCAGCGGATGGCTCCGGCGTAGGGCAGGGGTGCAGGGATCTGCTCTGCAGTGTTGTGCTTATCCTGTGCGGGTTCATTACTCATGGATTTAACGGTATCAGCTCACACACAGCTGTTCGTGGGCGAAGCCCCAGATTTAGCGGTTTGAGACCCAAATTCACAGCGTATGTGAAGCTTGGGGGAGCGGCCGCACTGTTTGCGCACGCGAGATGCTTTAATAGGGGTATGTCTGAACAGGTTATTGAACTGCTCCCCGAAACTACGCCCGCTACTGACGCGCCCGCAGAGTCCGTTGTGCCTTCTGCCGCGCCTGAGAGCGCTGACGAGGGTAGCGCTGTACCTGCTGAGACTCAGCCCTCCGTGAACGCTGAGGAACCTGAGATGGCTGAGGCACCTGCTGAAGAATCTATCTCGGAGGAATCCGCTGCCGAAGAAACTGAACAGAACGAAGACTCCACCCCCGACCCCTTCACCCCGCTGGATGAAGAGGTAGGTGCCCCCTCCCTGGGTGTCCCGCACAAGCTGCGCCGCACCTCCAAAGTGGATGAGATTCTTGCCGCCGCTAAGGACGTAGCGTTGCAGGGTGTGCGAGAGATCGCCCCGGCACACGCTATCGGTCTGGTTCACCATGTGCGCGCCGAGGAAGAGCGTCTGAGCACTCACCTGTTTGAGTGTAGCCTGCCCGGTTACCGCGGCTGGTTCTGGTTTGCGACCCTCTCGCGTGCGCCTCGCTCCCGCGTGGCAACGATCTGCGAGGTGGGCCTGCTACCCGGCGACGATGCACTGATTGCGCCGGATTGGGTGCCGTGGGCTGACCGCGTTCGCCCCGAAGATCTGGAGGAGAACGCCGCGCAGGAGAACGCAGAGTCTGCTGAAACCGCTGAGGCAGAGGAATCTGCTGAGCTTGCAGGGAACAAAGCGGAAGAGAACGAATCTGCCGTGGAAGAAACCGCTGAGGCTGAGTCCGCAGAGTAAGCCTACCGTCTACTCCTCTTAATAAGGGGCGGGTTAGCAAAATGTATATATAAGGTGTTGTATTGAGTCGTCCAACGGTTATTGTTGGGCGACTCAATGACTTAAGCCGTGGCAAAAGCCGCTGAAAAAGTACATAATAGATTATTGAGTAAGTAACGACTTAGGCAGTGCTATCTAAGCACTGTTGCGGTGATAGCTGGGAGAGATATATGACAGACCTCATCGATACCACAGAGATGTATTTGCGCACCATCCTCGAACTGGAGGAAGAGGGCATCGTCCCCATGCGTGCGCGCATCGCTGAACGACTCGAGCATTCCGGCCCGACCGTTTCCCAGACCGTGGCACGCATGGAGAAGCACGGCCTACTCACCGTTGAGCCGGATCGCCACCTCGAACTGACCGAGGAAGGCCGCCACAAGGCGGTCGAGGTGATGCGTAAGCACCGCCTGGCTGAGCGCCTGCTCTCCGACATTATTGGTCTGGAACTTGAGTACGTGCACGAAGAGGCATGCCGCTGGGAGCACGTCATGAGTGACAAGGTGGAGAAGCGCATCCTGGAGATGCTCAAGGACCCCAAGTTCTCCCCGTACGGCAACGCTATCCCCGGCCTGGAGGATCTGGGACACACTAGCGAGAAGAATGACGAGCGCACCGTGCCCATGTCCCTGGCTGCACGCGACTCCGGTCCCGAGGATCGTTTCACCATTTCTCGCTTCCCCGAGTCCATTCAGACTGACGTTGAGCTGCTGAAGTTGCTGGCTGACGTAGGTATTGTCTACGGCGCTTCGGTGTCCGTGGTTGCCGGCCAGAATGATGACGTGATTGTTCACGCCGACGGTGAAGAGGACACCCTCTCCCTGGATATGGACGTAGCAAACGCAATTGTGGTCAAGCGCGGTGGCAGCCTCTAAGTTCCAGTTTTGAGAGTCTACTAACCCGCTTCACGCTTTAAACGGTGGTACCGCCTTCTTACTTGAGGAGGCGGTACCACCGTTTTTTGTGCTGTTGATTCCCCGGGATCCGGCGCTGTCTTAGATAGTGGACGATTTAGCTCAATAATCGGCGCAAAACGCCGTATATAAGGGAAGAACCGGGCAAAAGCGGAGGAACGCGGCGTATTCGGGTTACAAAAGGTGGACTAAGCGACGTATATCAGTAGTTCAGACTACCCTCACGTGAGCGAGTATATACTCCTCTCTTAACTTTTTGGCAACTGCGCTTGAGTGCATTTTTCGTGTTTTTCGCTTAAATCTGAGGTTGAAATTGAGAGACACGCCGGCTTCTGGGCGAGTGATAGGGGCAAAACCTTAAGAGACGAGGCTCATTTTTAAGAGTTTTGAATCATGTCTTCAAGGGGCGGTAGTGCATTAAAAGCGAATGTGTATCCTTGTGAAACGCCTAGTCAAACGCCTTAAGTTGCTTAAGTGCCCGCAAATAAACGGGGTTCTGGTCGTCCAAACTCGCTCCGTTCCACCGGGGATGAAAGCTCAAAATTTAAGTCTGAATGAGGTGACAACTGGGAGTTTTCTGTGTATTCTCGATTTGTGCCAAAATCCTAATCGTAAGAGGGCACCGTCGAAGTGGTTCCGCTGAGTTCTGCCAACGCTTCGATGTAACGTCTACCCAATATGGCAGAAGCGGGGGACCCAATCCCCAAGCTGGGATACGGCTTCTCAATCGAGAAGCCTCGGGGCTAAGCCACTTCGGTGGCCGAGCGAATCCATGCTCGAGTCCGACAGCTTACCTCGTCAGGCAATGGAGGAATTACCAATGGCTAACAAGATCGTACGTACCGCAGGTGCAACCATCGCAGCAGGCGCACTCCTGCTCGGTTCGACCGTTCCCGCGAACGCATTCGCACAGATCCCCGCTGCAGCTGATCTGTCCTACGATTACACCAACTACGAATTCGACTACACCAGCTACAACACCCCCGCAACCACCTACGTTGCTCCCGCAGCAACCACGGCACCCGCAGTTGAGACCACCTACGTAGCACCCCAGGCTGAGACCCAGCAGGCTTACGTTGCACCCGTTGCAGCTCCGGCACCCGCAGCTTCCACCGGTAACGCATCCCGCGACGCAATCGTTGCAACCGCAATGAGCGGCCTGGGCGGTGCATACGTTTGGGGCGGCAAGACCTTCGGTGCATGGGACTGCTCCGGCTTCACCTCTTGGGTTTTTGCTCAGCACGGCATCAAGCTGACCGCTTTCACCTACGCAATGAAGAACGAGCTGCGCCCGACCGCTAACCCCCAGCCCGGCGACATCGTCTTCCAGAACGGCTACAGCCACGTTGGTATCTACCTGGGCAACGGCAAGATGATCTCCGCTCTAAACCCCACCAACGGTACCCTGGTGCACCCCACCTCCTGGATGTCCGTTGACGGCTACTACACCGCTCTCTAAGTCTTAGCGCATAAGAGCTGGATCTAGCCCAACATACTTCAAAAAGGCGTCTACCTCGCACGGGGTGGGCGCCTTTTGCGTACCCGAGATTTGCGTACCTGAGAGATTCCAAGAAAATACCGCCGAGAATGCACCTTAATGTGGGCGCATTCTCGGCGGTATGCGTTGAGGCGTATGCGGCTAGGACGCCAGAGCCTGCAGAAGCCTCTGCGGGTCCAGCCCCCACTCGCTGAGCTCAGCATGCAGATTAGCCTGTGCGGGCTCCTCCCAGAGCTGCAGAGCCTCTTCGGAGAGAAAGATGCGCTTGCGACCCAGGATGGAACGCAGGAAGTTCGTACGACCGGTACGGAACGCCTCATCGTCAAAATGGGAGTACTCGCTACGCACCCCGCGCAGGTAGCGACGATAGCGTGCCGAATCAGCCGCCAGGATAGACATATCGGCATCGAGGAAAAACTGAATATCTGCCGGTTCATAGCCCGCCGGTAGGTCGGTAGACTCGGGAGGCTCGTGGGTTGCCGTGGCACGCACCAGAAGGCTCACCATCTGCAGCTCGTGTCCGGTAAGTAGACCCGCGGTGACCAGTGGTGCCAGGGAGGCGCTCGCCAGCTGCTCGCTGCGGCGCTCATCCTTATCCGGTGCGCCCTCATAGACCGCGTCGTGGAACCACGCCGCCAGAATCAACGCCAGGGGAGTAGAACCTGCCTGCGCGCGATGTGCGTAGAGGTGGTCCAGGTCGGTGAGCATCTGCGAAAGGTGCCCGCTGTGGTGGTAGGCGCGGTGCGGTTGCTCCCACGCCTGCAGCAGGCTCTCACCCAGTTCCGCCACCTGCGCCGTGAGTTGAGCTTGGTTCACGGCAGGGGCCTCCACATGCTTGAGGCGGGGTGTATTAAGGCGGGGCGCAAACGCCGCCTCCCAGGCGCGAAGCAGACGCGGGCGAATCTTTTCCGGGCGTTCCTTCAGGGGAATCCGTAGACCGCTGGCAATGAGCGTGCGAGTCAGCTGTGCACCGCTGAGCTCCTTTGCGCCCGCCCGAACCAGCTCATCGTAGAGGTGCGCCGGAACATCATAGTGGTCGCGGTCGAAGGCACGCTCACTGATGCCCGCCGCTGCGGCGAACTCGTGCAGTTCCGCCAGGGACACATCGGAGATGAGGTGTGAGAAGACGGTGCCGTGCGCGGGCCAGGTGGGTGGGTCAATGTAGATGCTCATTCGTATATTGTAGGAGCGGTTCTGCCGCCGGGTGCGGGTGTCTTCGGGCGGTGAACACAGGGCGGTGGACAAGGGCTGTGCTGACCTGCGGTGCGGAGTGCTTTATACTGGATAGGTACGCCCTCGTAGCTCAGGGGATAGAGCACTTCTCTCCTAAAGAAGGTGTCGGACGTTCGAATCGTCTCGGGGGCACACAGAACCGGCATTCACGCCGGTACGAGAAACCGCTCGTCGCTTGCATTAGTAGGCGCGGGCGGTTTCTCTGTTTCTGCACGTAACGAGTACTCAAGAAAACACGTTGTTATAGCTGAGACAGGTCAATCTTGCCCATCAGCAGGATCTTCTCGCGAGCGGCCTTATCCGTCATCAGCTCAGCAATATTATGCGGGACACCTGCCAAGAAATACCCCAGCGATCTACACACCAGCCGCAACGCTCCGCCTCAGGTATAGCCGAGAGCTGCTCCCAATAGTAATCAACCTCCTCCTGAGTACGGCACGAAAGAACTACCGAAACCCCCGGCGTGAATGTGAAATCGTGGAAAGTGCCGGAATCAGCAGCCGCCATCCAGGTGCCGTGCAGGTTGAAGTCGGTAAACATGACCGCATCTGCCTCAAAGGGGCTACCTTCCGGATAGTGGTACAGGGTGCCGCAGCGGGCATCATCAAACATGGAAATCCAGCCGTTGGTGGCTTCTTCTGCATTGCCGTGATTCGTGCCGCCAAACATGAAAGAAGGCACGACGAAGGGTCGCGGGTCGCCTGCAGGATTGGTAAGCATCAGCTGCCAGGTCATACCGAAACGATCACGCACCCAGGCGTAGCGTGGGGAGAAAGGATACTCACCCAGTTCCATCAGCACACCGCCGGTACTTAGCTCTTCGTAGAGTTCATCGAGGTATGCTCGCGCTTGCGCCTCACCACCGAAGAGGAGCGGGTCAAAGTTTAGGATGCAACTGATGGACTGGTTCGGGACGTACCGGTCATCACCGTTAATGAGCGAGAGCTGGAAGCCGTGGATGCTTAGAGTCGTGAGTCCGGGCATCTGTTCCATGATGGAAGCATCGCGAAAAACCCTGGTATAGAACTGTGCCGCTTCGTCGGCTGAGCCATTGCACCATAGGGCTATTGAGAGGCTCGGAGATAAGGTCTGGGTCATGCGGTCATCCTAGCATGACTATTCTGTGCCACCGGGGTGCCGTTGCCGATTTAGGTTGTGAGGCTGATTGACTGAACGGGTGGGAGCCGCGGAGTAAATGCGGTAGCATGGAATATCGAACGTGTATTCTAGGCAGCGAGGTAGATGATGAGTGACAAGCCCGAACAGCAGAAGCAGCCCTTCATCGAACAGGACGGCCTGTTCGCCGCCGAACTCGTCACCCCCGCAGTACCGGTAGCAGATGATGAGCCGCCCTTCGACCCCTACTACGACGTACCCCCTGCCGAGGACGACTACTACGCCCCTCCCATGGACGCCGCAGTGATGGATGCTCCGGTGATGGAGGCGCCTGCACAGGACGTACCCGCCGCCCTGCCTACCGGCATGCCCGCCTACGGTACCCCTGCTACCAGCGCCTCTGCTACCAGTGCGCCCGTTCCTGAACCCGGCGCACCCGTAGCCTTTACCGCCGCAGACCCGCTCGGCGACTTTATGCCGCCCGCCTACCGCGTCGGCGGCTACGGCGAGGACTTCGACCCCGCCGATCCCTACGGCGAACGCACCTACAGCCTCAATGCGGTGGACCCCTCCTCCCTCACCGCCGGGCTCAACGAACGCCAGGAAGAAGCCGTGCTGCACTCCGGCTCGCCCCTGCTCATTGTCGCGGGCGCTGGCTCCGGCAAGACCCGCGTGCTCACCCACCGTATCGCCTACCTGCTCGCAACCCACCGCGCGACCCCCGGCCAGATTCTCGCCATCACCTTCACCAACAAGGCTGCCGCCGAAATGCGTGAACGTATTGAGGCACTGGTTGGCCCGCGCGCCAAGCACATGTGGATCTCGACTTTCCACAGCTTCTGCGTGCGTGTGCTGCGCCGTGAGGCCGCCGCCCTGGGCTTGAAGTCCACCTTCACCATCTACGATTCGACCGATTCGCAGCGCCTGCTGAGCCTCATCATTAAAGAGCTCAACCTAGACACCAAAAAGTTCACCGCCAAGGCAGTGGGTAACCGCATTTCTGCGCTGAAGAACGAGCTGGTCAGCGCCGAAGCGTACGCATCCCGCGTGGCGATCGATAACCCGTACGAGAAGACTATCTCGCAGATTTACACCGTTTACACGCAGCGTCTGCGCGCCGCCAACTCCCTCGACTTTGACGATCTGATTGGCCGCACCGTCTTCTTGCTCAAGAAGTTCCCCGAAATCGCGAACTACTACCGCCGTAAGTTCCGCCACATCCTCGTGGACGAGTACCAGGACACCAACCACGCCCAGTACCAGCTCGTGCGTGAACTGGTCGGCGCCCACACGAAGGCCCCGGCTGACCGCGGCCCCTACCCGGACGCCGTGCCCCCTGCCGAGCTGACCGTGGTGGGTGACTCCGACCAGTCCATCTACGCCTTCCGCGGCGCTGATATCCGCAATATTACGGACTTCGAGAAGGACTACCCGAACGCCCACACGATTCTGCTGGAGCAGAACTACCGTTCCACGCAGAACATCCTCTCCGCGGCGAACGCGGTCATTGAACGCAACTCCGACCGTCGCCCCAAGAAGCTGTGGACCGCCTCCGGCGCGGGCGCGAAAATCATCGGTTACGTCGCCGAGTCTGAGCACGCCGAGGCACGCTACATCACCCGCGAAATTGACCGCCTTGCCGATGAGCACGGCGTGCAGCCCGGTGACGTCGCAATCTTCTACCGCACCAACGCGCAGTCCCGAACCCTCGAGGACATGCTCATGCGTGCCGGCCTGCCCTACCGCGTGGTCGGTGGCACCCGCTTCTACGAGCGTAAGGAAATCAAGGACGCCCTGGCGTACCTGCGCGCCCTGAGCAACCCCGATGACGACGTGAACGTGCGCCGCATCCTCAACGAACCCAAGCGCGGTATCGGTGCCAAATCTGAGTCCGTGGTGGCGGAGTACGCGAGTGCGAACCGCATCTCCTTCTACGCCGCCGCACGCCAGGCAGCCGACATCCCCGGCCTGGGCGCCGCCGCGGTCAAGAAGTACGCCGAGTTTGTGCGCCTCATGGACGACCTGGCGCAGATTGCCCGCACCGAACCCGCCGCAACCTGCCTGGAAGCGGTCCTGGAGCAGACCGGGTACCTGGCGGCTCTGCGCGCCTCCAAGGATATTCAGGACGAATCGCGCGTGGAGAACCTCTCCGAGCTACTTGACGCCATGGTCGAGTTCGAGACCGAGAACCCCGGCGCCGACCTGGAGCAGTTCCTCGAACACGTGGCTCTGGTCGCTGATGCCGACTCAATCCCGAACCGCCCCGCCAGTGCGGAGGGCGAGAACGCCTCCGCCGCACAGATTGCCGCCGAAGCCGCCGAGGCGAAGGCACAGGGCATGGTCACCCTCATGACCCTGCACACCGCCAAGGGTCTGGAGTTCCCCGTGGTGTTCCTGACCGGCATGGAGCACGGCCTGTTCCCGCATCAGCGTGCCCTGACCGATGAGAAGGAAATGAGCGAGGAACGCCGCCTGGCGTACGTGGGTCTGACCCGCGCCATGGAGCGCCTGTACCTGACCCGCTCGGAAACCCGCACCATGTGGGGTAAGAGCCAGTTCAACCCGCCCTCGCCCTTCCTAGAGGAAATTCCGGAGGAGCTCATCGAGTGGAAACGCACCGCCGGTTTCTCGGGTTTTGGCGCCTCCGGTATGGGTGCGTATGGCGCTCGCGGCAGTTCCTATGGCGGCAGCTCCTACGGCAACTCGTACGGTGGCGGCTATTCGGGTGGTTCCCGTTCCGGCTACGGTTCCGGCGGCTACTCGGGTGGTTACAGCTCGGGCGGCTATGGCTCGAGCGGGTACAGTTCCGGTGGCTCGCGCGGCTCATACGACCCCTACGAGTCTCGCCCCGCACGCCGCTCCGAGCCGTCCACCGCGGATATTAACGGCTCGGCAAGCTACGGGCTGGCGGCGGCCACCTCGAAGGTGACGAACCGTTCCCGCGTGCACCAGAGTAAGGAAATCCCGACTCTGGCGGTCGGCGATACCGTGCGCCACACCAAGTTCGGTGAGGGCCGCGTACTCGCTGTTGAGGGTAGCGGCGATAAGACCGTGGCGAAGGTTCGCTTCGGCTCGGAGGAGAAGCGCCTGCTGCTGCGTTACGCGCCGCTGGAGAAAGTGAGCTAACGCGTCAGGGGCGAGAACCTGACAACGCCGGTGGAGGGGCGGGTATCTGAGGGTGCCCGCCCCGCTTTTGTGCGCCGTGTCGGGCGTGTTGTCCGCCTGCGGAGAAGGGCGCGGGGATGCTTCGGCGCTGGGCGGTAAAGGTTGCGTGTTCGCCGGTATTTCGCGGCGAATGAGGGTGCCCGGAGACGGGCGTATCTTCCGGTATGTGACCTTTGGGTGAAACCTACCCAAAATATTTGTGAGCTGAGTCGCTAAAATCTCAGATTTGGGGTTCCGTGAGTGCGAGCTCATGCCGAATCCGATAGAGTAGAGACGAGAGAAATTCCCCGCGTCAATGATGCGTGTGCGCCGGGTGCGAGAGACCCCTATCGCACCGTAACGGGCACACGGGGGAACCTCCTCTAATGACCAGGCCGAGTGCACCAGTACTCGGCACCACTTCGAAGAAGAAGGACACCTGTGGACCTTTTCGAATACCAGGCGCGCGATCTCTTCGCAAAGCACGGCGTACCCGTGCTCAAGGGCATTGTTGCGACCACCCCTGAAGAAGCAAAGGCAGCAGCTGAGGAAATTGGCGGCCTGACCGTCATTAAGGCTCAGGTTAAGACCGGCGGCCGCGGTAAGGCTGGCGGCGTTAAGCTCGCAAAGTCCCCCGAAGAAGCTTACGAGCACGCTAAGGCAATTCTCGGCATGGACATTAAGGGCCACACCGTTCACCGCGTGCTGGTCGCTGACGGCGCAGACATCGCCGAAGAATACTACTTCTCCCTCCTGCTGGACCGTGCAAACCGCTCCTACCTGGCAATGTGCTCGGTAGAAGGCGGTATGGAAATTGAGCAGCTCGCTGCTGAGCGCCCCGAGGCACTGGCAAAGATCGAGGTTGACCCGCTGGTCGGCCTGGACCAGGCTAAGGCTGAGGAAATTGCTAAGGCAGCAGGTTTCTCCGCAGAACTGCAGGAGAAGGTTGTTCCCGTTCTCGTCAAGCTGGGCGAAGTCTACACCAAGGAAGACGCAACCCTGGTTGAGGTTAACCCCCTCGTTCTGACCCCCGAGGGTACCATCCTCGCCCTGGACGGCAAGGTCTCCCTGGACGACAACGCAGAATTCCGCCAGCCCGAGCACGAGGCTCTCGTGGACAAGTCCGCTGAGAACCCGCTGGAAGCTAAGGCAAAGCAGTTCGACCTGAACTACGTGAAGCTGGACGGCGAGGTCGGCATCGTTGGTAACGGTGCAGGTCTGGTTATGTCCACCCTGGACGTCGTTGCATACGCTGGTGAGAACCACGGCAACGTCAAGCCCGCAAACTTCCTTGATATTGGTGGCGGCGCGTCCGCTGAGGTTATGGCTGCCGGCCTGGAAATCATTCTGGGCGACGAGCAGGTCAAGAGCGTTTTCGTGAACGTCTTCGGCGGCATCACCGCATGTGACGCAGTGGCAGACGGCATTGTGAAGGCTCTGGAGATTCTGGGCGACGCAGCAACCAAGCCCCTGGTTGTGCGCCTGGACGGCAACAACGTTGCTGAGGGTCGCCGCATCCTCTCCGAGGCGAACCACCCGCTGGTTGTTCTGGCTGAGACCATGGACTCCGGCGCTGACAAGGCAGCAGAGCTCGCTCACAAGGCGTAATCGCCAGCAAAGGATTTCAAGGAAGTAATATGTCTATCTTTGTGAACAAGGACTCCAAGGTCATCGTTCAGGGCATCACCGGTGGCGAGGGTACCAAGCACACCGCACGCATGCTCGCAGCAGGCACCAACATTGTGGGCGGCGTGAACGCTCGCAAGGCTGGCACCACCGTCACCCACAAGGCGAAGGATGGCTCCGATATTGAGCTGAATGTGTACGGTTCCGTAGCTGAGGCTATTGAGAAGACCGGCGCGAACGTCTCCATCGTCTTCGTTCCCCCGGCTTTCACTAAGGCAGCAGTTCTCGAGGCTATCGAGGCTAAGATTGGTCTCGTTGTCGTCATCACCGAGGGCGTTCCGGTTCAGGACTCTGCAGAGTTCTGGGCAGCGGCTAAGGCATCCGTGGACGAGAACGGCAAGCAGATCACCCGCATCATCGGCCCCAACTGCCCCGGCATCATCTCCCCTGAGGAGTGCCTGGTTGGTATTATCCCGGCGAACATCACCGGTAAGGGCAAGATTGGTCTGGTCTCCAAGTCCGGTACCCTGACCTACCAGCTGATGTACGAACTGTCTGACATTGGTTTCACCACCGCTATCGGTATTGGTGGCGACCCGATCATCGGCACCACCCACATCGACGCTCTGGAAGCTTTCGAAGCTGACCCCGAGACCGAAGCAATCGTCATGATTGGTGAGATCGGTGGTGATGCTGAGGAGCGTGCTGCAGAGTACATCAAGGCGAACGTGACCAAGCCCGTCGTTGGTTACATCGCAGGCTTCACCGCTCCTGAGGGCAAGACCATGGGCCATGCAGGCGCTATTGTCTCCGGTTCCTCCGGTACCGCTCAGGCGAAGAAGGAAGCTCTGGAAGCAGCAGGCGTGAAGGTCGGTAAGACCCCCTCCGAGGCTGCAAACCTGATGCGCGAAATCTTCGCTAACAAGTAGGCAACTGTCTGTTCTAACTAGCAGTAAGGCCCCCAACCTCTTGAGGTTGGGGGCCTTACTGCTATATCTCAGCAAGGCTACATCAGCGATTTAGCTTCCGTTAGATCACTAAAACCCTTATAGCTGTAGGTAAAGCTCGAAATATTGCCAGAAATGTAGTTTTTGCAACCGGTTGAAGTTGTGGTGTATGTGCCCCCTGTGCCAGTAGAGTTAGAAAATGAAACTGACCAAACAGGTACTGAATAGATACCTTCATCAAAGGTAAAACTCTGGGTACTGGTTGAACCAGTAGCAGTATAGTTCCAGCCATTTGTGGGGGTGTAGTTTACACTGGTGGTATATGCAGTAGGATCGTGGTAGCCGGTGGGCATAGCATCAGCAGCAGGTTGCTTGTAGTCTTCGACATAGATAGTGAAAGCCGAAGAAGTTACGGTCTCATTGGAGGGCGAGACCTGTAATCTCGAGCTGAGTGCTGTTCAAATCCCAGTAAGCGCCTGTGGCAGAAGTAGTTTCGGCTTCACCCCAGAAGAAGTAGGTACTGCCGCCCTGCATCATGGCCTGGAGGTCACCGCAGATAGAAGCTGCGTAGGCGGGAATCACGGAGGTGGCAACCACTGCGGGGGTTGCCCAGGCTGTGCCCTTAACGAGTGTGCGGCGGGGAGTGTAGTAGACACAGGTATCCTCTAATATCTAAGTATTGTGCTTGTGAAACCCTGTTAGTCTATCGAGAAATCCCTGTTCCTCCTCCGCGTCTGTAGCACAAAACTCACATGAATAGAGCCATAGCTGTCCAGTAAATTGATACGGGAGGGCTCTGGCTTAGATTTGTGCCTGGCCGGGCTGCCGTGCTATCGACTAGCCCGGGGCAGAACAATACAGATACTTAGATATGAGTATCGGCCAGAATTCTAATCATATTCATCTATCGGGGTGTACTGCCATGCTCCGTCAAAGGTGTCGGAAGCACCGTTATCTGTCGTCCAGGTACCCATGTAGCGGGCATGGTAATAGTCGCGGGCAGCTGTTGATACAGGGATGCAAGAATCCGTGAGATAGGAGGTGACGGCTAAGTTACTTCCAGGCCAAGCAATGGTTTGTAAAGAAGCGGTTGTCTCGGTCATTGAACTAGCCCAGGTGAAAGTAAAAATATCCAAGGCCACCCCCCATTGATGGTTTGATTACGCTGTACCCCCGAGTACACCCAGTTAGCGTTTTGACTGGTAAAGTAGTCGATAGTTCCGGCAGAAAGGCAATCTGAAAACGGAAATTATTAGACAGCGTCACGGTGGTCTGCGGCGCTACAGGGTTCTCGGGGACGATGGTGAACCCGTTAGTGCCCGGTGCTTCCTTGTAGTAGGAGGTGACCCTATTTTTGTAGATCCTTGCATAGCCGCTGTTGCAGTTTTTGTACGTGTACTTCGGCCTACGTACCAGGTTGCATTGAAGACGTAGGACTGTGAGGCGGCATAGGCGGGGATGGCGGTGGTTGCCAGCACGGCGGGGGCTGCCCAGGCAGAGCCTTTTGCAAGTCTGTGGCAGAAATGGTGGTCATCGGGGATTCCTAGGGTGAAGGAGTGTGTAGCGTGAGCGGGGAGCTAGTAACACATTAGGGCGTATGAGTTATTAAAAATAGCCAAGAAGTGCATTTTCCCCTGTATTTTTAAGGATTCCCCTGGGTTTTAGCGCCCTAATGGCGCATTTAATCAATATAAACGTGTTGTTAAATTTTAGTTTCTAGGGTTCTTGAAGCGGGTGCGAAGTCGATGATGCTCTCTAGCGGAGCGTGCTGAGATAGTGCTTTCGGTCAGAAAGAAAGCCCCTGTCGCGCTGAGCGACAGGGGCTGAGATTACGCAAAGTTGGTGCGCTGGATGAGAGATATGTCCTCGAAGCTTCGCCCGTTATCCAGGGTGGCGCTGAAAATGTAGCCGCCGTAGACGTAGTTGTTGGTACTGCGCGGCCTGATTCGTGACGCGAATCGCAGCGCTATTTTGGTGCCGGGCCAGG
>NZ_KZ627129.1:0-1196 GCF_001811075.1 Rothia sp. HMSC069C03
CGCCCGCCGTCCTTGCAACCGCCACCATCCCCACTTACGCAGCTTCTCACGAAATTTATAGTTTGGACTCAAACAACAGCGGTACTTACACCCGTGATAACAGCACGGGGTGCCTAACCAGCCTAACCGTGACAAACTCTGTCAATACCAACGGCGACCCTGCAGGTATCGTTGCAATCTACCCCGAAGGTATGGGCCAAGTTCAGAACGCAGAGATAACGAATCTCCTAGTAACCTGGCACCTACCCACCGGTCTTGTCGACAGCTTTAACATAACTTTAGGCAATTGGACCTACCTCGGCTCCTATTCTGTAGCTGATTCAGTCCTCGACTATCAGCCTGCTGAAAACGGCAACCTGAGCTACACCGTTCCCACCAGCGGTCTTACCGCTTACGAATTTGAGTACAACGGCACCCTCAGCACCACCACTCAGCAGGAAGGGTCACTTACCCCTGATCCCGCCTCTTATTTCACTGCTGAAGCGGTTACTTCTTCCGATAGTTGCCCCGACCCCCAGTCAGGTATTGAAGCAGTTTATGTGACCGAGTACAGCATTGCCACCGACAGCGGTTACAGCGTAGATGGCTTTACTGGACGCGTTCAGGCTCTAACTCTTTCCTAGTATTCCAAAAGTCTCTCCCTAGCCTGCCCCTCCTACCGGAGGGGCGGGCTAGCTGTTTAAATACCCGTTCCCAGTTTCCCGTCTTTTAACAACAGCAATCCTGCCACCCGGCCCCACTTATAAGCACTATCGTATTTATAAAATCAGCACAGTAAAGTACAAATATGCTTCCAAGTAGCTCATACTTACCCCTTGATTCTGGTGATACCGCAGAAAATAAGTAATTTTAAAGTTGCTAGATATCACATCAATACTCTTTAAAATCTAGTTGTTTTTGAACAAAGTCATGCTATATACTTTTTCTTGACTGGGTCATACTCACCAAACTCAAAACATACTTTCCAGGAGACACTCATGCCTACTATCTCTCGCCGCGCCCTTGCTCAGGGCGCAGTCTGGGCGGCACCCACCGTCCTTGCAACCACCGCCATCCCCGCCTACGCAGCATCGCGGCCCTCGTACTACTTTGCACAAAGCCAGACTGCGTCACTCACGTACAACTTCCGGGATAACTGGTACTCCAGCAAGGTACACACCATGGCACCCGTCGCCCCGGAACTCGCAGGTTTCTCC
>NZ_KZ627130.1:0-2592 GCF_001811075.1 Rothia sp. HMSC069C03
ATTTTGTTGTCCAAGAAACGGGAGGCAGTTCATTTTCTCAGCGGGGGCTTTTCGTGAACAGAACGCTGCCGCTTTGGTGCTGCAGCTTGCGTCTCCCACCTACCCTCACGACTGATGGGTGGGAGAAGTTTTGTAGGTAGCCCCTAGTGAACTAGTCGCTAGGGGCGTACCTGGGAGGCAGGCATTCCGGCACGAATGCTTGCAGCCTCCATGCGAGCCGGCTCGTAGCTCACCGCGCGCAAGCCGGAAGAGGCAGCGATCGCCTGAGTCTTTTCTCGCGTATTTTCCTGACGCTGGGTGGGTAGAAAAACCCAGCGGCGCTGAACCGCGAAGCTAATTGGGATCAGAATCAGTTCGGGCAGGATCTTGGCGACCAGCAGGGATGCCCCCAGGCCGATCAAAGCTTCCATCAGAGCTGCGTTGGCGGCGAGGATGCCCACCGCCAGCACGGCGTAACGTACCAGCGAAGAGGATGCGGAGGGGCGTGCGCCTCCTTCGTGCATGAGCATTCGGTTGACGGTGAAGTTCGTCAGCACCGAGATGACGCGGGCACCGACCACAGCTGCCAGCGCGGAGCGCCCATGCCCACCAGGACGAAGAGGGCGATAGCATCCACGAGGAAGCCGGTCAGGAAAGACGAAGCCAGGAAGGCAAGCAGCGGTGAGTAAATGAGCGCCGAGTCCTGCAGAGGCCTAAAATGGCTGGTCGGGTTGCCCGGCTCGTAGACCTTCACGATGGGTACCTGCACCAGCTCCACGTCTGCGCGGGTTGCGCGCAGGAGCATGGAGAATTCGTACTCGTACTTATCGCCGGGGATCTGCAGCAGCCAGTCCAGGATCTGCGGGGTGAAGCCGCGCAGACCGGTCTGGGTATCTGCCACGCGGGCGCCGGTCGCCAGGGCGAAGAAGCCTACGGTTGCACTGTTGCCAATCTTGGAGCGTAGCGGCACCTTAGTGCCTTCTTCGCCGGCGTTCGGGTCGGGACTGGTACGCACGCCGAGGATGATGCTCCTCTGACCTGCCACCGTGGCGGTTTCGGTGCGCACGCCCACACGGAAGATGTCCCGGGATAGGTGCTGGCCGTCCGCGTCGGCGGTGACGATGACCTCGCCGGGGCGGTTTGCTTTTGCCCAGGTGATGCCGGTGCGCGGTGCCGCACCCTTACCCTTGTTGACCGGGTGGGTCTGCACGGTCACGCCGTCGATACGCAGTTCGGTAAAGATTGGTGTGTAGGTGCTGCCGGATCCATCGTCAATGACGAGGATTTCGGTGGCCGGGTCCTGTTCGCGCAGGGCACGGGCAAGGCGGACTAATGATTGGTCCGGCTTATAGGCGGGTATCAGGATAATCACGATGCGCTCCCTGCAATGTAGAGGATGTCGCTGGTGCCACGTTCCTTGGTGCCACCCTGCGGGCGGTTGACCAGCTTGTTGTTGAAGACCATGGTGGAGGAGCCACCACCGTCCAGGTTGTAGGCGCTCACGCAGCCGAGGTCCTTGAACATCTGGGCGAACTCGGGAATGGTCACGCCGCGCGAGTAGTTGGTGGAGCGGCCGTCGACCACGATGAAGACCAGGTGGTTGGTGCCGAGCACGCCCACACCGGTTCGCGGCTGGTAGCCCTGGATGGAGTGGTTACCGAAGTTGGTGTCCACCTCGACGCTGTCGATGCCGTCGACGATTGCGGAGTCCTTGACCAGTGCGGGGCTAAAGGAGAGGGTGTTCCACACGCCCTCGTTGACGAGGGTCTGGGCGTTGGTTGCGGTTTCGTCGTAGAGTTTGACGGAGCCGTCGCGGTAGAAGGCCAAACCCTCGCGAGCGCCGGCGTCACGGTAGACAACACCGTTTCGGATCACGATGCCGGTGGTACGGAAGCCGTAGTAGTCGCCGTTGATCGCCCAGATGCCGTTGTGTTCGGAGGCAATGTTCGAGGGGGTGTCGATGATGTTCTGGCCGAACTTGTTGTTGGCGAAGGCGCTTCGCAGCAGGGTTGCGTTGTCGAGCTTGATGTCTGCTACGACGGAGACGACCGCGTCCGAGCCGCTGCCGGTGGTGTTGGAGGTGATGGTGATCGAGCCTTCGTTAGCGGTGAGGCTCTGGCCGTTGACCTTCACGCCGGTCAGTTCGGTGGGGTCTGCGGTGGCGGAGCCGGAGGCGCTTGCGTTTGCCTGAGCTGCTGCCGCCTCGTAGGCGGTGGTGTCTTCGATTTTCGGTGTGCTCTGCCAGGTAGCGGTTGTATGCCCAGCCTGCACCGCCGCCGGCTACTGCGAGTGCGCCGAGGCCGCCGCCGATGAAGATTCGACGGGTGAGCTTCTTCTTGGCTAGCTTCTGCTCTGCGGCGGTTTGTGCTGCGTTAGCTTGTTCTGCCGCGGTCTGGTCAATGTTCTGAGTCATGTTCTGTTCGTTGTTCATGTCTCTAGAATGCCGGGCTATTCTCTGTGCCAGGCATGACTAAGCTGTGCAGAAGATATGTATACTTATTCATTTCAAACTTTTTTATTACTGCCTATGCTTTATTAGCAGATGATGCTATGCATATTCATGTATAAACATGTGTATTAGCTTCGCGTACCAAGCAGTTGAGCACCCACCGC
>NZ_KZ627131.1:0-4596 GCF_001811075.1 Rothia sp. HMSC069C03
CCGACAGATACAGATATAAACAAAAAAGCCTGGCTTCCGAAGAAACCAGGCTTTTTTCCTAGTGTGACCCCAACCGGATTTGAACCGGTGTTGCCGCCGTGAGAGGGCGGAGTACTAGGCCGCTATACGATGGGGCCGTGAGATTTACACCTCTTTTACCAGGTCTCCCTGGCAACACATATAACTATACAGAGGTTCCTAGAAACAACCAAATCGAAAAGCGGTGAATTGAGTCACATATTTTACACCGAGTGCAAGACCCAGCGCGTAGGCTCTTTTCCAGCCAAACAGACGCTCCCCCGGTAGCCCATCCGGCACCTCCGCAGCGCCCGCCTCCGCGCCCGCCTCCACACCTGCGCCTACCCCGTTCAGGCGCCACAGCACCACAGCACCAGGGCATCAAGACACAAAAATGCGCCCCGCACAGTGTACGGGGCGCATCCGCTCAAACTAGAGCAAGAAACTATGCCTTACGGCGGCGAAGCACCATCACAGCGGCACCAGCAATCAGCGCAAACGCACCGACAGCAGCCAGGCTCAGAACATTCTGAGCACCGGTCTTAGCCAGCGAACCCTTGCTCTGAGGCGCAGACTTGGTCGCTGAAGCGCTCACCTGAGAATCCGAACCGGAGCCCTTAGACTGACCCTCAGACTTCACCGAAGAAGAGTTCTTCAGCGGCGCGGTCTTCACGGTGGTTCCCAGCTGGTCGTTAGCCGCCTCTGCGCTGGGCTGCTCAGCCACAGGCTTCTCCTCCGCTACTGCAGCAGGTGCAGATGCGGAAGCAGAAGGCTCAGCGGAGGGGGAAGCCGGGAATGCCGGCTCTTCAGCCTCATCGCGGTTATCTGCGTTGCCAGCATCCTTCGCATCGTTAACAATCAGCGGAACAGCCGAATCGTACTCGCGGTTGGTTGCCACATCCGAACCGGCAGTGACGGTGCCGAGCAAGTAGCCCTGGCTGTACTGCATGGTGTTCGCGGGAACGCGCAGGGTTGCATCGAAGGAGTACTTGCCGGTGCGTGCGTTGTAGACGAACGCGCTCGCCGGAACGATGGTGGACACCTTCTGGATGTTTGCCAGTTCGCTATCGGTCAGCTTGTCGTTGCCCATCTCCCATTCGCCTTCCTTAACAATGAACAGGCGGATACCTTCTGCCGGGGGCTTCTCAAAGTCATAGCCGGATACGTGGAAGGTGTAGGGGCGGGTAATGTCGACGGTACCCTCAGCGAAGTTCAGGGAGGGGCCAATCAGCACTGCGGTAGCCTGCTTCGGGTAGCCCTGGAAAGGAACCTTAGCGGGGTTAATAGTCGCGGTGGAGGTGAACTCACCCTCGGAAACCTCAGCGTAGAACTTCACGATGGAGTTCGGGACCAGCTTCTGCTGCGAGGAGGGAACAGCCTTGCCGTTGCGGTCAACGGTTGCCTTGGAGGTGTAGGTGTCGGTCAGGGAGCCGTCGCCAGTCTTCGCGTTCAGCACGTAGGGTACAGCCGCGGTGGTGTTGGCGATATCCTGCTTATCCACCGCAATGACGGAGCCGTCTTCGGTGATAGTCAGGTCGTTAGCCTTACCGCCGTTCATCTCAACCTCACCGATCACACGGTCGGTCTTAGCGTCAAAGATAGCGATCTTGCCGGTACCGAAATCGGTCACGTACACCAGGTCGCGATTCTCATCGTTCTCCATGGACAGCGCCTGGGTGCCGAACTTGACGAACTTCTTGAACTCACCGGTGTTCAGGTCGTACACGGAGATACCGGAGTTCACGCCGTTCACACCCTGGGAGGAGACGTAAATTTCGTTCTCGGAGTGGTCAATGGTGACGTCAGAGGGGCGAACCTCGACGGTGGAATCCTCTGCGCGGGTCTGGATAACCTGCTCAGTCTTGAAAGTGTGAGTGTTGATAACGAAGACCTTGCCGCCGGTGCGCTCAGGCACGTACAGCTTGTCACCGTCAATGGTCATGTTCATGCCGACGTAGCGGGTGCCACCGTTGGGTGCGCCTTCCAGCTGCAGCTTGGTGACCTGGTAGGTCTTCATGTCGATAGCGGACACGTAGTAGCGACCGGTGACGAAAACCTTACCGGAGTTGTGATCCACCAGCACGGAGCGGGGGTGCTCAATCCAGTTCGGGTCGCTCTCGGCAATGCCGTGGTTAGTCCAAATCTGCTCCATGGTGTTCTGATCGAACACAGACAGGGAGTTGTCCGTGGTGTTAGTAACCCACACAGTACCGGACACATCATCAACAGTGATACCGTACGCGGAAATGTAGCCAAATTCGCCGTTCTTATCCAGCTCGAAGGGAAGCACAGCCACTTCTTCAATCTGAAGAGTGTCTGCATTGACACGAGCAATGGTGGAGGCGAGGTTGCCGCGGGCACCCACGCCGACCATCCAAATCTTGTTGGTCGCCTTAGAGTAGGCAACCTGATACTGGCCGGGCAGACCCTGGGTAATCTGCGCGACGGACGCGGAGGTGTCAACAACGCGGCTCAGCGCTGCGGTGGAAGGAACCGAGGCGCTGGGCGAAGCGGTCTGATGTGCGGTATTCGGTGCTGCGAAGGAGGCAGGAATCATGGCTGCGCCGGAGATTGCGAGCGCAAGGGAGCCGACGGCGAGCCCCTTCAATGCTTTGCCCGAGGAGGGAGTGAGGTTCAATGTGTGTCCTTCAAATGTGTGACGGAAGTGCTCACATGCCGCATGCGAATGCTAACGAGACATCCGTGAATATGCGGTGACATATTCGACGGCACGAAAAGCAGAAATGCAGGTAACGCATAAATTTACCTACCTTCTAATCCTCAGTGTTTTCCCAGGAAAATACAAGCAGCGACGGGGGTGTGTTTTGTGTTTTTATGAGTGACCCCCAAATTCGCCTTCAGTATCACGTGAAGGTTGAGGCGATTTCAGGGTTTTTCCTTGCCCTTGCGGGCAAAAACCCTGGTTACCAGGGGTATTGTAATGCTTTTATATTTACACATTAATGTAAAAGTTTAGGTGAGACATGCCAGCGACATTCACCACGGGCCACACATTTTTTCAACATTCAAAACCTATATTTTTACAGGCAAGTGCACATATATAAATATGCTTTAAAACCACCCACCCAGCATTAGCCCAAGCGGGCACGCAAAAGGCGGGTATCCCCCCCCCAGATTCGAAGAATCCGAAAGAGAAAATACCCGCCTTTTCACGCGTTACATCGAGCATTTACGCCCGAAAACTAAACGCTACGCTTATGCCTTGCGGCGGCGCATCACCAGAGCAGCGCCCGCAATCAGAGCCACAGAAGCGAAAGCAACCAGCGGCATCACAGCGTCAGCACCGGTGTTAGCCAAAGCGCCACGCGAAGAGCCAGCCTGCGAGGAGCCTGCGTCGCTCTTAGCTACCGAGGAACCACCGAGGGAAGAATCGGAACCGCCAACAGAGGAACCGCCATTCTTCACAGCCGAACCGGACTTATCAGCCTTCACAGCATCCGGAGCGGGCTTGGAGTCAGACTTGGAGTCCTGTGCACCGGTCTTAGCGTCAGACTTCGAATCAGTCTGAGATGCCTGATCCTTGGAGGTCTGATCCTTAGCCTCTGCGGTGTTCTCAGACTTAGCGTCAGACTTCTTATCCTCGGACTTAGCGTCCTCAGACTTCTTATCTTCTGCCTTCTTGTCCTCAGGCTTCTTGTCCTCAGCCTTCGGGTCAGCCGGCTTCGACTCCTCAGCCTTCACACCGGTCACCGTCGGGTAACCCGCAAAGTCCAGCGAAGTCGGGGTGACGGTCACCGGAGCTGCGCTCGCGTCAGTGTCCTTCACGCCAACCTTGAACTTCAGAATCGAGTTAGCCTTCAGCGGCTGAACCGATGAGGGAACGTCGTTACCCTGGCGGTCCTTATAAGGCAGGGAGGTGTACTCGCTAGCGGTGGTAATCTCGCCCGTGGTGCCGTTGAGCACGTAGGGCAGGGTCACCTTCTCGTCGCGATCCTTCTTGTCGAGGACCAGCACGGAGCCGTCCTTGAGCAGGGTCACGTCGTTCGCGGCTGCGCCGTTCATCTCAACCTCGCCGATGACCTCGTCAGCGCGGCCGTCGAAGACAGCCACCTTGCCGGTGCCGAAGTCGGTTACGTACACCAGGTCGCGGTCCTCATCGTGCTCCAGAGCGAGCGCCTGAGTGCCGAACTTGACGAACTTCTTGAACTCACCGGTGTTCAGGTCGTACACGGAGATACCGGAGTTGACGCCCTTCACGCCCTGGGAAGAGACGTAAATCTCATTCAGCGAGTGGTCCACAGCAACGTCGGAGGGGCGAACCTCAACGGTGGAGTCCTCACCCTGAGTCTGGATGGTCTTCTCAACCTTGAAGGTCTTGGTGTCCACGACGAAGAGCTTGCCGCCGGTACGCTCGGGCACGTACAGCTTGCCGCCGTCGAGGAACAGGTTCATGCTCACGTAGCGGGTGCCGCCGTCGGGTGCGCCTTCGAGCTGGATCTTCTCAACCTGCTTGGTCTTCAGATCGATAGCGGACACGAAGAAGCGGCCGGTCACGAATGCCTTACCGGACTCGTGGTCAACCAGAACGGAGCGGGGGTGCTCAATCCAGTTCGGGTC
>NZ_KZ627131.1:4696-9615 GCF_001811075.1 Rothia sp. HMSC069C03
CGGAGCGGGGGTGCTCAATCCAGTTCGGGTCGTCTTTCTGCACGCCCTCGTTGCTCCAGATGAGCTTGAGGGTCTGCTGGTCGTACACTGCCACGGAGTTGTCGGTGGTGTTGGTAACCCAGACGGTGCCGTCCACGTCATCAACGGTCACGCCGTACGCGGAGGTGTAACCGTACTGGCCCTTGTCGTTCTTCTTCACAGGCAGCTCGGCGAAAGCCTCGGTCTGCAGGGTGTCTGCATCCACGCGTGCCAGGGAGGAAGCGAGGCCGCCGCGTGCACCCACGGTGGGTACGAACAGCTTGTGGTTCTTCTTGGAGTAGCCAACCTGGAACTGGCCGGGCAGACCCTGAATGATGTTTGCAACGCTACCGTTTGCGTCCAGGGTGCGGTGTGCCTCGGTGGAGGGGGTGGTTGCGTTGTTGTCGGCCGCCTTGGTCTTGGTGGCGGTTGCCGGGTAGCCCTGGAACTCGCGGGTTTCGGGGGTGACCTGCTTGACCTCAGAGTTATCGCCTGCGGTTGCGGTGACCTTAAACTTCAGGATGGAGTTCGCCTGAATCTCGGAGGTCTTGGCGGGAACCTCGTTGCCCTGCTTGTCCTTAGAAGGCTTGCTGGTGACCTGGCTGGAGGTACTGACGGTACCGATGGTACCGTCGAGGACGTAAGGCACGGTTGCGGTTGCGCCAGCCTGCTTGTCCACAGCGATAACGGAGCCGTTGGGCAGTACGACCAGGTCGTTTGCCTTGCCGCCGTTCATGGCGACCTCAGCAATCAGCTTGTCTGCTGCGCCGCCGTCAATCACGCCGACCTTGCCGGTGCCGAAGTCAGAGACGTACACCAGGTCGTTCGCCTCATCGTTGTCCAGTGCGAGTGCCTGGGTGCCGACCGGGATGAACTTCTTGAACTCGTGGGTGGTCGCGTCGTAGATGGACACGCCGGAGTTCGCGCCCTTCACACCCTGGGAGGAGACGTAAATTTCGTTCTCGGAGTGGTCAATAGCCACGTCGGAGGGGCGAACCTCGCCGTCCTTATCGCCCTTCACAGAGATGGTCTTCTCGACCTTGAAGGTCTTGGTGTCGATCACGAAGAGTTTGCCGCCGGTGCGTTCGGGCACGTACAGCTTGCCGCCGTCCACCAGAATGTTCATGCTGATGTAGCGGGTACCGCCATCGGGTGCGCCCTCAAGCTGAATCTTCTCAACCTGCTTGGTCTTCAGATCGATAGCCGAGACAAAGAAGCGACCGGTCACGAAAGCCTTACCCGACTCGTGATCGACACGCACCTCGCGGGGGTGCTCAATCCAGTTCGGGTCGTCCTTGCTCAGACCCGCATTGGTCCACAGCTGCTTCATGGTCGCCTGATCGTACACGGCAACGGAGTTATCGCGGGTGCTGGTCACCCACACGGTACCTTCCTCGTCATCGACGGTGATACCGTACGCACCCTCGTAGGAGTAGCCCTTCGCGTCCTGGACGATGGGCAGCTCGGCGACGGCCTCAATCTTCAGGGAGTTTGCGTCAATGCGAGCAATCGTAGAAACGTGCTCGTCGCGGTCAGCGGTGCCCGCAACCCAAATCTTGTTGGTCTTCTTGGAGTATGCGACCTGGAACTGACCGGGCAGGCCCTGGGTGATCTTTGCCATCGCCTTGTCAGTGATGGTGCGAGCGTCAGTGCTCTGGCTTGCCGCCGGGGTGGAGTCTGCCGCGAACGATGCGGGGATGGTGGCAACGCCGGAAATTGCCAGTGCCAGCGATCCAACGGCGAGGCCCTTGAATGCCTTGCTTGAAGCGAGGTTCATATGTATGTCCTTTTTCGTGGGTGGTGTGTGAAGGTGCGTCTCTCCCCCGCCGATGGGTGGTGAGGTGCCGCGTTTTCCTGCTCTTTGGTGTGGGTTTCGTGGGCCCACGAGGAAGGAAACTAGTCTTCACACAGTATTAAGTAAGGCAACCTTTAACTTACCTTCTAGGTAATACTTACTTAGCACACAGGATTTTGCAAGATTTTAGGCATATATAACACAAAATTTCATATGCCAGGCACAGCCTGTCACTAAAACTCCCCGAGGCGCGGCGATACGGGACATGGCAAAACCCCCGCCTCCAGCAAAAACCAGAAGACGGGGGTTCCACACACCCCAACACACGGTGCCGAGGTGACTAAAAATTAGGAGACATACGAGAAGTCAGTGAACAGCAGGTTCTGCAGCTTGTAGCGGCGAATGAAACGAGCCAGCTCCGCGCGAGTAGTCGGCGCGGTCGGGTTGAACACGCCCGAAGAATCCAGCACGATGTCGTTCGCGCCAGCCCACGCAACGTAACGGTGCAGAGTACCGGCACCGAGCACGTCGCGGAAACGAGAACCAGCAGCCTCGTTCATTTCAGTCAGCTGAACCTCCGCGTTGTACTGGAACAGCACACCCACCAGCTGCTCGTGAGAAACCGGTGCGGTCGGGTCAATCTTGTCGCCACCAGTGAACGGCTCGGTGATCTTGCGGTCACGAGCCCAGTGCAGCGCGTTCGCGGTCGGGCGGCCTGCCGCATCCGCGAAGGGGGCAACCTCAGAGTTTTCACTCACGCCAGCGTGACCTGCAGCGTGGTTCAGCAGAGCAATAAGCTCCTCACGGGTCACAGGGCGGTCCGGCTCAAACGCGCCAGACTGCGGGTTCGGCATCAGCCACTTCTTCTGGTTCGCCATGCGGATATCCTCAGCGAACGGGTGGCTACCCGGAACATCTTCGAAAGAGGTTTTAAGGATCTTAGTCTCAGCCACGGGAATGCGCGCAGCAATCTGGTGGGTAACCTCCTGGCCCCACGGGTCGGAGCAAATATCCAGCTGCAGGGCGTGATCAACACCCTCACCCTGCATCAGCTCGATGGGGAACTGGTCGCTACCGCTGAAGCTGTCAGCGTCACCGTCAAATTCGGGGGTGAGCGGCCAGGAGCGCAGAGTTTCGAAAGAGTCGTTACGAACGTAGCCGTGGCGTACGGTCAGGGTGGTGCCTTCGGTGAGGAATTCGCGCAGACCGTGTGCAGTGTAGTTGACGGTCATACCGGTTTCAGTGATGGTGGCACGCTGAATAACGAGGCGCGGGCCTTTAGTTTCCTCGGTTGCCGGGGCAAGGTTTGCGGGAGCTTCGTCAGCCTGAGCGGCCTGTACCTGCAGGGTCAGTGCGCCTGCAGCGGCGGCGGCGGAAGCACCCTTTACGAAGAATCGTCGTGAGAGTCGATGGTTAATCAAGGGCATGATTGTCCTATTCAGTTCTTGTTTGAGTTGAGTGAGTTACGGGTGGCAGGATGCGCGGACAGCGGCGTAAACGGTGAGTGAGGCCGATACGTTGGGTTCCCTCCCCTGTATGCATGAGTGAGACGCAGTGTACGGGGTGCGGGTGTCTGTCGGGCGGATGCGCGGTGAGTGAGACCGGCAGGGTTCCCTGACCCAGTCATCTAGCGTACCTTAAGGTCCCCTTTAAAGCGAAGACGAAACGGCAGTGATTTTACGCCCATTTTCGATGTTTAACGAAGTAGGGGCGATATCTGGCAAGGTTTACCGGAAGTTGGTATGGATTCTTGATGGGGTGATTTTGAATTACCCAATGCCACGGTGTTCCGAGATGTGGAATATGTGGGTTTCTGAAGTTTTATGTGTGACACGCCGACTCAAACCCTTTTCAAAGAGTTATAGTTATTGGTACCCTATCACTGTTCCTATATCCTCAACAAAGGAGTTACCCATGGAGGCCAAGGAATTCTCATACGAGAAGGCTCTCCTCTTTTTCGCCAAGTCCAAGTACGCCGACTTTTTCGGCGTAGCACTGGTTATCGCCATCGCAATCGCCTCAGGATACCTGAGCACCAACCTCGCCAAATACGTCGACTGGGGCCCGATCACGCCCTTCATTCCCCTCGGCGTGATTTCCGTGATTAACGTGGGTATTTCAATGATGTCTACCCGCCTGACCGGCCGCCTCTCAAACATCGGCAACGTGCTCGGCATTATTAACACGGCGCTGTCTGGCGCGATTGACTACATTCTGGGCAACAAGGCAGCAATCATCACCTACCCGGTGACCTTTATCGTGTACACCTTCGCGATTCGTAGGTGGCAGAACTCCGAACGCGGCAAAGCGATGGAACCGCCGACCGGCACGAAGGGCCAGCTGATTATTGGCGGTATTGTGGCCGGTTCGTTCGCGTTCTCCCTGATTGCGAACTATGTCGGTTACGGCGGCAAGACCTCGTTCCTGTTCTGGATCACGACCGTAGTGTTCGGTCTCTCCCTGTCAGCAAACATTCTGAACGCGCTCAAGCTCACGATGCAGTGGCAATTCTGGTTCCTGTACAACACCGTGCAGTGCATCAAGGCGCTGACTCAGGGCAACTTCGCGAACGTCGGCAAGTACATCTTCTACATCATCAACAGCGTGGCGGCGCTCCTGCTGTGGACCCGAAATGGCACCGCAGCCAAGGGCACCGTGGCGGTGGCGTAAGGGGCGGTTCCCGGGTTTTCGGGCGCTGACCTTTCTACCAGCTAACGCTAATGCATGAGGAGGCCCCTCGACCTGCAGTTTATTGCTGCGGGTCGAGGGGCCTTACCTGTGCCTCGCGAGTGCGGGGAATACGTTGAGTTTCTTTCATTGTTGCCCTTGATATAGGGCTCATCCCCGCTTGCGCGGGGAACACTGAACCGTCAGCTGCTGCACACCACTCAGCGTAGGCTCATCCCCGCTCGCGCGGGGAGCACACTCTGAGGGACGAAGGGTGAGAGTGGTGTCGGGGCTCATCCCCGCTCGCGCGGGGAACACTGATTCTTGACCTTCCTCAGCACCCTGCCTAGCGGCTCATCCCCGCTCGCGCGGGGGACACTGAGGAACGCAACGCTAAGAAGTACGCCTGGGCGGCTCATCCCCGCTCGCGCGGGGAACA